>NZ_JBBYXK010000003.1:0-316972 GCF_039655875.1 Emcibacter sp. SYSU 3D8 | reverse complement strand
TGCTGACAAGGCCGGCCGGCGTATTCTTGCCGAAATACAGGGTCTGCGGGCCTTTCAGCACCTCGACCTGCTGCATGTCCATGAAGCCCTGGGCGATCCACTGGCCGCGATTGTAGAACACATCGTCGATGACCAGGCCGACCGACTGGTCAAAGCCGGCGTCGACGGACGACGTGCCGATGCCGCGGATATACAGTAGCGCACCCGCGCCGCTGGAGCTGGGACTGATGGTCAGGTTGGGCGTGATCGTCGACACCTGGTTGAGGTCGGCGATGGCATAGCGTTCGAGCTCGGCCTTGCTGACGGCGGTGATCGCCACCGGCACGTCCTGCACGGTTTCCTCGCGTTTTCGGGCCGACACCACGACCGTGTCGAAATGCGGCCGGACGGCCTCGGCCGCCGGACGCGGCGGTGCGTCCTGCGCCGCGGCGCCTGCCGGATGCCACATCCACAGCGCCGCCACTCCCATGGCCGCCCATTGCCCGGTTGTCAGGCGTAATCCCTTGATTGTCATGACTTGCCTCCCCATAAGCGCTTTGTGCGCGATTGCCTCCCTCGCTTGGGCAAAGCACCGCCGTCCCCGGAAACGCCATGGCGCCGCCCGGCCGGTCATATGCGAAGTTCGAAACTTCCCCTTGCGATCTTCTACCGCCCAATTCTAGGGCGCGTATCAAATTACAGGCAAGCGAGATTAAAAGTGGATCGCTGTTCAATATTAAGAATATTGGAGAGTGTGTCATAAATGGCACAGGCAAAGCCGCGCCGTCCGGCCCCCACCAGACACGCAGGCAAAATCAGATTGTGGAAAGCCCGCCTATGCCAGGCGGCTGGGCTCGACGCTATAGGGCCCGGATTCCTCGACGGTGACGTGCAGCGCCTCGAACAGCCACTGGCCATCTACCCGCACATATTCTTCCTCGTAGAAGCCGATGATGCGGTGATACTGCAGCGAACCGTCCGGCACCTTGCCGGTGAATTGCATGACAAAGCGCCAGTGGCCGGTGGCGCGGTCGCCGACCGGGGTGATGATCGGGTTGAACACCATGTGGGCGCAGTTGCGGATGCGGCCGCTGTTGCGGACTCCGCCAATATAGTCCTTGATCGCCGCATGACCCTTGGCGTGAACATTGATGTTCTTGCCTTTCCACAACCCGTCTTCGATGAAGCACGCGGCCACCCTGTCGGGGTTGTGGTCGTCATCGCAGGCCTGGCAGTAGCGGGCCTTCAGTTGCTTGATCGCCTCGATGTCCTCGAGCCGCTGGATTCGTGCTTCAAGCGATTCACTCATGTCCGGTCTCCCCCAGTTTCCGGGGAACCCTAGCACAATCCGGGCGGCCGAAAACCTATTCGCCGGGAATGCCGCGCTTTACGCCGTAAGCGGCGATGGCGTCCATGACGGGGCCCGGAATGCCATCGCGCAGCAGGGCGCGGACGTGGTCCTTCAGGTCCTCGAGCAGCCGGCGCTTGCGGTAGTCTGCGTCGGTCCACATGAAGCTGACGGCCATGCCGATCATGGCATATTGCACGAGATCGGCGGTCAGGCCGAAGCGGTCGTCCTGATCGGATTGGGCGTGGGAATGATCTCGGCCGATCCGATCCCATTCCCGTTCATATTCCTCCTGTGCCGGACGCATGATGCTTTCCAGCTCCGGGTCGGTGCGGGCGGCAACGGTGAGTTCGTTGTAGGCCATGAACAGCGGGTCGGAAATCTGCTGCCAAAGGGTCTCGAGCGCGTGGCCGACAAAGTCCTCCTCACCCTCGATCCGCTCCAGGGTGTCGCGGTAGATGACCAGCCGCTTCTGTTGCAGGTAGGAGATCGCCGCCTTGGTGACGTCCACCATGGAGGGAAAATGATAGATGATGGCGCCGCGCGACAGGCCGGTACGGTCGGCGATCTGCTGCAGCGTGGTGCGGCCATAGCCGACATCGATATAGGACCGGATGACGGCGTCGAGGATTTCCGTGCGGGTTTCCGCGCTCTTGCGCGACTGCCAGGTTTCCCGGCCTGTCTGCCCACGTGCCCTGCCCTTGACCAGTTCCGTCATTTCGCCATCCATCGTTGTCTGCACCTCCGCCTCTGCACACCCGTTATACAACGCCAGCCGCTTTTTGACATAACAGTCGGATTTGATTGATCTTGACGGTCGTAGAAACTTGGGTAACGATTGTCACACAGTTACAGACCGCCAAAGACGGTTCCGGGGAGACTGCCTGCACAACCTAAAAACCAGCGTAGCCATAGCTATACACCGAAAGCGTTGCCAACCGGTAACATAAGTGTGTGGGAGCAGGCGTGCGCAACGTTCAGGTCGCGGGTTTCCCCGAGCGACGGACGAACTTCCGGATGCGGCCGCGTGCCGCATCGGAGGGGGACACAAGGCACGGCATCCGCCAAGTGTCCCTTACCCTCCTCCCTGAGGGAACTGAGCACCACTGGTCCCCGCCGGTGGTGCTCATTTTTTGCCCGTGGGCCACGGCGGCAGGCTGGTCACACACTGCCCGGTCGAGCGGGCGCGAGGCGCCGGGAACACTAGTCATCCAGCAACTCTCGGACCTTGCTGGCAAGCAAGTCGCGCGGGAACGGCTTGGACAGCAGCACCACGCCCTCATCCAGCCGGCCATGATGGGTTACCGCATCCTCGGTGTAGCCGGACATGAACAGGATGCGGCAGGTCGGCACGCGCGCGGCCACAGCCTCGGCGACGTCCATGCCACCCATGCCCTTGGGCAGCACCACATCGGCGAGCAGCAGATCCGGCCGCAGGCCGCCCACGATCAGTTCCACCGCAGCCGGACCGTCCGCCGCGGCGGTCACCTGGTAGCCCAGCGATTTCAGCAGCCGGTCGATGGTCTGGCGCACATCAGCGTCATCCTCGACCAGCAGGATGGTTTCGTGGCCGGGACGAATGGTCTCCTGCTCAGGCTTGCGCGCCATCGACGACACTGGCGCTGCATGGGCGCGGCGGAAATGCAGCACGATGCGTGTCCCCACGCCCACGCTGCTATCGATGGCGATATGACCGCCCGACTGCTTGACGAAACCATAGACCATGGACAAGCCCAGGCCGCTGCCCTTGCCCACATCCTTGGTGGTGAAAAACGGGTCGAAGGCACGCTCCTGAACATCAGGCGGCATGCCGGTACCGGTGTCGCTGACGGTAATCCGGACATGCTCGCCCTGCGCGACATCGTCGGGATGTTCGGCATCGGCCGGCTCAAGCACCACGTTGGCAGTCTCGATACGCAAGCTGCCGCCGTCGGGCATGGCGTCGCGCGCATTGACGATCAGGTTGAGCAGCGCCGCCTCGAGTTGGCCCGGATCCACCTCCATCGGCCAGATCGCAGGATCGAGATGCGTTTGGGTGTCGATGTTTTCCTGCAGCAGCCGGTGCAGGAGCTTCATCATGTTGCCGATCAGTTCGTTGGCGTTGATGACGCGCGGCTCCAGCGGCTGCTGGCGCGAGAAGGCGAGCAGGCGCCTGGTCAATTCGGCGCCGCGATCGACCGCGCTCAGCGCCACATTGATCGACTCCGCAACCTCCGGACGGTCGTCGACCAGCATGGTCGCCAGTTCCAGGTTCAGCTGCATCGCCATCAGCAGATTGTTGAAGTCGTGAGCGACACCGCCGACGAGCTGGCCCACGGTCTCCATTTTCTGTGCCTGGTTGAGACGCGCCTCTGCCCGCTTTCGCTCGGTCAGGTCGCGCGCGCTGGCGATGATCAGGCGGCGGTCGCCCAGGCGCATGTCGCTGACCGCCAGATCGACCGGAAATTCCTCGCCGCCGCGCCGCACGCCGGTAACCTCCCGCGGTGCGCCACCCTCGGCCGGCGCTGCGTGAAACGCCGGCATCAGAACAGCCAGGTCGCGGCCCGCAATTTCGGCCGCCGGGTATCCGAACAAACGCTCGGCCTCGGGATTGGCGGATTCAATCATGCCCTGATCATTGGCGGTGATCAGTGCCACCGAGGCGGATTCCATGATCGCCCGGTTGCGCGCCTCGCTCTCCTGGAGCTGTTCGACAACCCGCTGCTCGGCCGTGATGTCGGCCACGTAGCCTTCGAGCGCGACCACATTGTCATGCTCATCGCGGATGGCGCTGCCCTGTTCCAGCACCCAGCGCAATTCACCCTGCTTGGTGGTAATGCGATAGGACATCTGGAAGGCATGTCGGTTCTTGATGGCGCTCTGGATCCCGTCCCATACCCGTTGCCGGTCGCGCGGGTCGAGAACCTCCATATAGGAGATCAACTGATTGTCGATCAGTTCGTGCCCCTCGTAGCCAAGCACCTGCCGGCACGCGTCGCTGACAAAGCGCATTGTCCAGCGCTCGTCGTTCTCACAGCGGTAGACCATGCCCGACAGGTTGCGCATCAGCGCCGTCATGGCCCGTTCGGTCTCGCGATGGGCCTGCTCGAGCTGCCTGAACCCGGTGACATCCTGAAGCACCCCCGAAAGGCCGGTCAACGTTCCCGAAGCATCCCGTTCGGCTTCAAGAATGACCTGAAGATGGATTGTCTCGCCGTGTGGGGTCAGGAAGCGGTACTGCACTCGGGCGCTGTCGATTGCTCCGGACTCCAGCTCCTGTATGGCAGCCTCGAATTGCGGAAAGTCGTCGGGATGAATTTGGCGCTCAGCCAGCGCCTGGTCATAGGCGGCGTAACCACCGTCCAGGCCGAGGATATTCCGGGTTTCGGCGGGCATCTGGTAAATACCGCCGGCAATGTCCAGGCGCCAGGCCCCGACCCGCGCGAGTTTCTGGGCCTGACGCAGCTGGCCTTCGCGGCGCGACAGCACGGCCAGCGCCTTGTTGCGTTCGGTGATGTCGAGATAGGACACAATGACGCGGAACGGCTCGCCTTCGTCGTCGAGCACCACGCCGGCCAGCACCGCCACGTCGAATTCGGTGCCGTCGGCCCGGACCATGCGCAACTCGCCGGCCCAGCGGCCGGTTTCGCGCAGGGTCTCGATGGAACCGGCAACCTTGTCGGGATCGGTGATGAAGTCGCGGAACGGCCGTCCGTCGATATCATCGAACGAGCTGTATCCCAGCAGCGCGACAAAAGCCTTGTTCCCGTAGGTATACCGGGCGTCCAGGGTCGACAGGGTCAGCGGGCTGGCGGCCGTTTCGAATGCCCGGTCGCGGATCGCGAGTTCGCGTTGCGCCATACGCTGGTCGGTGATGTCCTGAATCGTGCCGTGCACCAGCACCGGCTTGCCGCCGCTATCGCGACTGGCGCGAACGGCAAGGCGCAGCCACACCGTGGTGCCATCTGGCCGGATCACGCGGGTCGTCAATTCCGGGCGCGGATCGAGCCCCGACCGGACGCGGGCAATGCGCGCGGTCATGTCGGCGACATCGGCCGGATGTACCGGCGCGATCAGATCGTCGATCCCGATGGTGATCGCATTGTCGCCCATGCCGAGCAGCCGGCACATTTCCGGCGAGCAATGAACCTTGTCGGTCAACAGATCCCAGTCCCAGGTTCCCACATGGGCGATCTGTTCGGCGATCTCGCGGGTCTTTTCCGTCGCCTGCTTCGCCGCCTCGGCCTCGACGCGCCGGGTGATCACCTCGGTCATCATCACCATGCCCCGCGGCGGGGCCGACCCGTCCCCCATCGGCACCAGTTCCCAGCGGATATAGACGGTCGTGCCATCCGAGCGATCGAACCGATCCTGCTCGCACCGCCGCGCCTCGCCCGCCAGGCACTTCGCATGCTCGTCCCGCCAGCGGTCGGGCACGTCGGGAAACACGTCATAGTGGCACTGCCCGAGGATCTGCTGGTCGCCCAGTTCGTAATCCTCGTACCAGCGCCGGCTGGCGGCCAGATAGCGCATGTCGCGGTCGAACACGGCGATGGCCGACGGCGCATACTCGAACAATAGCCGCACGAAGTCGTCGCCTGCATCGCCCGAGATCAGCCGTTCAAGCGCACCGGGATCGACATATTTGCTATCCGCCAAGCCCATCGGCCGAAATCTTGCCCCAAATGCTGCCTGAACACGCGTCGTACAATTGAGCATAGCCGATCGTTTCGGCCGCTCATACGGGACATTGTTCCGGCCCGTTACGGTGCGAGGGCCGATGCGGCGTCCTGCGACTTACTCTGGACGCGGTTCGATCTACGCTTTATCTCCTGTGCCCGCCGGATGATCGGCGATCCGTTGTTAAACCCCAACCGAGAAACAGACCCGCCATGGGACAGGACGACACCAAACGCCCGTATCCTGACGTTGAGCCAAATCCCAGCTTTCCCGCCATCGAGCGCGAGATCCTGGCATTCTGGCAGAACGAGGGCATTTTCGAGCGCTCGGTAGACGAACGGCCCGCCATCAAGGACGGCGCCAGCAACGAATACGTCTTCTATGACGGCCCGCCCTTCGCCAACGGCCTGCCGCACTACGGCCATCTGGCAACCGGGTTCGTCAAGGACATCGTGCCGCGCTACCAGACCATGAAAGGCCGCAAGGTCGAGCGCCGGTTCGGCTGGGACTGCCACGGCCTGCCGGCCGAGCTGACCTCCGAGAAGGAGCTCGGGATCTCGGGCCGTCAGGAAATCCTGAAATTCGGTGTCGAAAAATTCAACGAGCACTGCCGCACCTCGGTGATGCGGTTCACCCAGGAATGGGAGGACTACGTCACCCGCCAGGGCCGCTGGGTCGACTTCCAGAATGACTACAAGACCATGAACCTGCCGTTCATGGAGAGCGTGATCTGGGCGTTCAAGCAGCTTTACGACAAGGGCCTCGTCTATGAGGGCCACAGGGTCGTGCCCTATTCCTGGGCGGTACAGACGCCGCTGTCCAATTTCGAGACCCGGCTGGACAATTCCTATCGCGAGCGGCAGGACCCGGCGCTGACCGTGGGCTTCCTGCTGGAGCCGGTCGACGGCGAGACGGTGCCGACGCGGCTGCTGGCCTGGACGACGACGCCGTGGACCCTGCCGTCCAACCTCGCGCTGGCCGTCAACAAGGGCCTGGAATACGCCGTGCTGGAGCATGAAGGCCAGCGGGTGATCCTGGCGACCACGGCGCTGGACCGCTACGACCGCGAATTGGACGGCTGGGCACGCGTGGGCACGGTGACCGGCGCCCAGCTCGAAGGCCGCCGCTACACGCCGCTGTTCGACTATTTCCAGCACCTCGACGCGTTCCGGGTGCTGACCGGCGAGTTCGTCTCCGACTCCGACGGCACGGGCACGGTCCACATCGCGCCGGGCTTCGGCGAGGACGACATGGACGTGGCGCTGGCCAACGGCATCCCGATCGTGGTCCCGGTGGACGAGGCCGGCCGTTTCACCGCCGAGGTACCCGACTATCAGGGCGAGAACGTGCTGGAGGCCAACAAGGCCATTATCCGCGACCTGAAGGCGCAGCCGGGCGTGATCATCCGGCACGAGACCTACCTGCACAATTATCCGCATTGCTGGCGCACCGACACGCCGCTGATCTACAAGGCGATCACCGCCTGGTACGTCAAGGTGACGTCGATCCGCGAGCGCATGGTGGAGCTGAACAAGGGCATCGTCTGGAACCCGGAACATATCCGTGACGGTCTGTTCGGCAACTGGCTGGAGAATGCGCGCGACTGGAACGTCAGCCGCAACCGGTTCTGGGGCTGCCCGATCCCGGTCTGGCAGAGCGACGACCCGGCCTATCCGCGCATCGACGTCTATGGCAGCCTGGACGAGCTGGAGCGCGATTTCGGCGTGCGCCCCACCGACCTGCACAAGCCCATGGTCGATGAACTGGTGCGCCCGAATCCGGATGATCCCACCGGCCGCTCCATGATGCGGCGCGTTCCGGAAGTGCTCGACGTCTGGTTCGACAGCGGCTCGATGCCGTTCGCCCAGCTGCATTATCCGTTCGAGAACAAGGAACGGTTCGAGGCCAACTTCCCGGCCGACTTCATCGTCGAATACGTGGCCCAGACCCGCGGCTGGTTCTACACCCTGATGGTGCTGTCGACGGCGCTGTTCGACCGGGCGCCGTTCCGCTCGGCGGTATGCCACGGCGTCGTGCTGGACGAGAACAAGCAGAAGCTGTCCAAACGCCTGCGCAACTATCCGGACCCCATGGAGGTGTTCGACGAATACGGCGCCGACGCGCTGCGCTGGTACATGATCTCGTCGCCGCTTCTGTCGGGCGGCGACCTGTCGATCCCGCGCGAGGGATCCGGCATCGGCCCGGCGCTGCGCCAGGCTATCATCCCGATCTGGAACGCCTATTCGTTCTTTACCCTCTACGCCAACATCGACGGCTACAAGGCAAGCGTGCGCGCCGACCAGAAGGGCGTATTGGACCGCTATGTGCTGGCCAAGACCCGCGAGCTGGTCGAGCAGATCGAGGCGCGTCTCGACGCCAATGACCTGCCGGGCGCCTATGCGGTCGTGCCCTATTACATCGACGCCCTGAACAACTGGTACATCCGGCGCAGCCGCGCCCGCTTCTGGCGCGAGGCCGAGGACGGCGACAAGCGCGACGCCTATGACACGCTGTATACGGCGCTGACCTATGTGACCCGCGCGCTGGCCCCGCTGATGCCGTTCATCGCCGAGCGCATCTACAAGAGCCTGACCGGCGAGACCTCGGTGCATCTGAGCGAATGGCCCGATGCCACCGCCCTGCCCGCCGAGCGCGGCCTGGTGACGCGCATGGACCAGGTGCGCGAGATCTGCACCGCCGTGATGTCGCTGCGCGAGGCCAACAGCCTGCGCACGCGCCTGCCGCTGCGGACCCTGACCGTCGCCCATCCGGACGCGCAGGCGCTGACCGACTTCCAGGCGCTGATCGGCGACGAGGTCAATGTAAAGGCCGTGGCGCTGTCGACCGACCCCGCGTCCATGGGCGAGCAGCAGCTGAAGGTCAATCCGCAGATCGGCAAGCGTATCGGCGGCAAGATGAAAGACGTCATGAACGCCCAGCGTTCGGGCGACTGGACCATGGTGGACGGCGGCCGGATCGCCATCGCCGGCATCGAGCTGGATCCGGAAGACTTCAGTTTGCGCGTCGTCACCGGCGAGGGCCTCGATTCCGAGCCGTTCGACGGCGGCCGCGGCGTCGTGGTGCTCGATACCCGTATCTATGACGACCTGGAACGCGAAGGCTGGGCACGCGACTTCGTGCGCCTGGTGCAGCAGACCCGCAAGGATGCCGGCCTGGAAGTGACCGACCGGATTCACCTTTCCGCCCGCGTGCCCGAGAATGTCGCCGGCGCGCTGGCCGAGCATCGCGATCATGTGTGCCGGGAGACACTCGCCGTCGATTTGCGCTTCGGCGAGGATGTGCCCGGCGGTTTCAAGGCCGAGCACAAGCTGGCGGGCGAGACCGTCACCATCGAGCTGGCGCGGGCCTAGTCACTGGGTCTGGCTGGATTGGTGGGGCGAATGTCCGTGTGATATCGCCGCATTCCGCTAATCTCCCGCAACGGGAACAGCGGAGGATCGATCATGCACACCAGTCTGCTCGCGCCGATGATGACGCTGGTGCTGTGGACCTTCGTGATGTGGATCTGGCTGTACGCCACGCGCATCCCGGCGATCCGGCGGCTCCGCGTCTCGCTCGCCGCCGACCAATCGAAAGAGGCGTTCAACGCGCAGCTACCGCCCCAGGTGCGCTGGAAGGCGGATAATTACAACCATCTGCTGGAACAGCCCGTGCTGTTCTACGCGGTGGTGCTGGCGCTGTGTTTGGTCGGCCAGTGGGGCGATGTGAATGTCTTGCTGGCGTGGATCTACGTGGCGCTGCGCGTCATCCACAGCATCGTCCAGGCGACCGTCAACATCATCCTGCTGCGCTTCTGGATCTTCACCATCAGCACCATCGTGCTGCTGGTCCTCGCCATCCGGGCGGCGCTCGCCATCTACTAGCCACGCACGGCCGCAACCGCTGACCGTGATCATGCCGCGCAAGCCGACCTAATCCGCCTCGATAATCACGAAGGACAGATTGTCGGGTGCACCGCGGTCGAGGCAGGTGGCCTCGATAGTCTCGGCCGCGTCCATCAGGTTGACGATCCCGGACATGCTTGCAAGTTCGGCATCGCCGAGCACGCCGGTTACGCCATCCGTGGCGAGCACCAGCCGGTCGCCCGTCTCGATCGGACCGTGACAGGTATCCACCTGGAGCTCCTGGTGGGCGCCGAGCGCGCGGGTAATGACGTTGCGCATGGGGTGAACGCTCGCGTCCGCCTGGCTGAGCTCGCCCGCATCGACCAGCTGCTGGACATAGGAATGATCGCGGGTAAGCCGGGTGAGCGCCCCCTTGCGAAGCCGGTAGAGCCGGCTGTCGCCAACCCAGAGGCACGCGTAGAAGTCCTGATAGATCAGCACCGCCACGACCGTGCTGCCCATGGTCCGCTGCTGCGACTGCCGGGTGCCCTGGGCGTACAGGTCCTCGTTGATCCGGTACAGATCCTCGCGGACCTCCCGCAGGAATGTACGGCCGTCGATCGGCGGCTTCACCTTGGCAAGGCGTTCGATGATCATGGCGCTGGCCACGTCTCCTGCCCGGTGCCCGCCCATGCCGTCGGCGACGACGAACAGGCCGATATCGGTGCGTTCGAGGAACGCATCCTCGTTATGGGGACGCACCTTGCCGGTGTGGGTCCTGCCGATCGACCTGAAACTGAGTTTTCCGCCGTACACGCTGCTGCTTTGCCCGTTCGCTGTCAGTACCATTTCGGCAGGAGATATGCATCGTTGTCCAGCGACGACGGACGCACCTCCCTTCCCAGAACGATCCTGATACTGGCATCAGGCGGCGTCGATGGCTCTCCTATCGGCTCGGTGACGATGCTCATGAGACGTTGCCCCCTTTCCCTTATCCAGGGATCAAGCTGATGGCCCAGCGCCGCCAGCCTTTGCGCGGCCAGGTCCGGCACAGCCGGATTCCGTTGCGCGACCAGATAGACCGGCCCCTGCGCTGCTCCCACAGCGGCGCCGATCCGCCGGATGACGCCGATGTTGGCCTGTTCTGGCTCGGCGGTTCCGGAATGGAAAATCATGTCGCCGGAAACGCCGATGATCAGCGAGGGTCCGGACGCGTCGAACGTGACGACCTTGGTAGCGATATCGCCCTGCAAAGCGGCCCTGACATTGCCGGGCACCGGGTCTGAACGGGGCTGCAGGTCGGCGCTCCGCAACACCGCCGGATCGCCGGCCGCGGTTTCGCCGTTGACGATGGGCGGCCCCGCGTCGCCAAAAATCCAGACCGCGAGGGCCAGCGACGCCGCGATGAACAGCACGCCAGCCAGCATCATGGTGAACGGGTTGATATAGGCGAGCGCCTTGTGCGTGCTGCTCTGCGCGGCCCAGGATACCGACGAGTCCGGATGCTTGGGACCCTCTTCACGAATCGCGGCCAGCAATCTCTCGCGGTACTGGATCAGCAGGAGCGGGCCGCGCGCATCGGTCCGGAACGGCCCCTCGAAGCCCAGCGCAAGCACCACATACACCAATTCGAGCATGTCGTAGTCGTGCGCCGGGGAGGCCAGCGCCTCCTCCATCAGTTCAAAGACCTGCTGGCCGTTCGCGCGTCCATCCCGTGCCTGTGCCACCAGCGGCTGCTGGCGCCACTCTGCCTTGCCGGGCCAGGGCCCGTTGAGCGCGATGTCGTCGATCAGCGCCGCGGCCACCAACTCGCCCGACTTGCCCGCGCCTTCGTTGGCGCCGCCATAGGCCACGCGGTTACGGTAATCGTAAAGCGCGTTCTGGGCGATCGAGCGGATTTCGCGCATGGACTCGAACTGGTCCGGTGTCTCACGCAGCCGCTCCGCCAGGCTCAGCAACGCCGAGGCGGCCACCACCAGCGGATTGCCCCGCTTCAGGTTCACGGTGACCCGTCCGAAGCTCAGCGTCTCGAAGGGCGCCGGGCTGTTGCCGCTGTCACCCCGGGGACTGACCAGGAAGGGGTTGGCCATGTCGGCCGCATCCGCACGCGCGGCACGGAGCGAGGGGCGTGAACCGCCCCCGCCGTTACCGTCGAACTCGAATGGGTCGTTGGACTGCATGGCCTCGCGCTGTCCCCGTTACAACCTTTGGTACCCGATGGCGGTCATCGCGCTATGTCGATCTACCGCCACCTCACAAATCCGCGTTCTGCAATTGCCGCAGCCGGTCCTCGTAACCGCGCCGGAAATCCGCCATGAACGAACTGCGGTCCAGATCGGCGATATCGCGTTCCAGCTGTTCGAAATAGGCACGGTAAGTGTCCCAGGCCGCCGCCTTCTTGCCCCCTGCCGTCACGATCGACATGGTGCTTCGCTTGCCGAGCAGTTCCTCGATTTCGTCGGGATTGAGCCGGTTCACCAGCCCCACCAGCGCCCGGTGCATGCCCGACAGGACGGCCAACTGATGCCGTTTCACGTCGCGGAACGTGGCCTCGACCGCCTCTTCCGACGCCAGGTAGCCCTTCTGGTCGCTGCGCAGCAGGCGCACGGCCAGTTCGTCCGGCATCAGCGATTTGAACGGATTGGCATTGGACGGCGTGACCATGGTCTGTTCGGCGCGGAACTGGGCCTTCACCGCCGAACGGTCGCGCAGCAGATCATGTACGTGGCCGATGATCTGGCGGTACAGCCGACCGGCACGCTTCAGCACCGCCGCCGGCTCGGCGCCGCGCATGGTGGCCAGATCGAGCTGGGCGCCGTCCATGAACGCTGCCAGCGCGCCGTCACGGGGGATATCCGCCAGCGCGGCCGCTGGCTTTGTCGCCGGCGCTGCCACGGGCTCGGGCTCGGGCTCGCCGAACGGATTGTCGGGATGGAACGTCTCGCGGTCGCCCGGGGCGGTGTCCGTGTCGAGGTCCCCCTCCTCGACCAGAATGCTCAGTTGGTATTCGCCGATCCGGAGCTGGTCTTCATGTTCGACCTCGATGGCCCGGCCCCGCTCCAGCCGCATGGTGTCGCCATTCAGAAAAATGCCGTTGGAGCTCTTGTCCGTGACATGGATACGGTCGCCTTCCAAGCTGATCTCGCAATGCTGGCGCGACAGCAGGCGCGCCCGGTCAACCAGCACCCAGTCGCAGTCGGGCGCACGTCCGATCACCAGGGACCCCGACCTGAGCGTCCGCTCGTCTTCCACTATGTCGCCATCGTCGCCCGGACGCGTCAGGCGCAGCTTCACCAACGTCAAGCCCCTTCTCCCTCGATCACCATTCGCGCGGAGCGGGATCGCTGCCGCCCCGGCGCACTAAAACGACGCCCTGAACATCCTGACCTGTCATAGGGATGCCAGTAACCCCATATCCTTCAGACGCGCGCGGCGGCGCAACCTGTCACTATCGAGATCGGCCACCAGCGAGACATAATCCGGCCGCGCGCGCAGCGATGCCAGCGCCGGGTCCCATCCCACGACCGACACCCCTGCAAAGCGCTGCGACACGGCGCGGCGGAGCGCGTCCATGGCGTCGTCCTGCTTGCCGTCGAGCGCGTCGATCCGTGCCTCGAGATAAACGAGCTTGGGATGTTCGAAACCCATGGCCCGCTGGCGCGCCAGCCATGTACGGGCGCCCTCCAGCAGCGGCCGTGCGCCGGCAGTGTCACCGAGCGCCAGCCGCGCGCCGGCCAGCGTCAGGGCGGGCATGGCCAGCGGTGATCGCCCGTAGAGCGGCCCGGTGCCGTCATTGGACAGCGCCTCGAAGGGTGAGAGCAACGCCGCCGCTGCCTTGGAGTGGCCGGCGGCGGCCTCGGCATCGGCGAGCGCGAAGACACGTGCCTGATCGGCGGGATCGGCGGCGAACCGCTTGCGCGCCTCGGCCAGCGCGTCGGCAGGGCGTCCCTGGGCAAGCAGCACCATGTCCCGGGCATCCAGCCACTGCGCCGCTTCGGACGCGGCGCCAAGGTCCAGATAGGCGAGGCCGATCATGCTCCGGACCCTTTCGTCGGCCGGGTTGGCCTTGTTCGCCCTTCCCAGAAGCTGGATCGCATCGGCCGGGCGCCAATCGTCGGCGAGGCGCGCACCGCGCGCCGCCAGCAGGTTCTCGTTATCCGGATAGAGCGCATCGAGCCGGTCGAGCAGCATGTCGGCTTCAAGCCGGTGGTCGCTGAGCGCCAGAAACAGCGCCATGTTGAGACCGATGGCGAGCGACGTGGGGTCGAGCTCATGGGCCTTCCTGAGTTGATCGACGCCCTCGTCGAACCGGCCAGTTGCCGCATAGGCCTGGTAGAGCCACAACCGGGCCTTGGCCAGGTCGGGCTTCTGCTCGACCGCCTTGGCCAGGCTGGCGATCGCCGCGGCGGTGTTACCGGATGCCAGGTCGATCAGGCCGCTCACCGCCCTGGCATCGGCCAGCTTGGGATCCAGTTCCAGGGCCTTGTTCGCGAAGGGCCGGGCCCTGGCGACGGCGTCGGCGAGCGGCATCTGACCGTAGGTTTCCCAGGTCCGGCCCTGAAGCAGCAGCGCCTCGGCCAGCGCGGCGTGGGCCGGCGCCGATTTGGGATCGCGCATGATCGCCTGCTCGAAGGCCGAGGTCGCGGCAACCAGCGAGGCTTCCGTGCGCTGTGCCAGCCCGCTGCGGCCGCTGTTCAGGAGTTTGTTCGCCTGGCTTCCGGCATCCTGCGCTTCGGCATCGGACACTGCCGGCGGCATGATGATCTTTCGGACATCATCGACGATCGACTGCGCGAGATCGTCCTGCACCACCAGCATATCCGCCATCTCCCGGTCGAAGGTCTTCGACCAGAGCTGCACGCCGTTCTCGGTATCGATGAGTTGCGCCATGACGCGCAGCTTCGCGCCCGAGCGCTGGACGCTGCCGTCGAGGACGACCGGCGCATCCAGCTTCTTGCCGATGGCATGGATGTCCTCGTCATCGCCCGGCTTCTGGGACGCGGGCCCGGCGACGACCTTCAGGCTCGCCACTTTGGCCAGCCGGTTACGCACGTCCGATGTGATGGCCCGGGACATGCCTTCCTGTTCCGGCTCGACCGAGAGATTCGCAAACGGCAACACGGCCACGGTGTTGATGACCGGCATACCGGCCATCTGCGATCCACCTTCCCGCATGTTGACCGTGTAGCTCATGTAGCCGACGGCCGCGATAATGGCCACGAGCAGTGCATAATCGCCCAATTTGGCCGACGACAGGATCACCTTGCGGTGCTGGTCCACGTCCTCGGTGCGGCGCAGTCCCTCGGGCGTCATCTCGAACGCCCAGGTGACCAGGATCACGATCGGGAAGCCGAGCGCCAGCATGAGGAAGACGAACGTCGTGGACCAGGCCGGCAAGCCAAAGGCGTCGACAAGGTTGGGAACGAGCTCGATAAACGCAAAGGTGACGACGCAGTAGGTGCCTGCGATCCGAAACACGTTACGCCGCTTGAGCTCGTCGATCAGGCGCACTGCCCCTCCTGGGTCAGACTACAGCTTCAGTTTCCCCGATAAGCCCAAGCACTATATGCGATAATCTGCGTCGTGTGTAGCGTCCCCTCGCCCCTATGCGGCACGCAACCGCCGGGCCACCCAGCGTCGATTCGGAATCGCAACGGGATTTCGCGCCCCGCGCCACCTCATCGGCCGCTCGCCGATCGATCACTGGCCGGCGCAACCGCATCTGTCTGATCCGTAATACCGATTTCTTCGCAGAACGATTACGCATGTCATGCAGAATATCCCCATTGGTTAAAGGCCATTTACGATTGCCGCAGGATAGCTGATCATGCAGGTGTTCAGCACGGGCGTGAACGGTGCAAGCGGTATGGCGTACACAGATGCCAATCCGCTGGCAGGGGGGCTGTACCGGTCGGCTGACATGGAGCTAGCTCGAATCACCAAGGGGGGTGTGTCCGTGTCCATCATTTATAAAGCTATGGGTGCCGCTTTTGCCGCAGCGTTGTTGAGCGCCTGCGCATCCCAACAGGCCGCACCGCCACCGCCACCGCCGCCGCCGCCCCCTGTCGCCGCTCCCGTCGAGGAAGCGCCCGTCGTTGCCGAGCCCGTCTTCACGGCGACGCCCGATCTGACGCCCAGGGAACGTTTCAGGAAGGCCCTCAAGGATCTGGAAACCGGCGAAGCCGGTCAGGCCAAGGCCGAACTCCTGCAATACCTTGTGGATGTGCCCGAGAATAACGCGCGCGCCCAGGCGCTGCTGTCCCAGATCGAGTCCCCGATCGAGGAATATTTTCCGCCGGAAAACTTCACGATTGTGGTGGGTACGGGCGAAACCATGTCTACCCTTGCCCAGACGTTCCTGGGCGACGCGCTGAAGTTCTATGCGCTGGCGCGCTACAACGACATCGCCAATCCCAGCCAGGTGTCGGTGGGCCGGACGATCAAAATTCCCCAGACCGAGCAAACTCTCGCCGCGAAGGACGCCCGCGACAAGGGTATCGTCGCCAAGCCTGCGGAGCCGGATGCAGCCCTCGCCGAGGATGGCAGTGCCGCTGAACCCGCCGCCGATGGCAAGGCCCCGCCCGCAAAGGCGGTGCCCAAGGGCACGATGGACAAGATCCGCGCGATGGCAGCCTCGGGCGACACCGAAGGCGCGGTCAAGGCGATCGAGGCCAACAAGATCGGCGCAGGCCTGTCGTCCGCGGATTCGACATTCGTCGCCGACACCTATCTGGCCAGCGCCAAGTCGTTGCAGGGATCGAACGCGTCGGTCGCCGGGAGCCGTGCCCAGAAGGCGGGCGAGCTGTACCTGAACATGGGCGACAAGCCCGACAAGGCGCTCGAGGCGGCCCAGCTCGCCTCCACGCTCAACCCGAGCGGCGCCGGCACCCAGAAGCTGCTGGCCTCGGCCAAGTCTGCCGCCGCCGACCGCTACTACCGCAACGGCCTTTCGGCCTTCCGCAAGCAGGAGCTGGATGCGGCGATCAAGGCCTGGGACAAGGTGCTCGTGATCGACCCGACCCACGAAAACGCCAAGCTGCAGCGCGCCCAGGCGGTCGAGCTGAAGGACAAGCTGTCCAAGCTGAAATAGGGCCGCAGCCGGCGCCGCAATGGCGGCGCCGGCTGTCTCACCAGGTCCCGATACGGCAAACCCCACGATTCCCCAACGCGCGGCAGCCCCGCTGCTGCGCCACGCGGCACCCAAAAGGGTTTGTCAGCTGCGGGGCTTGGGAGGGCCGATGCGTTCCAGGTTCTGCTGCATCTTGCGCGCCTGATTGAGGCTCTGCTTGTACCGCCAGTTGCCGGGGTCGAGGTCGACCGCTTCGGCCAATTGCTCGACGGCCTTGGGCAGGTTCGAGTTCATCACCGAGATGCCCTGGCTGTAGAGCTGACCGGCCAGCTCCAGCCGCACAACATTGACCTTCGCCTCGATCGCCGGCTTTTCGCTATCCTCGGACATATCGGAAACCCGGTCCAGATAGGTCAGCGCGTCCCTGTAGCGGCCCTTGGCGCGGCTTTCGTCGATCAACTTGACGTAGGCGGATTTGCGGTAGCTGGCTGCCGACTTGTTGTTGGGGTTGCGCTTGAGAAACTGGTCCGAGATATCGATGACCTTGCGGTAGTCACCCCGCTTTAGCGGCACATTGACCTGAGCCTCGAATTCCTCGCTGGTGTCCTGCTCGCGTACCACGGTGGCGCGGTACTCGGTCATGGCCTCCTTGTCCTTCTTCCCCTGGTTGGCAAGCGCGAAAGCGCGGTCGATCTTGCGCAACCGGGTGACCGCTTCCTCGTCGCCGGGATCGAGCGACAGCATCTTGAGGAAGGCGGCCTGGGCTTGCCGGGTCTGCCCCCTGGACAATGCGGCGTCGCCCTCCCTGAGATATTCGGCCCGGCGGGCATCGATGATCTCGGACAGGTCGGCGACACGGCGGCGCGCTTCCTCGTCCTTGGGGTCGGCGGCGGCCACATAGCGCCATTCCCGCCGCGCCTCGACCAGCTTGCCGCGGAGTTCCAGGTCCCTGGCAAGCTGCTTCTTGCCGGTGATGAATCCGGCAAGCGCCGTGTCGTTGCCCGGCTGCACCGACACGGTTTCCCAATTACTGTTGGTGGTGCCGCAGGCGGCGAGCAGGAGGCCACTGAACACGGCCGGCAGGAAACTCGATTTCATCGGCCGGTCACCGCAACTTCATGTCGACGCGCACGGCGACATATTTCTTGAAGTCCGACAATTTGTCGTCGGAATAGACCATGTCCCGGCGCAGGATCAGCGGATCCGCAAAGGAGGGGTTGCCGCCGCGCTGCACCGTCGTGGCGGTGGCATATCCGCGCTCCTTCAGGATCGACAAAGCGGTCGGGCTCGTGTCGCCATAGGGATAGGCGAAATGCGTGATCGGCTTGCCGAGCTTGGCGGACAGCACGCCGTCGGGGACGACGATTTCCTGCGCGACCCGGTCCCCGTAGGCGGCGCCATTCGCTTCGTTCGGCAGCAGCGCCATGCTGGTATGGGTCTTGGAGTGGGATTCGATGTCGATCAGGCCGCTGGCTTCCATCTCGTTCATCTGCGCCCAGGTCAGCGACATGCCGGCGCCGATGAAATCGGAATAGACATATACCGTTGCCGGAAAGCCATACTTCTTCAGGATCGGAAACGCGACGTCGTAGGTCGAGCGATAGCCGTCGTCGATGGTGATGACCACCGACTTTTCCGCCAGCGCCTTGTCGCCGTTCAGAAAGGCGTGCAAGTCGGCCAGGTTGATCACCGAATAGCCGTTGTCCTTCAGATAGGCCATCTGCTGCTCGAAGGCGTTCTCCGAAACCTCCATCTTGTTGCGCGCGCGTTTGCCCGCGCCGAACTGGTGGTAACAGAGGATCGGGACGACCTGGTAGCCGTCGGCATCGACCGTCCATGCCTTGCCGGCGCGCAGCGGGATGATGACGATCTGCCCGGGTGTGAGTGACTGGGTCTCGTTCACCTCGGCAATGGCGCCGGACTTGTCCTCGTCGTTCAGATAGGTCTTCGCCAGGGTGCGCAATGTGTCCCCGCCGCCTGCGCGGACCAGCATGAAATCATCGGAGCGCGCCACGACCTTGTCGCGCGGCGCCTCGATCCGGACCTGCTCGGTGGCGCAGCCCGCCAGTATCGCCGCGAACGCCGCCACGGAAATCAGCCGCGTGAGAATCCTGGTCATCTCCATGAAATCAACGCTTTCTCGGCGACCGCGCGGCCGGCTTGGTTTCGTCCGGCTCCTCGGCGAAGGGATCGTTCTCATGCGCCGGTTCGGTCTCGTCGAACGGATTGTTCTCCGCGAACGGATTGTCTCCGCTGGCGGCAGGCGGCGCCGTTCCCTGCGGCGCGATCAACGTGGCGTCGATCACCGGCCGGACCGCAGGACCGACCGAAATGGCCGTCAGGTCGCTGTCCGTCGCCGGCGCATCGTCATCGTCGCGCCACATGGCGGGAATCGGCTTGTTCGAGACGTCGGGCACGTCGGTGTCGGCGGCGGCATGCTTGGCCACCAGGCCATTCAGCGCCTCGGCCATCCGATTGAACGAATTGAACAACTCGCCGATCTCGTCGCGCCGGACTTCCGAGATGCGCTGGTCGAAATCGCCGGCGGCCACCGCCAGCATCGACTGGCGCAACCGCTTCATGGGTTTGGCGATCAGGCCACCGAAGACGTAAAGCATGACCACCACCGCCCCCACAGTGACCACGACAAGCCCCATCATCAGCAGCCGGGTTATCGCCATCACCTGCTCGAGGCCGGCTTTCGACAGGCCCATGTAAATGCGGCCCACTTCCTTGTTCTGGAACAGGATCGGCGTATCGAAACGGAAGGTGCTGGTGCCGTCGGCCAACTCGACCGATGACGCGGTGACATCGGGCGAACGCTTCAGGATTTCAATGTTCTCGGGAGCCACATAAGGCTTTCCCGCCATCGCCGGATCGCTGGCGGCCCGGATGACACCGGTATGGTCGACGACCACAAGATTGGCGAAGGTCTCCCGCTCGCTTGCGTCCTGCACAAAGGTTTCCAGCCTGATCCAGTCTTCGCTGAGCACGGGAATGGCGGATTCCATGGCAATGAACTTCGCCAGCGAGGAGCCGGAATCCAGCTCCTGGTCCTGGATCGCCTTACCCAGGAAATGGAACACGCTGAACATCGCGCCGATCATGAACAAGGCGAGGATGCCGCCCATGGCGGCCGCCCACTTGACCTTGAGCGGGATGTACTTGTTGGCCGCGGCTTCCTGCTCCTGGTCGAGCAGCACGTTGAGCTCGCGCTGGAGCGCCTCGGCCACTTCCGCCCCGGTCTGGTAGCGCTTTTCCGGCCGCTTGTTGAGCATCTTGGTGACGATGCGCTGCAGGCCGACCGGCAGCTCGGGCGCGGTCTTCTTGATCGGTTCCGGGTCCTGCTGGGTAATCTGCAGCAACAGCGAGGTCATGGTGCTGGCATTGAACGCCTTGGCGCCGGTGAACAGCTCGTAAAGGATCACACCCAGCGAAAAAAGATCGGAGCGGCCATCCAGCTTCTCGCCCAGCGCCTGTTCGGGCGACATGTAGCGCGGCGTGCCGAGCACCGTCCCGGCGTGGGTCTTGCCCATGTCATCCGCGCCATCGCGCCGGGCAATGCCGAAGTCCGCCACCTTGATGGTTTCGCTGCCGCGCATGAACAGGATGTTGGCCGGCTTGATGTCGCGGTGGATGATGCCGAGCCGGTGGGCGTAGTCGAGCGCCTGGGCAAGCTGAATGCCGATGGAAACGATACGCTTGAGAGGAATCTTCTCGTTCTTCTCAAGCAGGTCGCTGAGCGTCTGCTCCTCGAGGAACTCCATGGTGATGTACGGCTTGCGCCCCACCCGGCCCACGTCGAAGATCGTCACGATGTTGGGATGCGAAATGGCCCCCGCCGCCCGCGCCTCGCGCAGGAAGCGGTTCATGTATTCCTCGTCGATGCACAATGCATCCTTGAGGACCTTGACCGCGACGGTCCGATCAATCTCGGGATCGTAGGCCTTGAAGACCTCGGCCATGGCGCCTTCGCCAATCATGCCATCGACCAGATACCGGCCGATCGACTTGGTCTCCGTAGTCTCAGCAGTCATGCAAGCCTCCTGCGCCCTTCCCCCTGAATCCTGAAAGGCCACCTTCATGCGGAGACAACTCTAGTGCAGGCAACAGGAATCAGCAAAGATTCTGCGCCGCAGCAAGCATTGCCCGCCACGAAGCCGTTGCGGCGCCGGAAGGACCGGAAGGCGGCCCCTAAGCACCTGTATTCGTTAGGGTCCGGCCGGCGGCAAGCGGTTCCAGCACGCCCCGCTCCGAACCCTCGATCACCACCGCGCCGACCGCCTTTGCATAAAAATCAGCCGGACCGACCCCACCGATGATCGAATAGGCATACCCTTGCGCCCGCTGCGCATGCAGCACCGACAGCAGCAACGCGCGGCCCACCCCCTGTGTCCTCGCGGCCTCCGCGACGCCCATCGGACCGAAGTAATTCCGGCAGGCCGCATCGTAGCAGGCGAAGCCGAGAAGCTGTCTGTTCTGCACCGCGATGTGGCACGCGGCCGGCAGACGGGCGAAAGCGACATCGACCTCGGCCGCCCAGCCGGGAAAACGCGCCGTCACCCAGGACAGCACGGAAGGGCGCTCGAGCACCAGCGCGGGACGCACGTCGATATCGATCGCCGCCATCCTGGCAAGCGCCTCGTCGAGGTCCGGAAGATCATAGAGCCTGGCAAGCATGTCTGGCATGCCCCGAGCCTAGATGATTCCGAGCCTGCAGTACCATCATCTTCTGTTGGAGTCGGGCGCGCGCGCGGGCCATAGTGCCTGCCAACAGAGACGGAGGACCGAATGGAACTGGGGCTGAAGGACAAGGTGATATTCATCGCCGGTGCGTCGCGCGGTATTGGCCGGGCCATGGCCGAGGCTTTTGCGCGCGAGGGATGCAAGGTGGCGATCACCGGCCGCACGGAAGAGTCGCTCGAAGAGGCACGCGCGGCACTGTCGGCCATCGGTGGCCGGGACGCGGTCGTGGCCGTTTCCGGCGACATGACGAAATCCGCCGATATCGCGCGCGCGCTCGACCGGACCGAGGCCAAGCTGGGCTCCATACATTGCGCCGTCGCCAATGTGGGCATCGGCCGGGCGCCGCTGGGTATCGACGTCAGCGACGACGACTGGGCAGCGGACATCGCCCAGAACCTGTCGGGCTCCATGTTCCTGGCGCGCGACGCGGTGAAGCGCATGCTGAAGCGTCAGCCCGCCGACCGCGACGGGGCCAACATCATCATGATCTCGTCCATTGCCGGTGTTGACGCCATGGGCACCGCGATCCCCTACGCAGCCACCAAGGCGGCGATCAACCACGCCGCCTGCGCAATGGCCAAGCTGGTGGGCAAGGACGGCATCCGCATCAACGCCATCGCGCCCGGCAACATTCTGTTTCCTGGCGGCGGCTGGGAAAAGATCACCTCCAGCCGTCCCGACGCATGGCAACGCTGGATTGATCGGGAAGTGGCGTTGCAGCGGTTCGGCAAGGTCGAGGAGATTGCCGACGCCGCGCTCTGGCTTGCATCGGACCGGGCCAGTTTCGTGACCGGGGCCACCATCGTCGTCGATGGCGGTCAGGTGCGCTAGCCGCCCCTGCAAAACAGAACGGGGCCGCGTCAACCGACGCGGCCCCGATCATTTGGCCATCGATGGATGGATCAGACGCGCTTGGAATCCTCGCGCGAGACCAGATTGTGCCAGCTGTGCATCGAGAGCAGGTGGCAGTAGATTACCGGCAGCGCACCGGCAGCGCGCAGCGCCTCGAAGGCATCGGCGGGAAGGGCGTTGAGCTTCTTCTCGTCGACCAGCTTGAACCCGGTCAGCGAGACCTTCTCGCCACTCTCGAGGGTAAAGGTGCCGCGGTTGCTGGTGAACAACTCGTACTTGCCGAGCAGCTTAGCCACCTCGTTCGTCTTCTGGAACTCGGCCTCATATGCCTGACAGAACTTGAGCGCGTTCTGGGTCACCTCGGTGCGCTTGCCGTCCAGGAAGAAGGGATTGTCGCGGTTTTCCATGATCCGCGCAGAGTTGCGTTCGATGCACAGGGTCAGCGTCTTCGAATTGGCATTGCGCATGAACACGAACGGATAGCGGCGGACATAGGCCGGCGCATAGATGCCCTTGGCCCAGCTGCCGTCATTCTCGATGAACAGGTTCGAGCCCTGGCGAAGGCCCAGAACGGCTACCGGGAACGGGTTGGCGGTGTCGGTGAACACGATCGGATAGTGGCGCACGGCCCGGGGCATTTCCGCCGCGTTGATCGGCAGCGAGTTCGCCGAACGGGCGAAATCGTACTTCGCCTCGGGAACGAGACTGATGTTCTTGTGCTTGTCGGCACGAAGCACCTCCGGCTTCTTGTAGAACAGCGGGAGGTTGCGTTCGGATTCCTTGGTGGTGGCTGTCGCCATGTGTAGATCTCTCATGCGCTGTTGGGGTCGTTCGAGTCGGGCAGTCTATGGGGCATGGCCGAAAAGTAAATCCCAGAATGCCGCGCGGGGGTGGTCCGCGCCTCCGAAACTCCAACTATTTCCTTGGGTTTTCGCCATTTTCACCCGCGTGTTCGGCACCGCCGCCGGTCCGGTTTTCGGTCTCAGAACTCGGTGTGGCCGCCTGCCGCGCCGCCCGGCGGCATGGCGCGCGGGATACGGACGAACAGCATCAGGACGATTGCCCCCAGCGAGGACAGCATGAGCCAGTGATAGCTGTTGAGGAAGCTGATCATCATCGCCTGGCGCGTCACCTCCTGGTTGAGGATCACCAGAGACTTGGTATCGGTCAGTGCCGAAAACGTTTCGGGCATACCGCCGAGGCGCCAGCTTTCAAAATATGGCGAGACGAACTGGACAAGTTCCGCATGATTGAGCTGGGTATATTGAGACAACAGCGCCACGCCGATCGACAGGCCCGCCGAGGTGCCCATGGCGCGGGTCAGGTTGAACATGGTCGCCGCCTCCACATGCAGGTGACGTGGCAGGCTGGCGAAGGCGATGGTGTTCAACTGGACGAACACCAGTCCCAGACCCAGTCCCTGGACGATGGCCGAGCGGATGATGTCCCATTGGCTGATGTCGGTGGACAGATGCGACAGGTCCCACAGGCCCAGCGCCGTCAGGGCAAGGCCGGCGATGACGATCCACCTGACGTCGATCCGGTTCATCAGGCGGGCGGACAGGATCATGCCGATCATCGTGCCGACCCCGCGCGGCGCCAGAACGTAACCGATGGTCAGGGCGGGATAGCCCATGACGTTCTGCAGCATGGGCGGCTGCAGCGCGACGGTGATGAACATGTTGGAGCTGACGACCACGAACAGCACCGAGCCGGTGACGAAATTGCGGTCGAGGAACAGCGCGCGGCTGACAAAAGGTTTGGCCGCCGTGACCATCTGTACCGTGAACATGTAGAACGCCAGCGCCGCCATGCCGGCGTAGATCTTGATCTCCGTCGACTCGAACCAGTGGACCGTTTCACCCCGGTCCAGCATCAGCTGGAACGAGGCGATGCCGATGATCAGCATGGCGAAACCGAACGTGTCGAAATAGGTGTCCGTGCTTGACTGGTATTCGTCGAGAAACACCCAGACACCGGCGATCGAGATCAGGCCGAACGGAACATTGACCAGAAACACCCAGCGCCAGTTGGAGACCTCGGTGATGTAGCCGCCAAGGGTCGGGCCCAGGATCGGCCCCAGCATCATGCCGACACCGATGATCGCCATCGCCTTGGCGAAGTATTCGCGGGGATAGATGCGCATCATCACCGCCTGGGCAAGCGGCAGCAGCGCGGCACTGGACAGCCCCTGCAGCGCGCGGAACAGCACCATCTGCTCAAGCGTCGCGGCCAAACCGCACAGCACCGACGTAAAGGTGAAACCGGCAAGCGAAGCCAGTAGGACCTTCTTCTGCCCTATGCGGGCCGCCAGCCAGCCGACGAGCGGTGTGCCCACTGCCGAGGCGACGATATAGCTGGTCAGCACCCAGGCAATCTGGTCCAGGGTCGCGGCGAGCGATCCCTGCATGTAGGGCAGCGCCACGTTGCAGATCGTGGTGTCGATCGACTGCATGGTGGCGCCGATCATGATGAAGATCACCACCATGGTGTTGCGGAAGCCGAGCCTGAACGGCTGGCCGTGAGCCGCGGCGGGCGCGGCCGCAGTCACCTGTCGCCGCCTCCAAGCGGCAGGCCGCGCTGGCGGCCGGTGTCGATCGACACATTGACGCTCATGCCGGCGCGCAGCGGCACCTTGCTGGTATCGCCGGTCAGTTCGAGCCGCACGGGCACCCGCTGGGTGATCTTGACCCAGTTGCCGGTGGCGTTTTGCGCCGGCAGCACGGAATATTCCGAGCCTGCCGCCGGCGAGATCCCGGACACGACAGCGCGCAAGGTCACATCGGGATAGGTATCGATTTCCAGCGTCGCAGTCTGGCCGGCCCGCACATGGGTGAGATCGGTTTCCTTGATGTTGGCCTCGACCCACATTGAATCGGTGGCCATCAGGGCGAACACCGTCTGACCGGCGGTGATATATTCACCGGGCTGCAGGCCTGTCTTGGCCACGATGCCGTTGACGCGGGTGTGCACCGTGGTGTTGCGCAGGTTGCGCTTTGCCTCCTCCAGCCTGGTCCGGGCGCGCAGTACCTTGGGATGTCTGGTGGCATCGCCGGCCAGACCGCCACCCAATTCGGCCATGACCGTCTCGATGCCACGGCGGGCAGTAGCGGCGCGGTTGCGGGCATCGGTAAGCCGGTGCTCCACCTCCTCGAGTTTGGCGCGCGAGATGGTGTTGGATTTGGCGAGCCGGGAATAGCGGGCGAACTCGTTCTGCTGGTATTCCACATCGGAGGACGCGGTGGCCAGTTCCGAACGCTTCATGTCGAGCTTTGCGCGCAGGGACTGAACATCAAGCCGCGCATCGGCCAGATCCGCCTCGGCTTCGGCAACGGCGATCTCATACGGCTCCGGATCGATCTGGAACAACGCGTCGCCAACCTTCACGGCCTGATTTTCGCGGATCATGATATCGATGACCTCGCCACTGACATTGGCGGCGACCGATACCATCCCTGCCCGGACATACGCATTGTCGGTGGTCACGTACCGCCCGCCCGACACATAAAGGTAACCGGCCACAAGCACCGCCACGAGCGGCCCCAGCACAAGCAGCGCTACCCGCACCGTGCGGCGGCGGCGCACTGGGCGCACCAGACTGTCTTCTCCCCGGTTTTCCGTCATACGTGCTTATTGTTCTTTGGCACGCAACGTTACCCGAATTCGGCAACAGTCAAAGCTGCTTTTTTGGCTCACCGGCCAACTTTGACCGCCATTGCCGAGGCGGCCAGTACACGAGGCCGACACGGGCCATCGGCGCGCCCAACGGGAACACCAGTCCGGCAGCACGAAACGCACTGGCGGCACGCGCCCCTAAAGCGGCGCAACCATACGGCTTGCGGAATAAAACACCGCACCGCAGGCGGGCGACCGGCTATTTCCCGATCTGCTTGGCTTGGCAGGCAGACCCCAGGAGCGTACGGCCGAATTGTCGGAGCGGCATCGCGGCACTGTCACGACCCGATTGGTCCCGGCGCGAGCAACGCTGCGCGCCGGGCCCGCGCCACCGGCCAACGGCCAACGACCAACGGGTACTAGGCCGCGCGCAGGTTCGCCGCCGCAAAGTCCCAGTTCAGCAGTTCGTCGATCACCGCATTCACATAATCGGGACGCACATTCTGGTAGTCCAGATAGTATGCGTGCTCCCACACATCGATGCACAGAAGCGGTACGGCGTCGCCGGCACAGAACGCCGGCATGGCATCGTGGGTATCGCGGACCTGCAGCGCGCCGCCTTCCAGGGTCACCCAAGCCCAGCCGCTGGCGAAATGACCCGTGGCCCGCTCCACCAGAGCGTCGCGGAAGCCGTCAAAGCCTCCGAATCCGGACTCCAGCAACCCGGTGAACGCCTCACCCGGCTTGCCGCCGCCTTCGGGCGACAGCGACTGCCAATAGAACGAATGGTTCCACGCCTGACCGGCCTGGTTGAACAGGGTGTCATGCTCGTCGTCGCCACACGTTTCCCGTACGATCTCCTCGAGGCCGAGGTCGGCAAACCGGGTGCCCTCGATCAGTTCATTGGTCTTCTTCACATAGGCGGCATGATGCTTGGTATGGTGGACCGTGAGCGTACGCTTCGAAATGCACGGCTCGAGCGCATCATAGGCATAGGGAAGATTGGGAAGCGTGATCATCGGCTACTCCGTCTTTTGATTCCGTGACACGGCCCCTTGCGCCGCGTTGGGCAAACAGGGAAAATTCCACGGGTGGGGGGATCGGTGGATTAACGCTGCCGCATGTCCCTGGTTCCAGAGGAATATCGGCGGCAAGGCGCATCAGGATCGGTTCATTCCGGGTTCAGCCCTTGTCTGGCAGACTGCAATATACAAGTGGAGCCGGCCAAGTAATCATCCTCTGCCGACTTCCACCGTCAACCCGCATAGGGAGAGACCGATGCGAAGGAGTGTAACGTCCACGCTGAAAGCGGCGCTAATTTCGGGCACGGCCTGTGCGCTGTTCATGGCTTCGTCGGCCTATGCTGCCGGCCGAGACGATGAAGAGAAGCAACGGTACAAGTTCGAACGTCAGGATCGAGGTGATCGGGGCCAGCGCGACGGCGAACGGCAGCAGCGAAAGCAGCGGGAACAGCCGCAGCAGCAACGCAACGTCACCCGCGAGCCACAGGACCGCGGCAGCGACGCGCGGCGCACCTACCAGCAGCGTCAGCAACAGCAACAGCAGACGGCGCCCCAACGCGCAGTCACGCGGGACCCGCAGGTCAATCGCGGCAACGACGCACGCCGGACCTACCAGCAGCAGCAGGGGCCGGCGCAGCGCGATGCGGTCCGGGACCCTCAGAACCGGCGCGGCAATGACAATTATCGCGGTCAGGCGCAGGACAACCGGCACGACCGGCGCAACGATCGCGGCAGCGCCCAGAACAATCAACGGGCAAACACCTGGGACAAGCAGGACAAGCGCGACTACAGACAGGAGCGCCACGACGACAAGCAGGACCACAAGCAGGACCGCCGCGGTGACCGCGCAGACCGGAAGGACGAGCGCCGGGCCGGCACCTGGGACAAGCAGGACAAGCGCGACTACAAGCAGGAGCGCCGCAGCGACAAACAGGACTATAAGCAGGACCGCCGCGAGGCCCGCGCCGATCGCCATGACGCGCGCAACTGGCGCAACGACCGCTGGCGCCATGATCGCAACGACTGGCGCCATGACCGGCGCACATGGGAGCGCCGCTGGTACGACCGCAACCGGCGTGATCGCGGCTGGGTCTGGCATCGCGCGCCGCACCGCAACTACGCATGGTACCGTCCGGGCTTCTCGATCGGCTACCTGCCGAGCGGCTATCGTCCCCTGCGGGTAGGCTACCGCGACTATTACTATTACCAGGGACTCTACTACTCGCGCGGATCGAGCGGCTATACGGTCGTGACGGCACCGTTCGGCGCCTTGCTGGCGTCTCTGCCGGTGGGCTACAGCACGCTCTATTACGATGACGAGCCGTATTATTATTACTATGGCACCTATTATGTCTGGGATGCGCGCTACGGCCAGTACCAGGTTGTCGCGCCGCCCGAGGGCCTGGCGGTGGACTATCTCCCCGACGGCTATGAGACTGAATATCGTGGCGGCGACCTGTATTACCGCTACGGCAATACCTGGTACCGTCCCGATTATCGGGATGACGGCAGCGAAGTGTTCATCAGCGTCCGCTTCTGAGCCAAAGCAACGAGCGCCCGCCCGGGACCTGCCGGGCGGGCTTTCGTTTGCCCTGCATCAAGCAGCCTGGCGAGTGATCGCAGTACTGCAGAATTGATCGGATTTCCGCATTCCGGTGATGTCACGTCATTGCAGGATCGTCTAATCTCGCGGCCCATAGGGCGTGCGGGGGGATGATTGTTGATTGACCTGACGAGGCGGAGCCTTCTGGCAATGGGCGCGGGCGCGCTGGCATTGCCGGTGCTGGGCCATGCACAGGTGCCGCGCCAGGCGTCCAATGTGCTGTTCATCTGCGTTGACGACCTGAATGAATGGGTCGGCTGCCTGGACACAAACAAGGCGACACGGACCCCGAATATCGACCGCCTCGCCGCCTCAGGCACCCTGTTCCGGAATGCCTATACGCCCGTTCCCACCTGCAAACCCGCGCGAGAAAGCGTGCTGCGCGGCCTTCTTCCCATGCGCACCGGCGTCTATACCAATGAAGATACGGTGCCGGGTTGGCTGCGCGCCCGCACCAACCTGCCCCGGCTGTTCCGCCGGGCAGGCTACCGGTCCCTGGGCGGCGGGAAGGTCTTTCACGGCAAGTTCCATTATGCAGGCCTCAATACGCTCGGCCGGCGCTCGGCACTCTGGCAGGAGGAATACGCCCAGGACGACGACTGGGACGAATTTCACCACTTCGACCACGAGTGCCTGCCCGATCCCTGGCCGGCAGCAGGCATCGACCGCCGCGAATTCGACTGGGGCGAGGCGCCGCCGGCTCATGCGACGCCCGATGAACGCCTGGCCGACTGGGCGACCGGCATCCTCCGCAAGCCAAGCGACAAACCGTTCTTCCTGACCGTCGGCATCTACAAGCCCCATGCGCCCTGGTACGCCCCGAAGGAATTCATCGACCTGATCGATGACGACGAGATTCCAATGCCGGTCAATCCGCCCGAGGCGATGAAGCGGCTTTATCCTGCCTATGACAGCAGCCGCTACCGCGATCCGATCGAGAAGAAGGGTTTGACGAAGGCCGCCATCAAGGGCTACCTGGCCGCAACCGCCTATGCCGACCATCAGATCGGCCGGATCATCGACGCACTGCATGCCGGTCCGCATGCCGCGAACACCCATGTGGTCCTGTGGAGCGATAATGGCCATCACCTGGGAGAAAAGCGGCAATGGGGCAAGCAGACATTGTGGGAGCAATCCACCCATGTGCCGATGATCATTGCGCCGGTCGGCGGTGCCGCCGGCCAGCACTGCGACCATTGCGTCTCGACCGTCGACCTGATGCAGACGGTCTGCGGGCTCGCCGGCATCACGCCGCCCGGCGACGTGGACGGTCGGGACCTGGCGCCGCTGCTCGCCGCGCCCGACATGCCCTGGCACTATCCAGCGCTCTCCATCAAGGGGCCTGACACAGTCTCGCTCAGATACGGCCCCTACCGCTACACGCGCTACTCCACGGGAGCGGTCGAACTCTACGATCACCGCGACGACCGCAAGGAGTGGAACAACCGGGCCGACAATCCCGCCTACGCGCCCGTGGTCCGTCAATTCGAGGGATTGTTCCCAAAGCGTTTCACCGAACCGGCAAGCGGCCCATTGACCACCAAACTGCGCCGTAGACTGGAAAACTACACGGACTGGATCAACACCGCCGTTACACTGCCCGATCCCTGCGGCGGCTAGGTTCGCTGTCTAGTAGGCATTCTTCTGGAACAGGACAACCGAGGCTGTACGGAGCAGGATCTGCAGATCCAGCCATAAGGACCAGTTGTCCACATAAGCGAGATCGTAGGCAACGCGCCGCTGCATGTCCTCGATGGACCGGGTTTCGCCGCGGGCGTCATGCACCTGCGCCCAGCCGGTGATGCCCGGCTTGATCTTGTGACGCGCCAGATAGTCGTCGATCCGGGCGGCAAATTCGGCGTTCATGTCGACGGCATGTGGCCGCGGCCCGACCAGCGACATATCACCGCGCAGCACGTTCAGCAATTGCGGCAACTCGTCGATGCTCGAGGCGCGAAGGAAACGCCCGATGCGGGTAATGCGCGGGTCGCCGCGGGTTGCCTGCCTGAAGCCGGCCTCGCCATTTGCATACATGGTGCGGAACTTGAGGATCGAGAACTCGCGTCCCTGGAACCCGATCCGGCGCTGCACATAGAATACCGGCCCCGGTGAATCGAGCTTGATCAGGATCGAGACTGCGGCAAGCATCGGCAGCAGCGCAAGCAACAGAGTCGTGGCCAGCAGGTAGTCAGCCACCAGCTTGATGATCCTGCCGTGCATGGAAAGCGGACTGCGCATCAGGTTCATGGCCGGCAGGCCGCCCAGCGTCGCGATAGGCCGGCCGATCCATTCGTGCCCCAGCCGAGGCAGCATCAACTCAACATCCAGCGCCAGGCTGCGGAGAGAGGCGACGCAGAGGTCGATGGTCTGCGGTTCGCGCCAGTTGAACAGCAGCACCACCCGGTCAGGCGACAAGGTCTCGGCCATTTCCGCAAGATGCTCCACGCCGTTCCGCACGGGACAGCCGTCGACCGACACCGGCATCTGGTTACCGATGGTCACCACGCCAAGGACCTTGAGCATGCGGGTGTTCTTCGAGGCCAGCCATGCCGAGAAGCTTGCGATGCGCTCGGGATCCCCCACCAGCAACAGCCGGTCGCACAGCGCGCCATTGTCCTGGGCCGCGCGGACGAACGCGGCCCGGACGAAGAACCAGACAACCAGCCCTGCGGTGCTGATCGTCATCCATAAGGTGAACCAGACTCGGGAGAAATCGGCGGACGTCTTGGACCCGAACCCGATACCCAGCAGGATCAGGGTCACCAAGAGCTGGGCGCCGATCAGCATCATGGTCTGCTGCGCGCGCCTGGCGTAGGTTTCCAGCGCGTAAAGCCGCCGCCAGCGGAAGATGTTCACGGAGAGGATGGCGCCCAGGAACACCGGGAACAGGTAGTTCGGGGCCAGCTCAAGCTCGCCGAACTTCAGTTGCGAGGCGATGATGGCGGCAGCCAAGATGACAATGACATCGCCGGCCATGGCCGCGAGTTCAATCGTTCTTGGCGTCCAACGGAAGTCCGTTGCCCGCGTCGCCGCTGCGCCGTTGATGGCGACCCCCTCTTTGCCCAATTGAAGCACGCGCCTTTGACCTCGTCCGCGCCTACTTTTCTGCCCCAGGTGATTTTGCGGGCAAATGGCCATCGTTGCCAAGCCAAAACACCCCTGTACCCCAAGGTGAGATGATTGCGCATGGATCGACTGCCAGTGTATGCCATGCCAGCGCATAATCGCGAACGAGGGATTCCCGTCCGTTGCAGAAGCCCGAGAAATCCGAAGACGGACTGACCTTCGGCGACGACATCGGCGAGCTCAAGCGAAAGTCGTTCCGCGGCGGCATGGCGTTCGCCATTGCGCAGGCGTGCCAGATCGTCCTGCAGGTGGTCTCGACGGTTGTTCTCGCGCGCCTGCTTACCCCAGCCGATTTTGGCCTTGCCGCCATGGTGGCGCCGTTCGCGGTCGCCATCGCGGTCATCAGCGATCTTGGGCTGGGCCAGGCGGTCGTACAGCGCAGGGAACTGACATCCGCTCACCTGTCGAACCTGTTCTGGGTGTCGTTGGCATTTCACCTGGTATTGCTGGTGATTTTCCTGGCGCTGACACCGCTGGTGGGCATGTTTTACGATCGGCCGGTTCTGACCACCGTAGCAGCGGTCTATTGCAGCCTTTTCCTGATCAACGGCCTTGGCAGCCTGCACAGATCCGTGCAGACCCGGCGGCTGCAGTTCGGACGGTTGGGCGCGTTCCGCTTCTCGTCCATGCTTTTCGGCATCTGCGTGGGCATCTTCATCGCAGCGCAATGGCATACGTTCTGGGCGCTGGTGGCAATTCCCGTCGCCACCAGCCTTGCCGGTCTGACGCTGTCATGGCTTGGCAGCGGCTGGCGGCCGGGCTTGCCAGACCGGCGCGTCGAAGTGCGCAGCATGATCGGCTTTGGCGGCAACGTCGCGTCGGTCAGGATCATGAACTTCATCTCCAGCAATGCCGATTCCGTGATGATCGGCAAGCTGTGGGGTGAAGTGGCGTTGGGCTATTACGACCGCGCCTACCGCCTGATGGTCACGCCCACCAACCTGATCACCGCGCCTCTCGCCAATATGGCGCCGACCGTGTTCGCCCGATTGTTCGACAACCCGGAGAGCTATCGCCGCGCGGTGCTGGGCCTGATGCGCCTGGTGCTGCTGGCCGCCATACCGGCGATGGCCTTCGCAATCGTGATGGCGCCGCAACTCATCCCCCTGGTCTACGGCGACGCATGGGACCAGGTGATACCGATCTTCCAGGCATTCGGCATCGCCGCCCTGTTGCGGTTTCAACTGGTCATGCTGGAATGGCTGTTCGTGGCCGAGGACCGAACCCGGGAATTCAGAAACTGGGCGGTTATCAGGACCGTTCTGATGGTCGGCTCTTTCGCTGTCGGGCTGCCCTGGGGCGGCCTGGGCGTTGCAACCGCCTATGCCGGCGCCATGCTCTTCCTGATGCTTCCCTGGCTAATATTCGTCGTGACCAGGCGCTCGCACATCCGGATCGCCGACATCGGCCTGACTTTTGCCGTTTTCCTGCCCGGCACGATTGTCGCCGTGGGCGCCATGGTGGCGGTCACGGCCACAACCACGCTGCCCGAATGGGCCACCCTGCTGGTCTGCCTGGCGCTTTCCTACGGTATCATCTGGGCGGCCGCCTGGCTGTTTCCCGCCGGCCGCCGTTCATTCAGGCTGGGGTTGGAGGTCCTGCGTCATGCGAGGCCAGTGCCGCCGGAGGCGGTCTGACCGACGCTTGCCCCAAGACCGTAGCGGCGTTGTTGCCTGCGCGCACCGCTGGTATAACGCCCCGGTCCGGCCGCATGCGAGGGTAGTAGTGGCGCCAACGAGAACAACGACTGCCGACCCCATCAAACGCCGGTCGGTCCGCCACATCGTCATCGGCGGGGTCCCGACGGCTGTCCTGGGATCGCAGGGTCTGGCCGACCGCATGGTTGCCGATTGCCTGGCGCACCGGGCGCAACCCGATCGCTGGCCGACCATGGTTTTCTCCACCAATGGCCATACCTTGTCGATGGCGGCCGTCAACCGGCGTTTCCGGGACAACCTGCTGAAGGCGGATATCATCCACGCGGACGGCGGCGTCATCGTCGCCGCATCCCGCTTCACCGACGCGAACATTCCGGAACGGACCGCAACCACCGACTTCATCCACCAGGCCGGGCAATCGGCAGTGGATGCCGGCGGTCTTCGGTTTTTTCTGCTCGGCTCGCCGGAGGACATCAACCGCGCCGCCGGCGAGAGGCTGGAAGCGCTTTACCCTCATGTGACCATCGTGGGACAGCACCACGGCTACTTCAAACCTGAAGATGAAGCGGAGATTTGCGACCTGATCAACAGCTCGGGCGCCGACGTGGTCTGGGTCGGGCTGGGCAAGCCGCTCGAGCAGGAATTCTGCGTGCGCAACCGGAGCCGCATCCGCGCCGGCTGGATCATCACCTGCGGCGGCTGCTTCCACTACCTGACGGGCGACTACCGGCGCGCGCCGGTGTGGATGCAGCGGTGGGGGCTTGAATGGCTGCACCGCATGGTGTTCGGCCCCAGCTACCTGATTGCCCGCTATCTGACGACCAATCCTCATGCGATCTACCTGATCGCCACCCGCACCCGCCGAAAGCCAGAGTAGACCGCCGCCGCATTCCTAGAGCGAACCGCGCCGAATGCTGCCATCAATGACGTCCGGCGGCGCCTGCATCCGGGACGCAGCGGCTTCCGGTCCGGCAAGTCGCCATTTCGTCGCGACCAGCCCCGTGGTGAACAAGAGCCAGGTTATCTCGGAATGCACGAAGATGGCCTTCTCGGCGATGCTGTAGATGAGGATGAACACCAGCAGCCCGCCATAGAACTGGGCCATCGGATCGTCATGCTTAAGTCCGTAACGGGTCACCCGGATGAACGCCTGGATCAGCAAGGCCGCCAGGCAGGCCAGCCCGACAAAGCCCAGTTCCAGCCAGGCGTCCAGATAGCCGTTGTGGCCATTGCCGATAATCGTGTTGCCACTGCCGAACATATTGAAGAATGCCCCGGCGGCATTGCTTTCGATCCAGAAGGATTCGTAGCCCACTCCAAAGACCGGATTAAGCCAACCCTGCTCGTAGGCCGCGCTCCAGATGAAGATCCGGTTGGTGAGCGTGTCGTCCCGTTGCAGGATATCGAACACCTCGCTTGAATAGAACGGCAAGGTCAACACCAGCACGGCGGCGAACAGCGCCCCAACGGCCAGCTTGGCAGGAAGCGGTGCGTCGAAGGGGGTTCGCGACCAGACGACGACGATGCTGACGAAAGCACCAAAGACGGCAGCGAAAGACGTCGCCGCCTGCGCCTGGAAGGTGCAGAGCGCGAACAGCCCGAGCACCAGGACGTCATATCGCTGCAAGCCCCAATTCGCCCGCCGCAGGCACCAGACCACAAGCATGCCCAGCGCCATGAAACGGCCAAAGGAGGTATTGATGCTGCAAACACCTTTCCACCAGCCCAGCTTGCGGCCGTACATTTCACGGCCCAGTTCGGGGACGAAGAGCGCTGCTATAACGCTCGCGATCGCGACACAAAACAGAGCCCAGGCTGCAAGCCGCAAAATATCCGTCGGCGGGAAGCGTAGTACGAGATAGAGACAGAAGGTCGTTGTCAGGGCGAAAGCCATCGAGCGTCTCAGCGCCGTTGGCGGGTCCACCGACCAGAAGGTGGATGCAACGATATATGCCACGACCACGAGCAATAACTTGTTTTGCACGAGCAGCTTCGGAAGATCCCTGACGTGATGCACGAGAAGCAGCAGCACCGCGGTGCCATAGAGGATCGCCAGCCACGTGAAGCGGGCTGGTGAGCTGTCATTGAGCGCGTTTTGACCGCCGCTGTTGCCCAAGGCGAACAGGCTGTCAAATCCACGACAGCATGTAATCATGACAAGAATGACGAATACGCGTTCCCAGGCTGGCGCCTTCGCTACCGAAGAAAAGCTCGTCTGATTGCTCACGCCGCGAAACCCATATGTGCCAACGTCCGCTCCGATACATACCCCGTGTCGCGACCGCCCGATAGAGTGGCACGCCAAAACTTCCCGCTCATTCCTGCCCCGCGACCTGCTCGAACCCGTCAATCATCCGGTCGAACGTGAAGTGCCGCGCCCGCTCTCGCGCCGCGTCGGACAGACATTGCCGCAATCCTGGGTCACCCAGCGTACGCCGGATGGCGTCGGTCCATGCATTTGGATCATTGACAGGCAGCAAGATGCCAGCGTCACGCCCATCCGGTCCGCGCAAGGTCTCGATCTGCTCCGGAATATCGCTGGCGACGATCGGCATGCCTTCGGCCATGGCCTCGAGCAGCGCGTTGCTCTGACCCTCGAATGTCGACGCAAGCGCAAACAGGTCGCAGGCGCGGAACAGGTCCGACAGCGCTTCCTTCGACAGATGGCCAAGCAGGTGAAGCCGGTCGGACATCCCCAGCGCGGCAGCCTGGCTTTCCAGCGCCGCCTTCCGCTGCCCGCTGCCCGCCACGACGAGGTGGGTTCGCTCGAGTCTCGACACGGCATCGATCAGCAGCGGATAGTTCTTCTGATCGGCAAGGCGTCCCACCGCAAGGACGATGCCCTCTTCGGCCGGAAGATTGAACGCCGCCCGGGCCTGTGCGCGGCCCATGGGACTCGGAATACGGCTTACGCCGTTGTGGATAACCCGGACCTTCCTGCGGTAGGCCAGCGGATAGCCGGCCACCGATGCTTCCACCGCATTCGACACGGCGGCAATGCCGGTATAGGCGCCGATAGTGCCAAGTACCCGGTCGAGAAACCGCAGCACCGGCTTGTATTCACTGCAGACGACCCGGTGCGCCGCCACGCGACCGCGCACGCCGGACAGAACGGCCACCACCTGCCCCAGCACATGGGCCAGCGGCGAAAAGCTGATGACCGTGTCCGGACGAAAGCGCCGCAGCCGCCTGAACAATAGCCAAGGGATCAGGAGGTAACCCAGCGATACCGACACGTCCCTGTCGATCACCAGCGCGCACGGACCCGGCGGCAGAGGATGTTCGGACCTGCGGTACAGGTACAAGACTTCGACCTCGTGTCCTCGCGCCTCAAGGGCCGCTGCGATTTTCGCCGCCACCTGAGGCGCCCCCCCCAGCGACCAGAAAGAGACAACAAATGCAATGCGGCGCTTTTGCAGGCTCATGGGCGCCGCATCGCATGGAACCAAAGGCTTCAGCATGCGCGCATAGCCGCCCGACCCGCCTCAATCCCCCACGAAATTACTGCCTCCTAAGATACGCTGCCCCACCGCCTGTATACCGCTATAGTCAGAGCTTCGCCACCGCAGGCAATTGCGGGTGCGGCCACGCATAAAACCAATTAATCTCGCCACCTCATGACCCTCAAATCCGATCAATCTGGCACCGTGAAACACCGGCCGTCGCGCCTGCCGATCGCCGCCGCGCACCGGCGCGTCCTGCGGGACCAGGTCGACGGGATGGTCAACCTCTACAAACGTCTGTTCACCTCGGCGGACAATCCCTTGCCGGATTGCCTCATTATCGGGGCGCAGCGCGCCGGCACCTCATCGCTTTACCGGAACATCCTGCAACATCCGGGCATCCAGGGCGCGACGCGCAAGGAGGTCCACTTTTTCGACCAGCATTTCGGGCAGGGCACCAACTGGTACCGTTCCTTCTTCAACGCGCCGGGGAACGGCAGTGCGCGCCGGCTCAGCATCGAGGCCACACCATACTACCTCTACCATCCCGCCGTGCCGCAACGGGTCAAGGCCGTGCTGCCGGAGGGACGGTTCATCGCCCTGTTGCGGGATCCGGTGGAGCGCGCCTATTCGGAATATCTGCATGCGCGCCAGCGGGGTTACGAACCGCTCGGTCTGGCCGAGGCGCTCGATGCCGAGGCCGGACGGCTGCGGGGCGAGGAAGAGCGGCTGCTGGCCGAGCCCGGCTATGCCAGCCACGCGCATCGCTTCCAGTCCTATCAGTCGCGCGGCCTGTATGCGCGGCAACTGGCGCGCTGGCTCGAGCTGTTTCCCCGAGACCGGTTCCTGCTGCTGAAAGCCGAGGACCTCTATGCCGACACGCAGGCGGTCGCCGAGCGGGTCGCGGATTTCCTCGGCCTGGCCAACAGTTCGATCGTTCCCACCTGGCGCAACAGCACGCCCGGCAAGGCGCCCATGCCCCGGGAAATCCGGGAGCGCCTGAGGCGCTATTTCGAGCCCGCCAATGCCGAGTTACGCGCCATTGCAGGCTCGGAATTCCAGTGGGACGACACGGCTGGCTGAACCAGCCTTTGCCGGTCAGGGCGTTTCGGCCGCCGGCACCGTGTCGCGGATCTGTCCCCCGCCGGCGGTCACTTCGCCGACAATGCGCCGGTCGGTCGCATCACGGTCCCAGGGCCGCGCGCCGGCATTCTCGAGCACCGAACGCATGACCGCATCGACCGGCAGGATCCGGATATCGGCGCCCGTCTGGACCGGAGGCTCGTCGACCAGCGGGTCGAAAATCGGCGTCGCATCCGTCGGCCATCCCGCGCCGAATACACGGGTGCCGCCAGCGTCATTGCCGCTGCGGTGGATGCGGCTTCCTGGCGCCGGCCCCTTCTTGCTCCACAGATCGAAGTCGCCCTTCGACGACGGACCCGTGCGGACCACGTTGCCCACGATCGACGCCAGCGTTGGCCCGTAATCGCCGCCATAGAGGTGGATGGCCTGGTCACCCGCGTCATAGATCAGATTGTTGGCCACCAGAGCCGTGACGCCCGACGCCAGCACGGGATTACGCCAGCGGTTATGGGCAAAGAGGTTGCCCTGGATCAGCACGTTCCTGGCGCCCGTGCCGACCAGCATGCCCATGGAATGGGAGCCCTTGGCATGCAACGACCGATCGAGCCCCTCGGCGATGATCGAATCCCGCAAGGTGACAGCCTCGATACCTGGAAACCACAGGCTGACATTTTCATCGATCGCCCAGGATATGGAGCAATGGTCGATAAGCACATTGCTGCTGGCGGGATTGCTGTTCTGTTTGCCGAGAATGGTGATGCCGTCCCGGTCGTCGGGAGAGGGCCCCGGACCGTCGCCCACGCGAATACGCAGATGGCGCACGATCACGTCGTTCGCCCTGATGCGCAGCGGCGCGCCCCATAGCGTGATGCCGGGCGACGGCGCTGATTCGCCGGCAATGGTGACGTTCGAATGCTTGATCTTGAGCGGCTGCCGGAGCCTGATCACACCCGCGACGGCAAAGCGGATGATTCGCGGTTCATCGGCCTCGATGGCGGCACGCAGGCTACCGGGTCCCTGATCCTTCAGATTGGACACCGTGATCGTCCTGCCGCCCTCGCCGCCCCGCGTCTGGGCCCCGGAGATGACGGGACCGGCGGCATCTGCTGCCACGGCAGCGGGCGCCATGGCCGATACGACGATGGCGGCGATGATCAGAAGAGAAAATCCACCCATGCCTTGTCTTACCTCCTGCCATTGCGTTCGCGAACCGCAGCCCGAAGGTTCGTGGTTGTTTCCCACAGATTTCCCAAAAGGGAACGGTCGGATTGCCACCCCCTCCTCGGCTGGCGCCTGATGCTGGCGCACGCCTTGCCGAGGCTGGTGTGATCGGGAGAGAGCCCGGCCATTTCCGCCAGCGACGGCAGATTGTCGGCCAGCGACTCGATGGAGACATGCAGGTAGTTGGTCATGGCCGGGCGCGCATCCAGCACCCGCCGGTTCATGGCTTCATAGAACGCGGTCGCACGGCCAAAGTCGAGGAACTGCCGGCGGCGCACCAGGCTGCGCGCCACGTCGACCGGTTGCCGTTCGATATGCACGAACAGCGCGTCGGGATAAATCTCCAGCCAGGACGGCAGGAACATGACCGCGGTGGGACACTTCCAGTGCCAGGGTCGCGATCGGTCGGGAAAGCTGTCCGGCAGTCCTTCGGCCAGCCATCCGCGGATGTCCGGCACCAGGTGCGCGTCGTCGTGAAAACCCTGGACGAACCCCATGTCGAAAATCGTCCGGGTCCATCCCTTGCCGGCAATATGGCTGATAAGGCGCCGGTGAACCTCGAGGAACGTCCTGTCTTCGAGCCATTCATTGTCGATACGGCCCGCCGCGCTGCCCAGGGTTCTCAGGACATCCACAACCAGCCGGGTTCCGGCGTGATTGGCGCCGAGCACGATGATCGGAGGCCGCTCGCTCATATCGCAGCCCGACGCCCGTCACCCAACAACAGGCTGGCATAGGTGTCGGCCGCGCGCCCGACGGAAAAGCTCCGTCCCCGCGCCATCAGGGTATCGCGGCACGGCGGGTCGTCCAGGGCCCGCATCATCGCGTCGGCAAATGCCTGCTCGTCGCCGACGGGCACCAGTTCACCGAGGTCGCCATCAAGCAATATCTCGCGCGGTCCGCTCGGGCAATCTGTCGCCACCGCGGGGCTGCCGCATGCCAGCGCCTCTACCAGAACCGTGGGAAACCCTTCCCAGGACGACGACAGCACGAACAGGCGCGCCCGCGACATGAATGCATACGGGTTGCTGGTGTAGCCGTACATCTCGACGTCTTCGGAGAGCCCAAGCTCGGTGATCAGCGCGGATAACCGGTCCCGTGCGCCGCCATTGCCAAGGATCAGCAGGCGCGCCGGTCTCTGCTGGCGCAGGATGCCGAACGCACGAAGCATCATCGGGTAGTTTTTCGCCGTGGCCAGCCTGCCGACCGCGAGGATCAGCGGTACGCCATCGTCGTTTGCCCAGGGATGCGGGCAAGGTTGGCCGGCCTTGTCGATGAGATCGTCGGACACGATGGGATTGTGGATGACCCGCATCTTGTCCGGTTTCATCCCCGAATAGCGGCACAGGGAATCACGCACGCCGTCCGATACGCAGACGATAGCGTCAGCCCAGGGATACGTCCAGCGGATGGCCCGGTAGGAGCGGCTGTTGCCGCCGAAATAATCGGCGCTCTTGTCCACCTGGTTATGCTCGGTAAGCACGATGCGGGCGCCGGTTCGCGCGATGCGTCCGGCCACGACCGCAGCGACATTGCACGACACCATCACCCCGACCACTGCCGAGGGACGGGTTTGCCGGATCAGCCTGGACAACGGCAGGATGGCCGCGAACCACCCTGAACCACCGATTTCGATCAACGCGATTCGCGGATCGATCCGCTCGAGGAATTCGCCGCGCTTTGCATAGACGGCAATGCCGACACGGATGCCCCGCGCCACCAGATCGTTGGCGAGCAAGATCGTCACGCGCTCGGCGCCGCCCGCCTGAAGGTGCTGCATGACGAAGAGCACGTCCAGCTGGTCCGAGGTCGTTTCGCTCGACCCATTTGAGGCGACGGTGGAGGCCACGGCCCTCGATCTCCAGCGGTCAGGAAGTATAGTAGCTCTTGTACGCCTTGCCGTAATAGGCGGTGCCGTATTGATAGGACGACAGGCGGTCCATATCGGCGCGGGTCATCACCACGCCAGCCACGGGGGCGGCATTGCCTTCGAGATGCTTGAGGCCGTCGATCAGCGTATTCCGGCTCGTCTTGCCCCAACGGACGACGAAGACGACAGAATCGCAGCGGTCCGCGATCACCTTGGCATCGGCCACGGCCAGCAATGGCGGCGTGTCGATGACGATCAGCCCGAATTGCGGCTTCATCTGGGTCAGCAAGGCGCGAAGCTTCTGGGACTCGATCAGATTCAGCACATTCTGGGTTTCGCTGCCTGCGGTGATGTACTGGAAGTTGAAGCGCTCGTCGGTACGCATGACGGCCTCCAGTTCCACCTGGCCCGCCAGGTATTCGACGAGGCCCGGGCCCCGTTCGACACCCAGTTCCTGGTGCAGGCGAGGCCGCCGCAGATCGCAATCCATGATCAGCACGCGCTTGCCAGCCGCAGCGGCGGTCGCGGCCAGCGATACACTGCTGACCGTCTTGCCTTCCGACGGATTCGATGAGGTGACCGCGATGATCTTCGGCGGATTATCGACGTTCGACAGATTGAGGCCGACCAGCAGATTCCGGTAGCTCTCGGTATACCGGGACATGGGCGCCGTCACGATCTGCATCGGCTTGCTGGTCGCGGCATTGGCCTTGCCCTTCAGTTCGGGCACGGTGGTCAGCACCGGCAGGCCGGTCCAGCGCTCGATGTCGCGACCGGTATGCACACCGCTATCGAGCCGCTCCACCACCATGGCGATGGCGAAACCCAGTCCTGTCGACGCGAGAATCGAGAGCACCAGGACGAACATGGTCTTGGGTGAACTGGGCCCGGACGGCGGCTGTGCGCGCGAGATCACCCGGGCGTCCGTGGTCTGCAGATTGGCCTGGTCGCTCAGTTCCTTGAACCGGCCGAGAAAGGTTTCAAGCAACGCCCGGCTGGCGTCGGCCTCGCGCGAAAGCTCGCGCAGCTTGATGCCGCGCTGGTTCTCGCTCGACATGTTGGCTTCAAGACGACGCTGCGCGCCCAGGAGCGAGTTCTCCCGCGAGCGGGCGATGGCAACCTCGCCCTGGAGCGAGGCGACGATCTTGGCGACCTCGCCCTTGAGTTTCTGCTGGATGTCCGCGAGTTCGACCTGGGCCTGAAGGATCTGCGGGTGTTTCGGCCCGTAGCGCTGGCTCAACGCGGCCATGTTGCGCCGCAAGGTACCTTCTTCGCCCTGCAGCCGCTGGATCAGATCATTGCCCAGTACCTCGGACACCGAACCGGTGCCGTCGCCGCTGTTGATCAGCGACTGCACGTTGGACAGCCGCGCCTCGGCCTCGGCGCGCTGGGTGCCCGCGAGGACAATCTGATTGCTGAGCGAGGCCATCTGCTCGGCCGAGGCCAGCGCCGCGCCCTTGCCTTCGATCAGACCAGCTTCCTGCCGGTACACCTCGACCGCCTGCTCGGCGGTGCGCACCTGATCCTTGAGTTCGTCCAGACGTTTGTTCAGCCAGGTCGTGGTGCGCTGGGTCGCCTCGAACTTGGCGTCCAGTTGCGAGACCAGATAGGCGTCGGCAACGGCATTGGCCAGCCTGGCGGCCTTTTCCGGCGATTCCGCCTCGACGGTCAGCGACATCACGCGGCTGCGGCCGCTGCTGGCCGCCGTGGTGGCGCCGGCCAGCGTGCTGGTGGCGCCGCGCTCGACATCCTCGATGGTCGGTGGCGGCGTGTCGTCGGCAAACAGGTTGTCGAGCAGCCTCCGGCCAAACCATGCGGGCTTCAGGTTGCCGTTGAATTCCGGGTCCTTGGTCAGCGAGAGCTCGCGGACAACCTTCCGCAGCAGACCGTGCGACGTAATCACTTCAAGTTCGGTCTGAATGGTCTCGAAGTCCGCCGGCAGTCCCGACAAGACGGACGTGGAATCAGCAACGCGGTTGACGCGCGGCTCGACCAAGATCAGCGCGGTCGACATGTATTTCGGCGTCACCATGCCGAGGCCCACCAGCGTCGCCAGCGTGACAACCGCGACCGTCGCCACGACCACCCAGCGACGGCGCCAGAGCAGGCTCAGCAGATCGCGGAATGCCGCCTCTTCCTGGTCCTGCCCACCCCACATGCCGTACAGCGACAGCAGGCTGCGGCGTCTTGTCTCGGACTGCTCATTCATTAGAAGGAAAACACCCTGGTTTGGCGCGCGCCCTGCGGGCGGCGGCGCTGCGTGACGATCGCGCCCGCGCGCGGCGCGCAGGCGTGCAGGAACAGGACGGCAGGCTGGCGTGCTGAAGCGAACAAACGGTGGTCCATGATCAGAAGTACCGCTCGCGAACCTTGATGACATCGCCGGGCATGACAGTCGTCTCGATAGGCTGCAGATCTTCGCCGGACGCGGTCCCCACGGAGCGTTTGATCAGGACCTGCTCGGTCTTGGCGCGGTAGGTAAACCCGCCCGCCAGTGCCACCGCCTCGAGCGCGGTCATGCCGCTCTGGTAGGGATAGCTTCCGGGCTTGTTCACTTCGCCGATGATGAAGAAGGGCCGATAGCTCATCACCTCGACATTGACGTTCGGATTCTTGACGTAGTCCGGCGTGAGCTTGTCGCTGATGGTCTGTTCGAGCGCGGCCGGGGTCAGCCCCTTCGCCGCGATCTGGCCGATCAGAGGCAACGAGACCATGCCATCGTCGCCAACCTTGAATTCGCCCGAGAGATCGCTCTCGCCGAATACCGTAAGGCGGATCTGGTCGCCGGGGCCCAGGATGTATTGGTGCGTGACATCGGCCGGCTGCGCGCTGGCTGGCGCGGCGATCACAGCGAAAAGAACGGCGATAGCCGCCGCGGCGGTCAGGAACAGTCCGCGCATCGGCCGGGGCATGGTTGCATTTTCAGTAGTCCACATGAAGGTTCACATAAGCGGTGTTTGTGTCATAGCCGTTGCCGAACACGTTGGAGCGGCGGGAATTGTAATTGTACCCTGCCCGCAACCGGAAGTGACGGCTGATGAGGTATTGCATGCCGAGGCCTCCCCGCCAATTGTCGTCGTCGCGCGCAATGCCCTCGTAGTGCCGGTTCAAATATCCGCCCGACAACGTTATCACAAGGTTGCGGCGCAGCTCGTGGTCCACTGTCAAGCCGAACGACGTGTTGAGCGACGCGGTACTCCCGACAAGCGTTGTTTCCTCGACGGTCCGTTCGCCGCTGATCGTGACTGTCGTCAGCTTGGTCGGCGCCCAGATGAAATTCAGGCCGCCTGCCACGCCGTCGATATCGACCAGGGCCATATCCTTGAACGACTGGCTTCGGTAGCCGACATAGCCTTCGGCCGAAATGGTGCCGGTAATCTCGACGATGACCCCGCCGAAAACGCCAAATCCCTTCGAATTCCTCTGGAATCCGTTGTCGTCGAATGCCTCGTCATAGGTGCGCCGGTCCATCAGCCCGCTGACATAGACCTGCACGTTTTCGGAAACGTCGTATCCGGCGCGGCCTTCCAGCGTCCATGTCAGCCGGTCGCGGTCGTCCTCGTCGATGATCACGCCCGTGCTGGATTCAACGTCATTGAAATCCAGGTAGTCGAGGGTGCTCTTGATCCGGAACGCCATGCGGTTGACGCGCTGCTCGAAGCGCAACTCCGGTGACAGGCGGTAGTAAATCGTGGGGTTGATACCGCGGGCGTCATCCGGCGAATCCCGCCGCTCGTGGTCACGTTGCGCCGCCAGTCTCGCCGTCAACTGGCTGTGCTCGGCGATATCGATGCGGCCTTCCGTGGTTACGCCGGCATCCTCGTAATTCTCGCTGGAATTGCTCGTATAGATGCCGAAATCGCCATAGGCGGTCATGGTGAGCGAGTGACGCTGCCAGAGCGAGCGGCCCGTGATCTGCGGCTTGACGATGGCGATGACATCATCGACCTTCGCGCCGCGTGTGGCATAGATGTTGTCGTTGTATTCGCCGCGCACATCCAGGGCCGGATAGAACATGAAACTGCCCGCCCTGATGCCGATGGCCTCATAGCCCCGGTGCACCCGGCCCTGCACGGTTTCGTCGATCACCGCCTTGCCAAACTCGACGGCGACGGCGCCGGTCGGCGCAACGACACCGGCTGACAGGATGGTCATGGCCGCGGCAACACGCCAAATGGCACCCTTTGCCACCGTCATTCCAAACCCAGCCGCTGTCGACATTCCGGACCCCCTTGCCCACCACCCGCCGGCGTCAGGCCCGCGGAAGGCCCGCGCTGGGGTCCCATCCGGCTGGTTCGCGCATTGCCTGCGGCACGCACGATCACACACTGGCCCTGACAAACCCTGCTATCGGCAGTGTTCGTTGATACGATACATATTGGATTCCACGGCGCATGTCACTGTGCGTTGCCACACCACGGACACATGGATGAACAGATTTGTCTTCAGACAGCGGCATCAGCGCCAAGGTCCTCGTCACCGGCGGCGCAGGCTATATCGGCAGCCATACGGCCCAGCAATTGCTGGATGCCGGCAACGAGGTCCTTATCCTCGATAACCTGTCGAACGGCGACAGGGCGATGGCGCCCGGCGGCGCCCGGTTCATCGAGGGCGACCTGGCCGACCGGACCTTGCTGGCGGAGATCCTGGCCGACGGTATCGACGCGGTGCTGCACTTCGCCGGTTCGATCGTGGTGCCGGAATCCGTCGCCGATCCGCTGGCCTACTATCGGAACAACACAATCAACACGCACGGACTGCTGCAGGCCTGCGTCGAAAACGGCGTCGATCGGTTCATCTTCTCATCGACGGCGGCGGTCTATGGCGACACAACGCTCGTCCCCGTGCCCGAGAACGCCCCAACCCTGCCGATCTCGCCCTATGGGTCATCCAAGCTGATGTCGGAATGGATGCTGCGCGACACGGCAGCCGCCCACAGCCTGCGCTATGTGGCGCTGCGCTATTTCAACGTGGCGGGCGCGGATTTGCAGGGACGGCGCGGCCAGGCGTCGAGAAACGCCACCCACCTGATCAAGCTGGCGGTGGAGACGCTGACCGGCCAGCGCGACAGACTGGCGATCTTCGGCGGCGATTACCCCACCAGCGACGGCACCGGCGTGCGCGACTATATCCATGTGGTCGACCTGGCCAACGCCCATGTGCGCGCCCTCGATTATCTGCGCGGCGGCGGCGACAGCCAGGTGCTGAATTGCGGCTATGGCAGGGGCAGTTCCGTAAAACAGGTGATCGGGGCGCTGGAGCGGGTGTCGAACCGGAAGATACCGATCGAGATGGCGCCGCGGCGCGCCGGCGACGTGGCCGAGCTGGTGGCCGAGGCCAGCCGCATCCGTGGCCTGCTGGGCTGGCAGCCCGAGCATGACGACCTGGAGTTGATCGTGAAGACAGCGCTCGACTGGGAGCGCAAGCGGGTTGGGCTGGGCTAGTCGAGGGCGATCAGCAGGGGCTTGAAGCGCCCCTTTTCCAAAGGTCCCTTGATGTTCGTTGCGATCACGAGGACCTTAGGATGTGGGCGGGCGACGTACAGCCCATTTGCGCTCGCCGGTTTCGGCATTTGATATCGCGCGACCTGCCCTGCGCCGAGCCGGTATAGAACGTGCCGACGGCGGTCTTCCCGGACGAGATAGGATTTCGATTTCGAAGCCGGATCGCTCGGCAGCAATTCCTGCGTGAACGTGCTCTCGTAGGTCGAGGTCCAGAACTCGCCGTCGGTGACCGCGATACCGGACATTGCCTCGGACCACTCATCTACAAGGGTGCCGGACAGTTCCTTATGCTTTCTCTCCAGAACGACTTCCATACCGTCGGGACAGACGCGGACCACGCGGCCATGTTCACCAAAATGCCTGAGGCCTACGGCAGCCAGAACGCAATCGCTGCGCTCGCGATCCGCTGCCAAACCGGTAACTGGACTGGTCTCTCCAGTTTCGGTGACGATACCGGTGGCAATATCTATACGCTGGATGCCGCCACCCCACTCACCTAGATTGCTCCCGGCATAGATGACGCTGTCATCACGCGGCGTCACTTGAGAATCAAAATGAAACCCGGATCCGACGCGCAGCACGGCACCTTTGAGCGCCGTTCGCTTCCACCCGGCTCCGGATGAGGCGTAGAGGGCGTTGCTGGTCAGGACAACGGGGGCGCCATCGTCGACGACCACGCCAATCGGCACCTCCATTTTGCCAAGCCGCACCCAAGCGCCGGGCAGGAAGCGGTCACCATTCCATCGGTCGACGCGTACCCGAACCTGAAAAGCACCGCCACGGTAGAACAACCAATTCGGGATATCCCGTACTAGCAGAACCCAAGGTCCGCCTTCGCCATCACTAATCGCAACGACACCCCGGCCATAATGCGACGCCAGATGTGTCAGATTGTGGTCAAGCGAGATCAGCGACTTCACAGGGCCGATGCCACCGACCAGCCATATCCTTCCAGCGGCGGATTTACCGTCGATAATGCGGCCAGCAAGCGGCTCGTCCGCCAACATCGGATGATAAGGTCGGATCAGGAATGCAGCTGTGAGCACCGCACCCACTGCGGCGAGCAGAAACAATCCCAGACAGACAAATGAAATTCTGCGAAACGTCTTCATCGGCTCCGCGCGTCCCCAAGCCGCTCGTCCCACTGGCTATTTCCAGCAAGACGAGCATGGCAGGAACGGAGCCGATGGAATACCGCTTTATCGGACCAGAATGGCTTCCTGCTTCCAGGGGGCGATGACCTCGTCACTCTCCTGGAAGGTCTTCGGCAGTTCCTCGACCATGTGCCAGGTGGCGGCGAGACGGCCGAAGCCGACGAAGAACGCCACCGTGGTGCCCAGCTCGACGATCTGCGCCTCGGTGAAGTGCTTGCGCAGATTGTCGTAGACCGCGTCGTCGATCGACAGATGGTTGGTGGCGAAACGCTCGCCATAATCGATGGCGGCCTTTTCCGCCTCGGTAAGGTTGGCGGCCTCGGCCGGACGCTCCAGCGAGCACACCAGATCCTCGGTGACGCCGTCATTGGCGGCCTCGGTGTAGCGGATCGCCATGCACGACCGGCACTGGTTGTGGAAGGCAACGCGCAGGCGCACCAGTTCGACCAGCCGCGGCGACAATGTGCGGGTGCGCTTCATCGCCCCGCCGAACCCGACAAAGGCCTTCGCCAGCTCGGGGACATTGGCGAAGATGCGCATCAGGCCCTGTTCCAGAGGCGTCGCCTCGTCGGCGCGGGTCATGGCGCGCAGTTCCGGATCCCAGTTCTCGATCTCGACCTTGGCAACTCGGGTCATTGGTTCGGCTCCTATTTCCTAGGCGTGAATTCGATGTGAAGTTCCTTGAGCGCCCGCAGGCAGAAGTTCGGCTGGTGACGCAGCTTGTTGCGGCCCGGCGCCAGCCAGAAGTCGTCGATCCTGTCGACGAAGGCCTTGAAGCCCCAGTACAGTTCGCGGCGGGCCAGCGGCGCGCCCAGGCAGTGATGGATGCCCGAGCCGAACGCCAGGTGACTGCCGGCGTTCTTGCGGTCCAGGTCCAGCTTGTCCGGGTTCTCGAAATGGCGCTCGTCGCGGTTGGCGGCGGCATAGCGGGTATTGATGACGGCGCCCTTCGGGATGGTGACGCCGTGCATCTCGATATCGCGGGCGGCGACGCGGAACAGGCCCTGCACCGGGCCTTCCAGGCGCAGCACCTCCTCGCTGAAAGTCTTCAGGTACTTGCCCGGGTCGGACTTCAGCTTGACCCAACTGTCCTTGTCCTCGGCCAGCAGCATGATGCCGGCCGACAGCGCGTTGGTGCTGGTCTCCGAGCCGCCGACGAAGGTGTCGCCGGTAAGCTCGGCATGCAGCTCGTTCTCGTTGAGGGTGCGGTTCCATTCCGGAATGAAGGTGTTGACCAGATCGGACAGCAGCGAATTGTCCGGCTCCCGGCGCAGCCGCTCGATGATCGGCTGGAAATAGTGCTGCTGCTGCAGCTCCATCTCGACCGACCAGCGTTCCTCCTCCTCGGTCTGCATCATGCCGAGGCGTTTGACCCAGGCGTCGGTCCACGCCTTGATCTGCCAGATGTCCTCTTCCTTCGCGCCCATCTGGCGGCCGATGATGATCAGCGGCAGCGGCACGGCGAACTGGCGCACCCAGTCGCAGTGGCCGTCCTCGATGAAGGCGTCGATCAGGCGGTAGGCCAGCGTCTCGACGTCGCCGTCCAGTTCCTTGATCTTGCCGGCGCGGAAGGTCTTGTCGAACAGGTTGCGCAGGGCGCGGTGGTCCGGATCGTCGCGCGCGGCGAGGGTCGCGGCCGGCAGCCAGCCCTTTTCCTCGTAGAGCTGCTTCATGCGCCTGGAGCGCTCGGTGTTGATGCGGGTGTCCTCGACGCTGCGGTCGCTGGAGAACGCCTCGGTGTCCATCAATACCTGGCGCAGATCCTCATAACGGGTGACGGTGTAGAAGCCGGTGACCGGGTCCTTCCAGATCGGCGCCTGGTCGCGCAGCATCTTGTAGGCGGGGTACGGGCATTCCTGGGTCTCGACGTCGAGAAGGTTCACCTCTTCGGGGGAATCGGGCCGGATGGGGTCGGCCATGCGGTTCACTTCGACGTCGGTCACTGTGTACTCCTTGCTGAACTACGGAGCGCACACCATCCCCACGGTCGCGCTCCCCTCGCATCCGGGGTAAGGATGCGTCAGGCACTGTATCGAGTCCACGAAAATTCATGCGTGACCGTATTGTGCCCGCGTGCTGGAATGCACAGGGGAACCGGGGAGACGATGCGATGCTGAAGGCGGTGGAGTTCTTTCGGAAACGTCCGGGCATGCCCGATGACGAATTCTACGACTACTGGCTGGCCAACCATTCCAGGGTGGTGATGGGCCTCCAGGGATTGGTCCGTTACACCCAGAACCATCCGCTTCCCGAAACGCGCGCCGGCGCCGAGCCGCTGTATGACGGCGTGGTCGAGGTGTGGTTCGAGAACGCCGAGGCGATGAAGCTGAACATGGCCAGCAGCTATTGGCCCGAAGTGGTCGCCGACGAGATGAAATTCATCGACCGGTCGTCGCTGGCCCTGCTGCTCGTCGACGAGCACACCATTCTGGATGGCGAATGGCCACGCAGCGGCGTGAAAAGCATCAAGACCGCGACACGCAAGCCGGGCATGGATGTCGCCTCGTTCCAGCGGCACTGGAAGGATGTACACGGCCCGCTGGTTGCCGCGATTCCGGGAGTGCGCCGGCACGTGCAGAATCATGTGAAGGCAGGAGCCTACAGGTCGGGCGCCGCCATATTCTGCGACGGGTACGGCGCCACCTGGTTTGACAGCCTCGCCGACGCGCGCGCCTCGGGCCCGACACCGGAGCACAAGGCGGTGGACGCCGACGAACCGGCGTTCAAGGATAATGCCGCGACCATCCGCATGATGGTGACCGAACATGTGATCAAGGCCTGATGCTGAAATTCGCCTCATTCTTCCGCAAGCGCCCGGACATCGGGCATGCCGAGTTCCACGACTACTGGGTGGATACCCACGCCGAACTGGTGATGAGGATGCCCGGTCTGGTGCGCTATGTGCAGAATCACCCGCTGCCCGGCACACTCACCGCGGCCTCCCGCTTCCACGGCTGCGCCGAGGTCTGGCTGGAAAGTGCCGACGCGCTGGTGCGCGAACCCGGCTCGCCGTTCTGGGAGGAAGTGGCGTTCCAGGAGGCCATGTTCATCGACCCGGACAGCCAGGTGGTGCTGCCGGTGGACGAAAAGCTGGTCAAGCAGGCCAAATGGCCGCGCGAGGGCATGAAGATCCTGCGGACCTTGCGGACCATGGCCGGCAAGGTGCCGCCTGTCTTCGCCATGCCGACGGTTGCGCGCTATACGCGGAACATCCTGCGCGGCGACACTCCGGCATTCTGCGGCGGCTACGATTCCAGCTGGTTCGCCAATCCCGGTGTCGCCAATGCGGCCGCGCCGGCCATGCGGGATACGGCAAGCCTCGAGGTCATGATCGTCAAGGAGTTCGTCATCAAGGCGTGATCGAGGCTTGACGATCCGCCGTCCCTGCTGGTCTGCTGCGTCCGGGGAAGAACCGCACGGTAACAAGGGGAACTGGCGATGAACGATCCGTTGACCGATATCTCGCGCGCGCAGCCGGACAAGCTCGCGGTGATCGACGACCGGCCTGACGGCACGCTGATCCGCTGGACCTATGCCGAGCTGGAGGAGAATGCCAACCGGCTGGGCAATGCCTTCCTGGCGCTGGGGCTGGAGCCGAAGAACCGGGTCATCTGGTTCGGCCGCAACTCGCCCTGGATCGTCGCCATGATGGCCGCCGGCCGCAAGTGCGGGGCAACCGCGGTGCCGATGAACTACCGGCTCGCGCCCGAGGAAGTCGCCTATATCGCCGACAATTCGGATGCCGACTTCATCTTTGCCGATGCCGAATTCGTGCCGGTGCTGGAGCAGCTCCGCAAGGATATCCCCAAGGTGCGCCAGATCGTCATCTTCGACGGGCCGCCCGGCAAGGACATGCTGAGCGCCGACGCGCTGATGGCGAAATCCACGGCCGAGACCATCATGCCCCGGCTGCTGCCCGGCCAGGCCAATTCCATGATCTATACGTCGGGCACCACCGGCCGGCCGAAGGGCGCCTACCGCGACAATATGGGCAACGCCGAACTGGCGATGAAGCTGATGGAACTGATCGGCTACCGGCCGGACGACATCTACATCACCACCGGGCCGCTTTATCACTCGGGTCCGTCGTCGTTCATGAGCATGGGGCTCGGCATGGGCCAGACCGTGATCCTGCAACGGAAATTCGATGCCGAGGACTGGCTGAGGCTGGTGGACAAGTACAAGGTATCATCCAGCTTCTCGGCGCCGACCCCGATCCGGCGCATCTGCCAGGTCGATGACGCCGTGTTCGCGAAATACGACGTCAGTTCCATGCGGGTGCTGATCGCCAACGCGGCGCCGTGGTCCTATGCGCTCAAGAAGATGTATCTGGACCGGTTTCCGCCGCTGTCGCTGTTCGAGGTCTATGGCTCGACCGAGCTTGGGGTGAACACCATTTTGACGCCCGAATACCAGCTTTCCAAGCCCGGCTCATGCGGCAAGCCCGCGCCGGGCGTCGAGATTTTCCTGCTGGATGACGACGGCAACGTGGTGACCAAGCCGCACACGCCGGGCGAGCTGTTCATCCGCAGCCCGGGCGTGTTCACCGAATATTACAAGGCGCGCGAGCAGTTCCTGAAGGACCGCAAGGGCGACAAGCAGACCGTGGGTGACGTGGCCTATTTCGACGAGGAAGGCTTCTATTACATCTGCGACCGCAAGAAGGACATGATCATCTCGGGCGGCATGAACATCTATCCCGCCGAGATCGAGGATTCGCTCGAGCATCATCCCGACGTGATGGACGTTGCGGTATTCGGCATCCCCAGCGAGGAATGGGGCGAGAGCGTCCACGCCATCGTCGTGCCCCGTCCCGGCAGCGGCCTGACACCGCCGGAGGTGATCGCCTATGCCCGCGAACACATGGCCAGCTACAAGGTGCCGCGCTCGGTGGACTTCATCGACGACATTCCGCGCACCGGATCGGGCAAGATCCTGAAGCGCGAGTTGCGCGAGCCCTACTGGAAGAACCAGACCAGCCGCGTCGGTTGATCCTGCGCAAGGACGGCCGGCAACCGCCGCCATAGGCTCTTGCCTGGAATTGACGCCGGGAGAGCCAGATGGGAACGACCCCCTATGACATGCTGGGCGGTGAGGCAGGCGTTCGCGCCCTCGCCAATGCCTTCTACGATGCGATGGACAGCCGGACGGACGCCCGCGACATCCGGGCCATGCACGGGAGTGATCTGACCGAGATCCGGGAAAAGCTGTTCGATTATCTGTCAGGCTGGCTGGGTGGTCCGCATCTGTACCGGCAGAAAACCGGCCGCGTATGCCTGACGCAGGCCCATGCGCCATTCGCGATCGGCGAGAAGGAACGCGACCAGTGGCTGCGCTGCATGGACCAGGCGCTGGAGGACGTGGGCGCGCCCGAGGAACTGCGTCAGGCCGCCAAGGCGCCGTTTTTCCGCATCGCCGACACAGTCCGCAATCGCCCCTGAGCGCGTCGGCCCCCGCAAGTATTCGCCAGCCGCGGGAACGGCTCAGCCCCACCAACCTGTCAGGGCGCTGTCCGCTCGGGCTCGTCCTCGATCATGTCTTCCGGATCGAGGGATTCATGCCGCGGCGCGTGGTCACCCACGGAGGTCACCAGGAAGAACGCCAGATTGACCGCCTGGAACATGGCGCCCGAGACCAGGAACATGCCGGCGACCGCCGCTTCCGGCGCATCGACATAGTGCGTGAGGCTCATGCCCAGACCGACCATCATCAGGTCCTGGTTGGGCAGGAACGGCAGCCGCGTAAGCACCATCTGGGCGGTCAGGAACAGCAGCCAGGTGAGAAACGGAACGTGCGGGAATACGACCGCCCACTGCGCCGTCTGGAGCAGCAGGATCAGCACCACGCGGAGTCCATGGATGCCGGTGATCCGTGCCGCCATGGGGAACGGCACGCTCAGGATCCGGCGATTGAGGCCCAGCACCACCAGCACCATCAGGACGCCGACAAGGACAGTGGCGGCTATGTAGCTGCCCGCATCGGGCTGGGCGCGAGTGATCGTATCGAGTTGGCCGGTGGCGAAGAACGCCGCCACCAGCAACAGGGTGAACGTATTGGACGCCAGCCCCGACAGCAGATTGTTGTCCTTGACCATGGACAATATCTGGCGCCCGTTGAACGGCAGGTGACGCTTGGCCCACAGGAACATGTAGGCCTCGCCCGAATAGCTCATCACCGCATAATTGTAGACCCGCTTGCGCACGAACATGGGCAGGCTGGACCAGAAGGAGATGGGCCAGCGCAACACCCGGTAGCTGACCAGTTCGGATACCGGAATGACGAAGTACATGGCGCCGAACAATATGTAGAACCATATGGACTCCGGCAGCGAGCGGCGCACTTCGCTCCAGCCGATCTCGGACACGCGGCTGATCAGATAGACCACCACGGCGCTGACCAGCAGCAGCTGCAGCCCCTTCAACGCCAGCTTCACCGGACGGCGCGACAGCCACTGGTTCCACGCAGGCACCGAGAAGAACTGCGATTTCCGTCCAACCGTCAACCGCGTCCCCTGTTCTCGCGCCGCCCCAGCGGCATAAAGCATTGTCCGGAAATTGAAAAGCCCGAGTGTCAGGTCAGCGCGGCGTCATCGACCAGCACCCGGCGCCGGGCAGCGCCGGACGCGCCGTCGGCGGCACCGGCGCGGTGCCGCTCGAGCACCTCGCAATAATGCTGTACCAGCGTCTCGATGACGGCGTCCCACGTATAGTCTCTCGAGCGCTCACGGGCCGCGCTTCCCATCCGGGCCCGCAACGCCGGATCGGCGACCAGTCTCGCCACTGCGTCGACAAATCCCCGTTCATCGTCGGGGCGCACCAGAAAGCCGCTTTCGCCATCAGCGACCAGCGATTGGGATCCGGTGGCATCGGCACAGACAGACGGCAGGCCGACCGCCATCGATTCCAGGGTGACGATACCAAAAGTCTCGGTGACGCTAGGATTGAGAAACAGTTCCGACGACGCATAGGCCCGCGCGAGATCGTCGCCATCGAGATAGCCGGTGAATACGGCGTCGTCGGGCAGCATCTCCTTGAACCGTGTCCGCTCGGGGCCGTCTCCCACCACCAGCACGCGATGTACAACACCCCTTTCGCGCAGCCCGGCGATGGTGCGCGCAAAGCAGTCGATTCCCTTTTCGAGCACCAACCGGCCGACGAAGGCAATGACCGTCTCGTCATCTCCGAAACCCAGAGCACGCCGCCATTGCAGGTCGCGCTTGTCCGGATTGAACCGCCCGTCGTCCACACCCCGGCTCCAGATTCGCACGTCTCGGGACATGTGCTGTTCACGGAGCACCTGGGCCGTGGATTCCGACGGTACGTAAATCTGCTCGCAGGGCCGATAGAAGTGCCGCAGGTAGCGGGTCGCCGTGCTTTCCAGCCAGGCCATCCGGTAATAGCGGAAATAGGTGTCGTAGCGGGTGTGGAACGAGGCAACCAGCGGAATGCCCCATTGCCGGGCTAGACCGCGCGCCGCATAGCCGAGAAGGTCGGGCGCCGACAGGTGGAACAGCGTCGGCCGGAATTCCCGCAGCCGTCGGCGCTGCTCGCGCGGCAGGCCCAGCGCAACCCGGTACTCGGATCGTCCCGGGATGGCGATCGAGGGCACCGACACCAGGGTTCCCGCAGGCTCGAAGGCTGGATGATCCGCAGTGGGTGAGAAGACAAGCGATTCGATTCCCCGGCGCTCGAGATGAGCGACCAGGTGGTTGAGGGCTACTGCTGCGCCGTCGGTCACATAATTGTAGTTGCCCGAGAACAGCGCGAGGCGAATCGATTGATCTGGCATGGCCGGTTGAGAGCCCTTGTTCGGCATCGGCCCATACTACGGCATCGGCAGCAGGAGGAACAATGGACCGAGACACTTATCCGCAGCCGGCAGCATTGCGCGACATTGCCACATCAACAGCTTCCGTCGCGCGCGGTTCCGTCAATACGTCTTTCGGTTGTACTGTTTTGCCATCCACCTCGTGACAGGGTAGAATAGCCGGGCCGGAGCCGTGGGGGCTGATCCGGCGTGAGACATAGGGACGATTTGGTCCCGGACAACCTCACAACCATGACGGGGCCGTCGGTGGTAGGTGCTGGAAGTGTTATTGCGTTGATCGAGGACGATCCCGCGCTCTCGCGGGGCGTGTCCGAATATTTTACGCTGGCAGGGTTCCACGTGATCGTCGGCGCGTCGTGCCGCGAGGCACGAGCCATTGCTGCCGCCCATCAGGTGGACCTGTTCATCCTGGACCGAAATCTTCCCGACGGTGACGGATTGTCGCTGGCAGGGCATTTGCGCCATGCCTGCGACGCGTCGATCATCATCCTGACCGGACAGGGCGACGTGAACGCCCGTGTCGAGGGCCTCAATACCGGGGCCGATGACTATCTGGTAAAGCCCGCCGCACCCGAGGAATTGCTCGCCCGCGTCAATGCCGTGATCCGCCGGGCGCGGGCCGGCCGGACCCGAATGGTATCAGCCAGCAATGTATGGCGGATCAACAACCTGACCCTGGACCCGGTCAACAATCAGCTCGGCGGCACCGCCGACGCCCAGGCAGATCTCACGGAGATCGAGACCCTGATCCTGTCCCGGCTGATCCAGAGCCAGGACGAACTGGTCGACAAGAACAGTCTGAGCATGTTTGCGCTGGGCCGGCCCTGGCAGCCGGAAGACCGCAGCATCGATGTGCATCTGGCCCGGCTCCGCCGCAAGTTCCGTGACGTCGGCCTGAACGAGAAAGCCATTCACACGGTGCGCGGCAAGGGCTACCGGTTCATCAGTATCGCGGCTGGTTGAGACAGAAACGGACGGGACCCACGTTATTCGCTGCCAGGGGGAGTGGCCTCGCGTGAGTCCCGTCTCTGTGGGGCTCGGTGAAGGGTTCAGCGCCCCAGATCGGCCATGGCCGTGGCGACACCGGCCGGCTGGTCGGCCGCCGCCAGGAACCAGGCGCCGGTTTCGCTAAGCGAATAGACCGCCTGATATTGGCGCAACTCGCTCGGCGCGGCGGTCTGCAGCGCAATGCAATCCAGCACCAGCGGGGCGCCGTCCACCAGGACAAGCGACACCATGTGCGCCCGGTCGTCGGACGCGACCAGGGTCATGCGCAGATCCTCGGCGGATACGCCCGAGGCGCGCAGCAGGAAATACTTGAACAGGGCGAAGTCTTCGCAATCGCCGCCCATCTTCTCGAACATTTCCGCGGGGGTCGCCCAGTAATCGGCCTTGCGATAGACGTCCCAATCGGACCAATAGCCCATCTCGTTGACCAGGTCGTTGACGCGGCGGACCCTTTCGTCGAGCGGCAGGGTCTTCAGTTCGGCGACGGTCTCGGTCCAGAAAGTGGCGAAGCAATGGTCGGCCGACGGGTCATCGCAGGCCGCCGGTGCTGCCATGGCCTGCTCCTGGCGGCGCAGCACGTCTGCCCAGCGGGTCGCATTCTTGACATCGAGCGGCATGACCACGCGGGCGCCAAACGCTTCGGTGAGCGGGTCGGCGGCGATATTCATCCGGTCGGCGATGGTAAAGGTGGGCTGCCCCTCCGCGGCGGACGCGGGAGAGGAGAGGAGCATGACCGCAGCAATCGACGCAGCGGTCAGGCCAAGCCACGACCGCAAGCGGCCAGAAGGCTGGGTAGACATATGTTGGCCCTTTCGGAAACCCCGCTACCCTTTCGGTCATCCCAGAGTCGCGGAATATCCGATGTCGGGCCGGTGGCTTTGCGTCCCATCATTCCTGATGGTTTGCCGTTTCGAGGAGTTAACGAACTTCTACACCTCTATTAAGGAGGGTACAGCCTGTTCGTTCAAGTACAATCCGGGTAAAAATGGCCGAATTATGGTTAAGATTTGTTGCTTCGAAACCAATTAGTTAAAATTTTCCGCAAATCAGGCGCCGATTCTACGAATCGAGCACCTCGCGCAACTTCTCTGCGAGATGACGTCTCGGGAATGGTTTGGACAGCAGCACCACGCCATCCTCCAGCCGACCCTGATGAACGATGGCATTTTCGGTGTAACCGGACATGTACAAGGTCTTGATGCCGGGAAGGCGCGCGCCGATGGCATCGCAGACCTGGCGGCCGGTCAGTCCCTTCGGCAGCACGATGTCGGCAAGCAACAGGTCCGGCTTGACGCCGCCCTCGACAAGTTCAAGGGCTTCGGGTCCGTCCGAGGCCACCACGACCGTATAGCCAAGCGACTGGAGCAGCGCCGTCACGGTCTGACGCACGCTCGCATCGTCCTCGATCAGCAGGATCACCTCGTTGCCGGTTTGCGCGACCGGTTCGGCAGTCCGGGCTTTCTCCACCTGCACGCCGCGCCGGTCCCGCCGGAAGTAGATCTTGATCGTCGTGCCCACGCCCAGTTCGCTGTACAGCTTGAGGTGCCCGCCCGATTGCTTGACGAAACCATAGGTCATGCTGAGGCCGAGACCGCTGCCACGCCCGACGTCCTTGGTGGTGAAGAACGGCTCGAATGCGCGCGCCAGCACCTGCGGCGACATGCCCGTTCCCGTATCGGAGACAGCGAGCATGACATACTCGCCGGGCTCGACGTCTCCATGCGTCACCGCATAATGCTCGTCGAGTACGGAATTGACGGTTTCGATGGTGATGCGCCCGCCCGATGGCATTGCGTCGCGCGCATTCACCGCCAGGTTCATCAGCACGTTTTCAAGTTGGGCGCGGTCGACCTCGACCGGCCAGATGTCGGGCTCAAGCACGCTGACGATGGCAATCTGCTCGCCCAGAGTCCGCTGCAGGATGCGCACCGTCTCGGTGACGAGCCCGTTGATGTCGATCACCTTGGGCTGCAATGGCTGGCGGCGGGAGAAGGCGAGCAGCCGCCGAGTCAGTTCGGCGCCGCGCGCGACGGAAGAGAGCGCCGCATCGGCATATTCGTTACCGTCCGGATCGTGCTCGACCATCTCCTTGAGCAGTTCCAGATTCACCTGCATGGCCATCAGCAGGTTGTTGAAATCGTGGGCAACACCGCCGGTGAGCTGGCCGATGGTCTCCAGCCGCTGCACCTGCTGCAGCTTGGCCTCGGCCCGCTTGCGCTCGGTAATATCCTGAATGGCGGCCACGAAGGTACGGCGCCCGCCGATGTCCATTGCGGTCACCGACATTTCGACCGGCGTGGCTTCGCCCTCGCCGCGGGGCACGGTGAATTCGTGCAGCACGCCAAGGCCCGCTTTGTGGCCGCCGGCCTCATCCTCGTCAACAGGCAGACGCATGGCGTCGCACGACTCGCGCTCTGACGGGGCAAACATATCCGCCAGATTCCGGCCCAAGAGCAGGGTCTCCTCCATGCCGAAGATGTTCTCGGCTTCTGGATTGAGCGACACCATACAGCCGGTCTCATCCAGCGTGACGATACCGATGGATGCCGCCTCCATTACCGCCCGCGTGCGTACTTCGCTGTCGCGCAGCGACTGTTCCGCCTGGCGCAGATCGGTGAGGTCGCGCCCCGAACTCAGCCATCCCGCGAAATTGTCGTCGTCGTCGTAGAGCAGCGATGTCACCCATTCGATCAGCCGCCGTTCTCCGGTGCGAGTGACCACCTCGCTCTCACGGACCCGGAAGCCCTGGCTGCGCTCGTCGGCCATTATGTTGACCCGTGCACGAAGTTCGTCATGCAATTCCGCGGGCACAGCCAGATCGTACCAGTCGCGGCCGATCAGCTCTGATTCCGAATAGCCCAGCAATTCGCGGCCCTGGCGGTTTATCAGGTTGATGTGGCCGTCGGGATCGAGGGCGATGATGACGCTGCCGGCAATATCCAGATAGCGCTCGGCCCGCCGCCTGGCCTCGCGGGCCTCGTCCTCGGCCTGCTTGATATGGGTAACGTCCTGGATGATGCCGGTCATGCCGGTGACCCGCCCGGTCTCGTCACGTTCGGCATGATTGATCGTCTGTACGTGCAGGGTGCCGCGGGTCGGCGACAGGAACCGGTACGTGGTCATGTCACTGTCGCTCAGCCCCTTGATCAGCAGGCGGGCGCCATCGTCGATCTTTTTCCAATCGTCCGGGTGGATCAGTTTGCGTCCCATCGCCGCGTCGAACGTGGCGTATTCGTCACCCAGGCCCAGGATTTCCCGGGTATGGGCCGGCATGGCGTAGCGGCCGGTCACCGTGTCGTAGGCGGTTTCGCCCAGGCGCGCCATGGTCTGGGCCTGACGGAGCTGACGTTCGCTGCGGGCAAGATCGCGCAGCGCCGCGTTCCGTTCGGTCACGTCCATGTATGACGCGATGATCAGCGGCTCTTCGCCCACGGCCCGATGGACGGCCGCGGTAACCAGAACGTCCCGGTGCTCGCCGCTGGTGCGGCGAATCGGCAACTCGCCGTCCCAGCGGTATGGTTCGTTCACCAGCGCCCCAAAGGCAGCTTCCGCCGCTGCGGGATCGCGGACGGTTTCCAGCGCATTGACCTTTTTCAGCGCTTCCTGGCTCTCAATGCCCAGCAGATCGAGGAATGCCTGATTGGCGTATACGAAGTAGCCGTCCATACCGGCCATGGCGACGGCGCCGACCGAGTTCTGCAGCGCGCTGTCGCGGAGAGCGATTTCGCGATCGGCCACCTTGCGCGCGGTAATGTCCTCCACAGCGCCATTCATGCGCACCAGCCGACCGGCGTCGTTGGTGAACCCGCGAGCGATGGCGCGAATCCAGATCGTCCCTTGTCCGGGCCGCACCAGGCGCATTTCGCTCTCGACATTCACGGCGCCGCCGGATCGGAGTTCGCCGAACCCCACGGTAACGCGCTCGGCGTCATCGGGATGGATGCGGCTCATCAGATCCTCGAGCCGGATCGAGGTGCGCGTCGTTGGATAACCGTAGATCCGCAACAATTCCGGCGAACAATTCAACGTCTCGCTGCCAACATCCCATTCCCAGCTGCCGACGCTGGCGATCTGCTGCGCCACCAGCAAATTGCGCTCGCTGTTCTGCAGCGCCAGGTCGGCCAGCTTCAGATCGGTAACGTCGCGGGTGGTGCCGACAATGCGAAGCGGTTCGCCCTTTCTGCCGCCCAGCACCTTGCCGTAGGCGCTGAGCCAGATGGTCTTGCCGTCCGGCAGCCTGGTGCGCAGCGTCAGGTCATAGGTCGAGCGGTTACCCGCCACGATTTCGCCGATCATGCGCGTCAGCTTCGCGCGGGTCTCCGGCGGGAACGCCGCCTGCAGATCATCGAGGGTCTCGCTGGGCGGCTCGCCCGCGCGACCAATAAGCCGCATGAAATTCTCGTCGGTAAGAACCCGCCCTTCCTTCGGCCAGATTTCCCAGGCCGCCGTGCCTGAGACCTCGCTCGCCAGCCGGTAGCGGCGATAGACCGCAGACAGTTCGCGCTCCTTGCGCCGCAGCTCGGTAACATCCTGCATGGCGCCAAACACCGACAACGGATTGCCCTCCGGGTCGCGGCTGATCTCGGCGATTACCCGGACATCGAGAATGGTTCCATCGTCGCGCAGCATGCGCATTTCGATGTCGTAGGGAATTTCGCCCGCCAACGCCCGGCCTACCTGCTTCATGACCCCGTCACGGTCGTCGGGATGAACCAGGCGGGTCCAGCTGGGCCGCTCGCCATCGGCTCTTACGTCGTCAAGCCCGAGCAATGCCGACAGGCCCGCGCTCCAGGTAACGACATTGGCGGCCACGTCCCATTCCCAGGCGCCGGACTTGCTGACGATCTCGGCGCGGTGCAGGCGGTCGGCCTCCGCCTCGACCTTCTCCTCCAGCATGCGCTGGCGGGTCATGACCTCGGAAAACATGATCATTCCGGCAATGTCGCCTTGGGCGTCATGCCAGGGGACATATTCCCATTTGACGGTCAGCCGCGCGCCGCTCGGCAGCACATAATCGTCGAGGCCCAATCTGATCGTTTCACCGGCAAGGCAGCGGCGGTGCCTTTCACGGCGCGTGTCGTCCAGGCCGGGAAAGAGGTCGTAGTGCGACTGGCCAATGATGTCGCGGCCTGTCAGTTCCAGGTCTTCGATCCAGCGTTCGCTGGTGGCCACATACCGCATGTCGCGGTCGAGCACGGCGACACAGGCCGGCATATGCTGCAGGAACAACCGCCACATCTCGGGACTTGCGGGCATGGACCATGGCAGGCGCGGATCAGCGCTCATGCCCACGCTCCGGCATTCCGGCCGCGCAGGGCAATCCGCGCGGCATTTGCCATGCGCCCAATAAGTGCCAGTTCAATCCCCATTTCCCGGCTCAGCCACTCCCGGACCGGAGCAGGCCATTGTCAGGGAACTGGCCACCCTTGGCCCACATCCCCAGGCATCATCGTCTTGGCGGTCATACTGCACTTAGTTGCACCGAGGGTAAAGTGTGCAGCGGAGGGCCGCCCTCATGTAACCTGCTTGAAGTGTTGCTGGAATTCCTCGGTGGTATTCACCCTCGGATAGGGATCGGCCGGCATGGGCACGCCGAGGAAGCGGCAGAGCGGTTCCCAGCCCTGCGAGGCTTCGAACACCAGCAGGCGATCACCGGGAATGACCTTCTGGACCGTTTCATTGTGCCGGTTGTAAACCGAGATTGCATGAGCACGGTTGTCGATATCGCCGCCGAAGGTGTCCTGAATCACCAGCTTTCGGACCATTTCCATCTGGATTCGAATGGCCTCCGGCGCCTCGGTGTGGTCCATCTGCATGGCACGGAAGATGGTGCTGCGGCAGCTGTCGAACCACTTGTCCGGATCGCGCAGACTGAGGATAACCTTGGCATCCGGATAATGGTCGGCCAGCTCGCGGTAATAGTTGCAGGAGGGCCAGTCCACCGTCGCCGTGTAGCCGCTGAATACCGCGTCCCAGTCCGGCTTGCCCCCGAATGCAATGTCGCGCCAGACCGCGCCGAAGCCGTGCTGGACCACCTCCAGCATGTGGTAGCACGGTTCGAAGCCGAGTCTCTCGAGCGCTCCCTTGAGCGACAGCGTGCCGGTACGGCCGAAGCCCGCGCCGATGACCGAAAGCGCCATGGCTTTCCCCTCCTCTGATACTCGGCGCCAAAGCCGCCAGCCGGGCAAGATTAGCGCAGGTGTCCATCCCCGCCACATATTCCTTGGAGGCGCGAGACGGATTGACGCATCCTGACCGCGCGGGACGGGAGACCCGCGCCAATCGACAATCGGGGAGCGAGACATGAGCGGACGGTTCGATCTGACGGGCAAGGTGGCGCTGGTCACTGGCGGCAGCAGGGGACTGGGCAAGGAAATGGTGCTGGCCTTCGCCGAGGCGGGCGCCGACGTGGTCATCGCCAGCCGCAAGCTGCCCAACTGCGAGGCGCTGGCGGCAGAAGTCGGCCAGCGATTCGGCCGCAAGGCGCTGGCCTATGGCGTGCACGTGGGCAACTGGAACGAGTTGGACGGTCTGGTCGAGGCGGCCTACGGCACATTCGGCAAGGTGGATATCCTGGTCAACAACGCCGGCATGTCGCCGCTCTATCCGTCGCCAGAGGATGTGAGCGAGGCGCTTTACGACAAGGTGCTCGACATCAATCTGAAAGGGCCGTTCCGGCTGAGCGCGCTGGTCGGCGGCCGGATGGCGAAGGGCGCCGGCGGCTCGATCATCAACATCTCCAGCATCGCCTCGCTGCGGCCGACGGCGAATGTGATCCCCTATGCCGCCGCCAAGTCCGGGCTCAACGCCATGACCCAGGCCTATGCCTTCGCCTATGGGCCGAATGTGCGGGTCAACTGCATCTGCTGCGGCGCGTTCCGCACCGACGTCTCGAAAGCCTGGGACATGGAGGCCGCCGAGGCACGCGCCCAGAACTATGCGCTCAAGCGCATCGGTGAACCGAACGAGGTGGTGGGCGCCGCGCTCTATTTCGCGTCGGACGCCTCGAGCTACACGACAGGCTCGATACTGACCGTGGACGGCGGCAGATGAGAACAGGATAGCCGATGGGTGCAGGTCCCAGGGTCGCGATCGTCGGCGGCGGCATGTCCGGCCTGTGCATGGGCATCGCGCTCCGGCAGGCCGGGCTGGAAGACTTCGTCATCTACGAGAAGGGCGCCAATGTGGGCGGCACCTGGTGGGAGAATACCTATCCCGGCGTCGCCTGCGACGTGCCCTCGCACCTGTACTCCTATTCGTTCGAGCCCAATCCGGAGTGGAGCCACGTCTATGCGCCGGGCGGAGAAATCCAGCACTATTTCGAGCGCTGCGCCGGCAAATACGGCCTGTGGCCGCATATCCGCGTCGGCCGCGAAATCACCGAGGCGCGCTTCGACGAGGCCGCCAGTCGCTGGCGCCTGACCACCGGCGCGGGCGAGCACGATGACGCCGACGTGCTGGTCAGCGCCATCGGCGCGCTGCACGTGCCGAACTACCCCGACATCGAGGGACTGGACGGCTTCGCGGGAGCCGTCATCCATTCGGCGGCGTGGAACCAGGACGCCGACCTTTCCGGCAAGCGCGTGGCCGTGATCGGCAGTGCGGCGAGCGCGGTGCAGATCGTGCCGTCCATCGTCGACAGGGTCGCGCATCTGGACCTGTTCCAGCGCACGCCCAACTGGATCATCCCGCGCCTCGACCGCGCCTATCCGGCCTCGTGGAAGCGCGCGTTCCGGAGCGTGCCGTTCCTCGGCCGGCTGCACCGCTGGCAACTTTACTGGATGCTGGAGAGCCGCTGGCCGCTGTTCCTGGGCCGCAACCGCCGCAACGCGCAGGAGAAGCGGCTGGCGCTGCGGCATCTGGAGGCGCAGGTGCCCGATCCGGACCTGCGCGCGAAACTGACGCCCGACTATCCGCCCGGCTGCAAGCGCATCCTGGTGTCCGACGATTTCTATCCGGCGCTTGCCCGCGAGCATGTCGACCTGGTGACCGATCCCATCGCCCGGATCGCGCCCGACGGCGTCGTCACCGCGGACGGCGCGCTGCACCGCGCCGACGTGATCATCCTCGCCACCGGTTTTCGCACCACCGACGTACCGAGGACCGAAATCGCCGGCCGCGACGGCCTGACCCTGCGCGAGGCGTGGCAGGACGGCATGGCGGCGCACCGGACGGTGGCCGTTCCCGGCTTTCCCAATTTCTTCATGCTGCTCGGCCCGGGCAGCGGCCTGGGCCACAGCTCGATTATCTTCATGGTCGAGCAGCAGGTGCGCTATGTCCTGCAATGCATCTGGAAGCTGGTCGAGCGCCGCACCATCGAGCCGCGCCCCGAGGCCGCCGCGCATTTCGACGCCGCCATGCAGCGGGGCCTCGCCGGCACCATCTGGCAGGCCGGCTGCAACAGCTGGTACCAGGACCAGAACGGCAAGATCACAACGCTCTGGCCGCACAGCACGCTCCGCTACTGGTGGGAGATGCGGAAGGTGCGGTTCGGGGAATACACGTTGAAATGACAGGGGAGAAACCGCCATGTCCACCGGACCGATAGAAGACGTCCTCGCCATCCGCGAGCTGGTCGAGCGCTACTGCGACGCCGTGATGCTGAAGGACCCAGCCCTCTGGGCGACGACCTGGGCCGAGGACGGCGCGAGCTGGGTGATGTACGGCAACCCGATGGACGGCCGGGACGTCATCGTATCGCGCTGGACCGACATGATGAGCGCGGTGAAGTCGATCAGCTTCTTCCCGATGATGGTGTCGGTCGACGTGGACGGCGACACCGCCACCAGCAAGAACTACTTCAAGGAAGACATCGAGCTGCACGACGGCCGGACCTATAGCTCCACCGGCTACTACAACGACGTGCTGGTGAAGACCGGCGGGTGCTGGTTCTTCAGGACTCGCACGCACACGTCGCTGCACCGGAGCGCGCAGATTTCGATCGCGACGGACCTGGAATGATCGCTGTCGAATAGCACCCTTACCGCCACCCCATCAGCCGTCATTCCGCCGGAGGGCGGAATCCAGTCCCCAACGAAAAGACCGGCGCGAAGCGCGCCGGACTGTCAAGTCTGGGTCCCGGCCTCCGCCGGGATGACGGTCGAGGGTTTAACACCCGCCCCTGATCGCCGGCAGGAAGTACACCTCCGACTCCGCGCCCACCTCTTCGAGAAACGCGTCCTGGTAAACCACCCCATCGATGGCGACGGCCATGGCGTCGGACTCCAGCACCTCGGCGATGCCGGGATAGCGTTCCTCCAGCGCCCTAATCAGGCGGCGGACATTGTCGCCTTCGACGCGGATCTCGACCTCGCCGCCGGCGAACCGGCGGCCCAGGTCTCCAGGCAGGACGACCTTCGCCACGTCAGCCTTTCGCTTTCCCGGCCGCCTCAAGCGCCGCCAGCACCTTCGGCGGCGAGAACGGCAGGTCGCGCATGCGCACGCCCGTGGCGTCATAGATGGCGTTGGCGATGGCCGCGAGCGGCGGCACGATGGGCGCCTCGCCCACGCCGCGCACGCCGAACGGATGGTTCGGGTTCGGCACTTCGATGATCACCGCGTCGATCATCGGCAGGTCCGACGCCACCGGCATGCGGTAGTCGAGGAAGCCGGGATTCTCCAGCCGGCCATCCTCGTCGTGGATGTATTCCTCGTTGAGCGCCCAGCCGATCCCCTGCACCACGCCGCCCTGCATCTGGCCTTCCACATAGGACGGATGCACCGCCTTGCCGGCGTCCTGGAACGCGGTGTAGCGCAGGATGGTGACCTTGCCGGTCTCGCGGTCCACCTCGACATCGCACAGATGCGTGGTCAGCGACGGGCCAGCGCCCGAGGCGTTGATAGAGGCGTGGCCCATGATCTGGCCGCCGGTCTTGGCCGCCTTCTGGGCGATCTGGGCGATGGTGAGCGAACGGTTGCCGTTCAGCTCCTGCGCCGCGCCGTCGCGCCAGCCGACCTGCTCCACGTCGATGTCCCACATCTTGGCGGCCCGCTCGCGCATCTGGCGCACGGCGTCCTCGGTCGCCTGCACCACGGCGATGCCGGTGGCGAAGGTGACTCGGCTGCCGCCGGTGACGTCGTTGAAGGCGATGGCGGTGGTATCGACGATGGAGGGACGCACCTTGTCGGCCGGGATGCCCAGCACCTCGGCGCACATCATCGCCAGCGAGGCGCGGGTGCCGCCGATATCGGGGCAGCCCTCGACCAGCGCGATGGTGCCGTCGCGGTTGACGACGACGGTGGCCGCCGACTGGCCGCCGATATTGATCCAGAAGCCGCTGGCGACGCCGCGCCCCTGATTCGGGCCCAGATTGGACTTGTAGTGCTGGTGGTCCTTGGCCGACGACAGGCACTCGAGGCCGCCGATCGGGCCGTGGGTCGGGCCGTAGGGCGACTTGGAGCCCTCGACCGCCGAATTCTTCGCCCGGAAGTCGATGGGATCCATGTTCAGCTCGCGGGCCAGCTCGTCGAGCACGGTCTCGAACGCGAAGGCGCCGTTGGGCGCGCCGGGCGCCCGGTAGGCGTGGATCTTCGGCACGTTGACGACCACATCGTAGCCGGTGATCGACAGGTTGGGGATGTCGTAGGGCGCCGAGCAGAACATCACCGCCGCGCCGACCGGCGAGCCGGGAAAGGCGCCGGCCTGGAACTTCAGCACCACTTCCGCCGTGGTGATCGTGCCGTCCTTCATGGCGCCGATCTTGGCGGTATACGAGCCGCCCGAGGTCGGGCCGGTGGCGCGCATCACCTCGCCGCGGGTCATGGCCATCTTCACCGGCCGGCCGGACGCCCGCGACAGCATCAGCGCCAGCGGCTCCAGATAGACCGTGGTCTTGCCGCCGAAGCCGCCGCCGATCTCGGCCGGGATCACCTTCAGCGACGAGGTTTCCAGGCCCAGCATGGTGCAGCACAGGTCGCGGATCATGAACTGGCCCTGGCTGGAGCACCAGACCATGGCCTGGCCGTCCTCGGCCCAGTTGGCGACGACGCCCTGCGGCTCGATATAGCCCTGGTGCACCGGCTTGCTGGTGTAGGTGCGCTCGATGACGATGTCGGCCTCGGCGAAACCCTTCTCGATGTCGCCCTTGGCGACGACGATGCGCTTGGCGATGTTGGAGGGCTTTTCGGGCCTGGGCTCGACGCCGTCGGTGAACAGGTCGTCATGCAGCAGCGGGGCGCCGTCCTTCATGGCCTCGTTCACGTCGATGACGTGGGGCAGCACCTCGTAATCGACCTCGATCAGCCCGAGCGCCTGCTGGGCGACGGCGTCCGAGATGGCGGCGACGGCGGCGACCGGGTGGCCGTCGTAGAACACCTTGTCGCGCGCCAGCAGGTTCTTCGCCAGGTGCTGGTTGCTGATCGCCGATTCGCCGGCCTGGGTGACACCGGCGTCGGGCAGCACGAGGTCGGCGCTGGTGACGATCGCCTTCACGCCGGGAAGCGCCAGCGCCTTCGCGGTATCGATCGACTTCACCTTTGCATGGGCGTGCGGACTGCGCAGGACACGGCCCCACAGCATGCCCGGCAGGGTGAAGTCGGATGCGTAATTGGCGCGGCCGGTCACCTTGTCGGCGCCGTCGTGGCGGATGGGACGGGTGCCGACGACGCGCAGGTTCTTCGGTTCGTAGGTCATGCGGGTTGCCCTTTCATCTCGGCGGCCGCGTGCTGCACGGCGCGCACGATCTTGTCATAGCCGGTGCAGCGGCAAAGGTTTCCGGCCAGCCAGTAGCGGATCTCGGTTTCGGTCGGATCGGGATTGCGGTCGAGCAGCGCCTTGGCGGCAACGATGAAGCCCGGCGTGCAGAACCCGCACTGAAGCGCGGCATCCTCGAGGAAAGCCTGCTGCACCGGATGCAGCCGGTCGGGCGCGCCGATGCCCTCGATGGTGGTGATCTGCTTGCCGGTCGCCTCGACCGCCAGCATCAGGCAGCCGCAAACCAGCCGCCCGTCGACGATGATCGAGCAGGCCCCGCAATCACCGGTGCCGCAGCCTTCCTTGGTGCCGGTCAGGCCCATGGTGTTGCGCAGCACGTCGAGCATGGTCTCGGGCGCGTCGCAGAGGAACTCGACGGGATCGCCGTTCACCGTGGTGGATACATGAGATTTGGCCATCAGCGCGCTCCCGCCCGTTCATAGGCGATCAGCGCCGCCCGTTTCGCCAGCACGCCGACCACTTTCCGGCGGTAGTCCGTGGTGCCGCGCTTGTCGTCGATCGGCATGGCCAAGGCGCTGGCCGCGTCTGCCAGCTTCGCCAGAATCGCCTCGTCGGGACGGTTGCCCGCGAGGATGCCCGGCGCGGCGTCCAGCACCAGCGCCGTCGGCGCGACGGCGCCGATAGCGACCCGTGCGTCGGCGATGGTGCCATCGGTGTTCAGCGTCAGGTTGACCGCGGCGCCCGCCACGGCGATGTCCATTTCGGTGCGCGGGATCAGCCGCAGATAGGCATCGGCCGCACGGCCCGCAGGTTTCGGCAGCAGGAACGAGACGACGATCTCGCCCGGCGCCAGCGAGGTCTTTCCCGGACCGGTAGCGATCTGCTCGACCGGAATGGCGCGGCGGCCGTTCGGGCCGACGATCTCGGCCACGGCGCGTGCGGCGATCAGCGCCGGCGTGGTGTCGGCGGCCGGCGAGGCGTTGCACACATTGCCGCCCAGGCTGGCGCGTCCCTGCACCTGGGTCGAGCCGATCAGGCCCGCGGCCTCAGCCACACCCGGCCAGGCCCTGACCAGCGCCGCGTGGTCGGTGATCTCGGCACCGCACGCCGCCGCGCCGATGCGGAAGCCTTCCCCGGTTTCGGTGATGGCACGCATAGCGTCGATGTTCTTGATGTCGATGACGGCGGCGGGCGACGCGGCGCCCGATCGCAGCTGCACCAGCAGATCGGTGCCGCCCGCGAGAATGCGGGCGCCGCCGATCGATGCCAATGCCGCCACGGCCTCGTCAATGGAGGCTGGTGACTGATACTGCATGAAACCTTCCCTGAGCTGTCGAACCGCGTCATCCCCGGCGCGGCGATTCTTTATGGCAAAAGCGACCGGCCCTGACCGGCCGCTTCCGGTGCTGAAGATTATGAGTGCCTTTTCATTGCAGGATCAAGTGCGACTACGGCAACAGACCCGGCGCGCCCGCTCAGGACTCGGCGGCCTGCGCCTGCTGGTGCAGCGGCGCCTCGCGCTCGGCCTGCCGTTTCAGGTAGCCGCCGAGTGCCCGGACAAGGCGCTGGGCGCGCTTTTCGCCGAGCGGTCCGGGCGCCGCCTCGACCGCGGCCAGCGTCTTGTCGATCAGCCCGCGCAGCCGGCGGTTCTCGGCCTCCAGCACTGCCATTTCGGGATAATGCGCGGGCGCATGCCAGACCCGGTCCAATTCCCGGGCGATGGCTGCGGAGAGCCCCTTCCAGGGCTCGTCCGCGACCTGCCGGGTTTCCTGCTCGATGGCCGCGAGCATCAGACGCTGATCGGCGATATCGCTCCAGACGATGTCCCCTTCCAGTTCGATGCGCACCGCCAGAAGATCGAGCCCGGCGATAACATCACGCACATGGGCCGCCGCGTCTCCGGCCAACGGCAGCACGCGCTGGCGCAAGGTACTGGCAAGGTCGTCGATAAGCGTCCTGGTCGTCGTCTTCATGCGCATGGGCCCCGCCATGCGGCCTTCCGGCCGAAATCCGCCGACAACGGACGATCCGTGCCCAACTGGATCATCTTGGCCTCCTGGAGGAGCCGCCCAGGCTCCTGTGAACATGCACTGGAATATCGGCCCTGTCCGGCGACGCGGCAATGACAAATTCTGTTGGGTCCAAGCCGTCGCCGACTGGCTATCCGTTCACGCCGGGGCTGCGGAAGCCGACGAAGCTGCGCTTGGGCCACAGGAAATCGATCCGGGTGCGGGCGATCAGCCACTTGCCGTCCACCTTCCGGTAGACGTCGTCATAGACACCGAACAGGCCGAGCGGGTTTTCCTGCCCCTCGCCCAGCGCCAGGTCGAGCAGGTACCAGCGGCCATTGGCCTCGGTCGGGCTCAGGATCCGAATCCACGGATTGGTGTTGGCATGCATGAACGAGAACGGCCGCTCGGCATTGGCGAACTTGGCATAATTGGCGCGGATGGTGTCGCGGCCGACCCAGTTCCCGCCATAGTCCTCGGTGAACTCGCAGACCGCGTCCTCGGTGAACAACGCGGCCAGGTCGTCGATCTGGCTGCCGTCAAAATAGTGCGAGTACATGATCCGCAGTTGCTTGATCTCTTCGATCTCGAGCAGCTCTTCGATGGTCATGACGATTCTCCTGCGAAAACGGCGATCCCGGCGACGATCCCGGCTGCCTTCAGACAGCCACCCGGCGCAACAATCAGGGCTTGGCGCCCTGGGCCTGCGCTTCGTTCTGGATGAACTGCACCAGCGTGCGTGCATCGGGCACACCGGTTTCGGGAATCTTGGCCGCCTTCTGGAAGGCGATCAACGCGGTCTTGGTGGTGTTGCCGTAGAGGCCGTCCGGCGTACCGGTGAACTGGCCCTGGGCCTTCAGCTTCTCCTGCATCCATTTCAGGGTCGATTGCCGAAGCGCGGCACGCGCGTCGCCCACCGTCACCTCGACGAGCTGCGATTGCGCGGTCACCTTGTAGGGCGCGAAGAAGTTCATCAGCTGGGCCACCGCGGTCTCGAAACGGAGAGTCGGCTGGGTGGTGCAATAATTGCGGACCATCTGGCCAACGATCGCGGCTTCGGTGACCGGCGACACATCGAAGGTCTGGGCCTGCAACCGGTTGATGCCGGTGAGATAGCCCTCCATCCAGGACATGTAAGGCATCACGTCCGTCGCGCTCTTGCCGACAGCGGCCATGTAGTCCGAACACGGCCGCGCGCCGATGCCCCGGACGATGTAGTTCCCCTTGGAATCGGCGGCATGGGCATCCAGCGACACCGTGCCGGTGAACGCCATGGCGGCCAAAGCCAAAACTGCGGATACCCGTGCGGCAGCCGTCGTGCGGAGGAAGCGTTTCATGGTGGCTCTACTCACAATTCGAGGTGGCGGGTAGCGCCAGGAGGCGCCGTTGCCGTGATTTGGCGGCGGAGTGTAGCGGCAGGGGACGCCGGAAACAAGGTGACCGAACAGCACGCCAAGAGCGGAAAACAGCCATTTCCGGCCGCTGGAAAACCGCTGGCAACGCGTTGAAGGGCAACGCGAAACTGCGAAAAAAATTTAACTTGATTCCGAAGGGTGAAACTCATATTTCACTGTCTGCCCAATAGTCGCACGTGCCCATAGGCGCCGGCACAACGTCCCCCAGGGATGAGGCGTCATATAGCAACGACGGTGAGGGCTTTTTTGGTCTCAGTCGGCTGTCCAAAAGCCGGCGACACTGAAGAGGCACACCATCTTTGCCCCATGTGCGGATCGGTCCTCCCGTTCCAACCTAAGGCACCCACCGGAGTTTCGCCGCGATTGGCGTTGTTCCATTCCGGTCTGCAGGAATCCCCCCAGGGTACGGCGCCTCCATCGCGTCTCCTGAGCGGCGTCCTTCGCGGGCAGCAATGAAGGTAGGGGATCAGTCTTATGGCGACCCAACGCGTTCTTGACTATCTGGCTTCCACGCGCCCCGAGGGCCCGTGTCTCGTCGTCGATCTCGACGTCGTTCGTGAGAATTATCTGGCGTTCGCCCGGGCGCTGCCGGAGACGCGCATCTTCTATGCCGTCAAGGCGAACCCCGAGCCGGCCGTCCTGCGCCTGCTGGCCGATCTGGGCTCGAGCTTCGACACCGCCTCGGTGGCGGAAGTCGAAATGGCCCTGGCCGCCGGCGCGACCCCGGACCGGATTTCGTTCGGCAATACCATCAAGAAGGAGCGCGATATCGCGCGCGCCTTCCAGCTCGGCATCGATCTCTATGCGGTCGACTGCGTCGAAGAGGTGGAGAAGATCGCGCGCCAGGCGCCCGGCGCCCGCGTGTTCTGCCGGGTGCTGACCGACGGCGATGGCGCTGAATGGCCGCTGAGCCGCAAGTTCGGCTGCGTGCCGGCCATGGCGGTCGGCGTGCTGGAGAAGGCGCGTGACCTGGGCCTGTCGCCCTATGGCATCTCGTTCCATGTGGGCTCGCAGCAGGGCAACGTGGAAGCATGGGACCGTGCGCTGTCCGACGCGTCCGCCGTATTCCGCACCCTGACCGAACGGGGCATTCAGCTGTCCATGGTCAACATGGGCGGCGGCTTTCCCACCAAGTACCTGAAGGACGTGCCACGGGTCGACGCCTATGCGCAGGCCATCTTCGGCGCCCTCCGACGACACTTCGGCAACCGTCTGCCCGAAACCATTATCGAACCGGGCCGGGGCATGGTTGGCGATGCCGGCGTGATCAAGGCCGAAGTCGTGCTGATCTCCCGCAAATCGGACAACGACAGCGTCCGCTGGGTGTATCTGGACATCGGCAAATTCGGCGGCCTGGCGGAAACCATGGACGAGTCCATCCGTTATCCCATCCGCACGCCGCGCGATGGTGATGCGGTCGCCCCCTGTGTCCTGGCCGGCCCGACATGCGATTCGGCTGACGTGCTCTATGAACGGACACCGTATCCGCTCCCCATTTCCCTGGAGATCGGCGACGAGGTCCTGATCGAGGCGACAGGTGCCTATACCACCACCTACGCATCGGTCGCCTTCAACGGGTTTTCGCCTCTGCAGGCGATCGTCATCTAAGGCACGGCCATGATCGTGGTTCGCAACGAAACGGCGCTGGACATTCCAGCGCGGGAAATCCTGCTGGACCGGGCCCTGCCCGGACGGCACCTGAAAACCTGCGAGAAGCTTCGGCGGGGTCGCGTCCCCGCCGAAGGGCTCGCGTTCAGCGCCCTGACAGGGCAACAGCTTGTCGGCACCGTGCGGCTCTGGCACGTCACCGCGGGAACCGCCGGGGCGGCCCTGCTGCTTGGACCGATCGGCGTGCTGCCCGAATACCACGGCCTGGGCATCGGCACCCTGCTGATGGACCATGCACTGGCCGAGGCCTCTGCCCGAGCCCATGGCGCCGTGATCCTGGTTGGCGATGCGTCCTATTACGGGCGCTTCGGCTTCACGGCCGAGCTTACCGGCCACCTGACGCTGCCCGGACCGGTGGAGCGGGACCGCTTCCTGGGTCTCGAACTGACCCCCGCCGCCCTGCGCGGTGCCTCGGGCATGGTTGCGGCCCTAGGCGAAGCGCTGGACGACGACCGACGCGGCTCGCTCATTGCCGCCAACGAGAACCAGACCGAAGAAACGCTGCTGACCGCGGCGCTCTAGACCCGTCCGGCCAGGCCGACGCGGGATTGCACTGGCCGGGATCGCGACACATGATCCGAAATGGAACGGCTCTACAGTCCGCCAGGACCGCAGAGCCGTTCCAATAATATGCAAGGAGTCCTTCACCATGACAGCATGGCCCATTCACGCCCATTTCACCGGTCCGATCATCATGATCGGATTCGGTTCGATCGGCCGCGGCACGCTGCCGTTGATCCTGCGACATATCGCGGGCGAACCCTCGCGGATCACGGTGATCGATCCGGATGACGCTCACCGGCGCATGGTGGAAGCGGAAGGCGCGAATTTCGTACACGCCGCCGTGCTGGAGGATTCCTACCGGGAGCTGTTGACCCCGCTGCTGACCGCCGGACCGAGCCGGGCCTTTCTGGTCAATCTGTCGGTGGATGTCTCGTCCGTCGCGATGATGGAATTGTGCAAGGATGTCGACGCCCTCTATGTCGACACGGTCGCCGAGCCGTGGCTTGGCTTCTACACGGATACCACCAAGAGCGTTTCCGAGCGGTCCAACTACACCCTGCGCCAGAGAGTCCTCGATCTGCGCGAGCGCCGCCCCGGCGGCCCGACCGCGGTCAATTGCTGCGGCGCCAATCCGGGCATGGTGTCCTGGTTCGTCAAGCAGGCGCTGCTCAATCTGGCGTCCGACATGGGCATGAAGGTCGAGCGGCCGGCCACCCGCGAGGCCTGGGCGCAGTTGATGCAGCAGGTCGGCGTCAAGGGCATCCACATCGCCGAGCGCGACACCCAGCGCGCCCGTGATCCCAAGCCGCAGGGCGTCTTCGTCAACACCTGGTCGGTGGAAGGCTTCATCTCGGAGGGCCTGCAGCCGGCCGAGCTGGGCTGGGGCACCCATGAGAAGGCGCTGCCGCCGGAAGGCCGCACCCATGAAGGCGGCTGCGGCGCGGCGATCTACCTCATGCGTCCCGGCGCCGGCACCCGCGTCCGCTCGTGGACGCCGACGGCACAGGCCCAGCATGGCTTCCTGGTGACCCACAACGAGTCGATTTCCATCGCCGACTATTTCACCGTCCGCGAGGACGGCAACGCCGTCTACCGGCCGACCTGCCACTACGCCTATCATCCCTGCGACGATGCGGTGCTGTCGCTGCACGAGATGGCCGGGTCCGAATGGCAGCGCCAGGACAACTGGACCATTCTGGACGAGCACGAAATCGTCGACGGCATCGACGAACTGGGCGTGCTGCTCTACGGCCACGGCAAGAACGCCTACTGGTACGGCTCGCAACTGTCCATCGAGGAAACCCGCGAGATCGCGCCCTATCAGAACGCCACCGGCCTGCAGGTGACCTCGGCGGTGCTGGCCGGCATGGTCTGGGCGCTGGAGAATCCGGATCGCGGCGTGGTCGAGGCGGACGAGACCGACTTCGAGCGGTGCCTGGAGGTGCAGCGGCCTTATCTGGGCCCCGTGGTCGGGGTCTATACCGACTGGACGCCGCTGGCCCACCGTGAAGGCGGCCTGTTCCCCGACGATTACGACGCCGAGGATCCGTGGCAGTTCTCGAACGTCATCGTCAGGTAGCCGAAGACTGCTGGGCCGCGGCGAGACGGGCGAGGCTCTCCTCGGGCCAGACGTCGCGGGGCCGGTAGAACCCGGGAAAGGCGGGCACGTCCTCGGGAAGCCGCACCCATGGCTGCCGGGTCGACGTGTAGATGTGGACGTCGGGCCGGCAGGCGGACGGGTCATCGAGCGTTCCGACGCGGACGAAATGGACCCGATCGCCAGCCGCCGCGTAATGGCTCCAGAGCGTCACGCCACATGCCGGGCACCGGGCGAAAACCTGTCCGTTGCCGCTGGCCGAGGGCAGGACAGTGGTGACAACCTTGCCGGCGGTCAACTGGAGCCGGTCGGCCTCGATCAGCGCGTTGACGGCGAAGGCCGATCCGTTCTCCCGCTGGCACCAGGTGCAATGACAGCAGTGGACGATGAGAGGCGGGCCGGTCAGCTGGTAGCGTGCGGCACCGCAGGCGCAGCGCCCCGGCAGGCGGGCAGGCTCATGATCCCCCATGGCACATCTCCATCAGCCTTCGTGACGGCTGGCATGGTACGACGCGCCGATCCGAATGAGAATGGCGGCCGTCAGGCCAGGCGGTCGAGGTCCCGGAACGCACGGACAATCTCGGTGCGGACCTCGTCAGGCTGGCTCTCGACCGCGCGGCTGAGATTGCGGAGCGCACGGCGCAGGCCGTAGACCTGGTCGACCAGCGACAGGATCACCGGCATGTCGTCTTCCTGGATCTCGAGCTGGTCGGTCAGATGGCATACCAGGCGGACCCGCGCCACGTCGACCTCGCTGAATGCAGGCGCTCCCTCCATCCGCTCAGGGCGGATCCATCCGTTGCGCACCAGCATGCGCAGCCGCCGGGTAGAGATTCCCGCCACGGCCGCCACCACATCCTGTTCGCTCAGTCTCATGATTACTCCTTCATCCCGGCGCGCGGGTTGTAGGCATGGCTTTCGCGCCACGACTTCATGAACGTCTCCAGGTCGTCGTCGATCCCGGCAGGCATGACGATCTTCAGCTTTACAAGCTGATCGCCCGCCGCGCGGTTCTTGCCGGCGGGCACACCCTTGCCGCGCAGCCTCAGGGTCTGGCCAGAACTGGCGCCCCTGGGGATGGTGAGGTTGACCTTGCCGGTGATGGTTGGGACCGCAACCTTGCCGCCCAGCACCGCCTCGTCGATGGCGATCGGCAGGTCGACGACAATGTCGTCGCCGTCGCGCTCGAACACCGGATGGGCGCCCACCTGCACGTCGACCAGCGCATCGCCCGCCGGGCCGCCGTTCATGCCAGGCATACCCTTGCCTTTCAGCCGGAGGGTCTGGCCCGACCGGGTGCCCGCGGGAATGGCGATGTCGAGGGTCTTGCCGTCAGGCATAGTGACCCGGCGCTTGGCGCCGTTCACCGCCTCCAGGAAATCCACCGGCAACTGGTAGCGCAGGTCCTGGCCTCGCATCCTGCGGGGTGCGCCGCCCTCGCGCTGGAACATGTTCGAGAACAGATCGGACAGGTCGGCGAAATCGTCGAAGCCGGCCGACGTCTGGTAGCGCGCACCGCCGTCCGCGTCGGCATATTGCCGGTAGAACTCCTGCTGCGGCGGCCGCTCGGTGCCCGAGGCGTCGATTTCGCCGCGGTCGAAGCGGGCGCGCTTGTCCGCGTCGCCGATGATGTCGTAGGCGGCGGAGATGGTCTTGAAACGATCCTCGGCCTTCTTGTCTCCCGGATGCAGGTCGGGATGGGCCTCCTTGGCGAGCTTGCGGTAGGCCTTGCGGATGGCGTCCTGGCTGGCGTCCCGGGCGACGCCGAGGACCTTATAGGGGTCTTCACTCAAAGGGCGGTACCTCTCGGGGCAATCATCAACTGCCCAACAATATGGTACCGCTTGCGCAGTTCCCAAGAGATACCCCGTGCGAAACAGCAAAAGACCCGCGAGCGAATGGCCCGCGGGTCGTTGTCGATCAGGTTATCAGCAAGGTGTGGGGCTAAAATCTGTACTGTGCCTGGAGAATGACCTCGCGGCCGCGCTCGAGCACACCCGTCACGTCATTCCGCGCACCGCCTGGCTTGTCGCCTGCGGTCAGGATGGCCAGTTCGTTGGTGAGATTGCGCCCGATCAGCGACAGCTCCCAGGTATCGTCAGGTTCGTGGAGACGGATGCTGGCGTTGAACTTGGCGTAGCCTTTCTGGCGGCTGCCCGGCTGTTGCAGGTCGTTGCCCCAGTAGGCGCTTACGTATTTCACGTCGCCCGTGATGCCGACATTCAACCAGTTGGCGACGGGAATGTCGTAGGTGAACCCGGCCGAGGTCGACACCTTTGGCGCCAGACCCAGCGGCTGGCCGGTAAGATTCTGGGTCCGGGCCGTGGTGCCTACGCTGACGTCACACCCTTCGTCGGCCCGCTGGCCGTTGAAGCACGGCGCGTTGCCCCAGTCTGTGTACTTGGCGTTGTTGTAGGTAAACGCACCGCGAAGCATCAGCTCGTCTGTTACCAGAAAGAACGCTTCCAGTTCGAAACCCTTGGTGACGGCGGTCGCTGCATTCAGTGTCCGGAATGATGTCGTGGCGATATCGAGCGAAGAGCGCTGAAGACCGCTGAACTCATAATAATACAGGTTCGCGTCGAGCCGCAGGCGATTGCCGGCCAGCTGGGCCTTGTAGCCGATTTCGCCGCCCTTGGCGGTTTCCGGGCCGAATGACAAGCCCTCGAAGGTATTGGAGCGCAGCAGGATGGCCGTCTGCGACACGCCGCCCGACTTGTAGCCTGTCCGGTAGGCCGCATAGATGGTCTGGTCGGCGGTGGGATGCCAGGTCAAGGTCGCTTCCGGCGACCAGTTGTTCTCCTGGATGCGGCCCGCGACAGACATGCCAGGCGGCAGCAGCGCTCCCTGATAGGCAGGATTCGCGTACACGTTCTGGTTGACGATATCCGCAGTCTCTTTGGTGTACCGGACGCCGCCGGTCAGTTGCAGCGTATCCGTAATGTCCCAGAGCAATTGACCGAAGCCGGACATGGTTTCACGGTCGGACGTATCTTCCGGCCAGTAGCCGATAACGAAATCGACCGCCGGATCGACCGGCACCGCATTCGAAAATCCGCCCCTGCCGACGGTGAAGCTGTTGCGCTTGGCGGATTCGTAATAGCCGCCCAGCACGAAGTTGACCGGCCCATCATACTGGCTGGTCAACCGAACTTCCTCGCTCCAGATGGTGGTCTTTTCACCGTTGATGCCGGGGAAGTAGGCAAGACCCGTATAGTCGTAGGCGCCGAGACCGTTTGAATCCAGCCGGTAGAACCCGGTGACGGCATCCAGGCTAACCGCGCCAAAATCATAGCTCAGGTCGAGCGACGCCAGGATGGACTTGCTGTCGGTAAAATATTCGCCGTTACCCTTCTTCGACAATGGATAGTTCGTGGCGGCGACCGGTCCTTGCGCGCCGACCGAGCGATATTTGTCGGGAATACAATCGCTGTTGGGGTCGAAGAATCCGCGGGTCTGCGAATGAACCTGGCCGTCCGCACAACTGACGACCTGGGTGATGCCCGTCAGCTCGTTGTCCTGATAGCGGCTGCCAAGCACCTTGAAAACCGCCGTAAATCTATCGTTCGGTCGGAATTCCATGGTTACACGGCCAACGAGGGCTTCCGATGCCGGCGTAAGCTTGTTGTTGGTGGCGCCGGGCAGCGGGCTGTTCGGCTCGAACGGATTGGCCAGCGGTCCGGCCGTATTGTGCAGCCAGCCGTCCATATCGCTGTAACGCATCGCGACCCGGATGCCGAATTTGTCTGTGACCGGGCCACCGATGGCCGCCTCGACAAAGCGTTCCTTGGCGCGGAACTCATACCCCGCCTTCACGAACCCTTCCCATTCGTTTCCCGGTCCCTTGCTGCGCAGCGAAATCACGCCGGCCGGGCTGTTTTTGCCGAAAAACAAGGCCTGCGGGCCTTTCAGCACTTCGACCTGCGCCAGATCAAAGAACGCCGCCGTGGCGATGTAGCCGCGGCTGACCTGGACACCATCGACGTTGATGCTGACCGCCGTATCGATGCCAGGGTCGCCGGAAGCGGACGTAATGCCGCGAATGGAAATAATGCCGCCATTGCCCGAGGTCGCGCGCGTGATCTGCACCTGTGGGATCATGTCACCGATCTGCGACAGGTTGTTGGCGCCATAACGGCCCAGCGCCTCGCTGCTGACGACGCTGACCGCTACGGGAACGTCGAGGAGAGTCTCCTCCTGCCGTCTTGCCGTGGTGGTAACGGACTCAAGGCCGCCAGTTTGCGCATAGGCCGGCATCGCGATGACGGATGCCAATATTAAGCTTCCTAGACGCTTGTTTTTGGATGACAAGAACTTCACGGTTTTCTCCCCAGTTGTGACGTCGTTCCGAGCCCCTTCTGTCGGATGGCTTCGGCAAGAACGTCGATTGTGCCCGGCGCCATCGCGCGGCGACCCGAGACCAGCCCGTCGAGCGCCGAATGGGCTTGGTTGCGCAGCCAGCCCACCCTTCCGTATCAACGGATTATCTGCATCTGGAGACGATCCTAGGCCCAATGAAAGCGGGCTGGGTACCTGTCAGGCCTGACAGGTCCGGCGGCTAGAACCTGGCGAAGCGGCGGACGAATTCGTTGTACTGGATGTCCTGGGTGTCGCCCCAGCCAATGCGGCCGTCCAGTTCCCAGCGGGTCTGACAGAAATAGACGTTCATGTTCTGCCAGGTCTGCCAGGGCATGCGCGCATCGATGGTGCCGCGGATGCGGTGGATCTTCCCGCCGGCATCCTCGATCTCCATCTCCTTGAGCCGGGGCGCCAGCCCGTCGGCCTCGCGGCGGGTGAGCACGGCAGCGCGCCGGACCGGAAGGGTCGCGCCATCGCGCCACACATAGCCCCAGATCAGGTTGCCGCCCGGCGGCGGCGACGGGAACATGCCGGCCCATTCCGGCCCCAGCGCCGGATCGTCATAGGCCAGCACATGGAACGCCAGGTCGTCGCCGAAGATGCCCACCATCCAGGAGATCGGCGGCACATTGCGCGACACCTCGTGACGCTCGTTGCTCCATGACCGGTCGCGGCTGAAATAGCCATCGACCGCGAATGTCTCGCCATGCAGGGTGACCTCGCCCTCGACCTTCATGGCCTGGGTGAAATGGTTGCCGCCCGGGCGGCCGGCGGGCGGCATGATCGCGGTCTGCAGCAGCCTGAACGACACGTCCCGTTCCGGATCCTTGCAGGTCAACTCGATCTGCCTGAGGGGCTCGATGACGCGGATATGCAGACCGAGCGGCGCGATCGTGTAGTCGGCGATGCCATTCTCGGGAAACGGCAGGAAGTGAAAATGGTTCACATACTCGCAGGCAAGCGTCGACCGCTTGATGCCGCGCCAGATGTAGACGCTGGCACTCATCACCCGCAGTGCCGGGTGGAACCACACATAGATCTCGCCGTTGAGCTGTTTGTCCGGAATGTTGAAGCCGAAATACGACGTTTCCGTGCTGGCGTAATGGGCACCGTCGGCGACCGGATGCAGGAATTCGTCCTGCGGCACGATGGTGCTGAGCGGCGCGCCCGCCATGGGCGCCGAATGACCGGCGGCGGAGATCACCTGCCCACGATTCCCGTTGCTCATGAGGTTGCCCTTTCCAGCCGATCGGCCACATCGAGAATGAACATCCGGTACAGCGGCACGCCCTGGTAGCCCATCTTCAGCGCCGGGTACCAGTCGTTGAGAAAGCCGTTCCAGGCCACGGCGCAGCACACCGCATTGCGCACACCGCGCCAGACCTCGTAGAAGCGCGCACCGCTTTCGCGGTAGGGCGCGCCGCCGGCGGCATAATAGGCAGCCAGGAACTCGTCCCACGGCATCAGCGGCTCGACCCGCTGGCGGCAATAACCCAGGTCTTCCGCCGGATCGCCGAGGTGGGAAAACTCCCAGTCGAGCAGCGCGGTGATCCGGCCATCATCGGTCAGGATATTGTGGAATCCCACGTCGGCATGGATCAGCGAAAGACGCGTAAGGTCCTGCGGCACATTGTCCGCCAGCCAGCGAAACGCCGCATCGAGGACCGGGGAATCATGCACCCTGTGTCGCTGCCACCGGTCATGCCAAAGCGCCACATAGTCGGCGATCTCATCGGCCGGAATCCGTTCGCCGGCCAGACCGATATCGGCGGGATCGGTGCTGTGGAGCGCCGCGAGCAGCGCCGCAAGCTGCAGACAGACGGATCGGCGCAGGGTTTCGTCCCGGTCCCAGACAGCGGTGTTGGCCTCTCCCGCGACGCGCCGCGTGACGATAAAGGGCTGCCCCAGCCAATCCTTGTCGGCTTCGCACCACAAGGGTTCGGCGATGGGCAGCCCGCACCGGAACAGGGCGCCGAGCAGGGGAAACTCATCGACGGCGCTGTTCTCGCCGGGCCCGAACGGCAGGTCGCGGCGGATCACCCCGTCGAGGCACAGGCCGTCAGGCCGGACGGCGCGGAACAGGATCGTATCCTTGGAATAGCCGCCATTCGCGGGCACGACGCTCTCGACCACTGCATCGGCCCAGCCGGTCATCCGCTCGCGGAGAAATCGTTGCAGCCGGTCGGCGGTAACCTCCACCTCCAGCGCCGCCAGCCGCTCTGCCGCATCGGCGGCATCGCGCTCGGCGTCATCGAAGTGGCCCTGGAACCGCGCCCGTTCCCCGGCCGCGGGATCGAAATCCTCGCGCATCCAGGCCACCATGTGACCCAGCATGTCATGCATCATGCCGGCCTTCAGGCGGGCTTCGCCGAGGCGCAAATCGGGCATGATCGCCGTGCCCAGATCCCGGCGGATGGCACTCAGAAGCTGCGCAAGAATGGCGCGGTCGTCGCTCAAACCGAAGTCCTCCCAAAGCACGTTCCCCGTGCCCGGCCGGAGTATCGGCCGGGCCGAAACGCCCGCGATACCTGTCATTCCTAGCAGGGTCCGGTCCAACAGGGTCTGGACATCCTGCCGATCCACAGGATTATTGCACATAACGACAGGGGAGTGTGCGGATGAGGATAGAGGGTGCGCGCGCCGTGGTGACGGGCGCCAACCGGGGGCTTGGCAAGGCGCTGGTCGAGGCGTTCCTCGAGCGCGGCGCCGCCTGCGTCTATGCTGCGGGGCGCAACCGGGATGCGTTGAAAGAGGCCTTCGGCGACCAGAAGCGCGTCATTCCCGTTGCCCTGGACGTGACTTCCGACAGGAGCGCCGTCGCAGCCTCGCGGATATGCCGCGACGCCACTGTCCTGGTCAACAATGCCGGTGCGCTGACCCATTCAAAGCTGATGGAGGCGGATGCTCTCGACAACGCCCGGCTGGAGATGGAAACCAATTACTGGGGAGTCCTGCATATGTGCCGGGCATTCGCCCCGGTCCTGGCCGGAAACGGCGGCGGCGCCATCGTCAACATCCTGTCCATGGGCGCGCTGGCCAACATGCCGTTCGTGGGCAGCTATTGCGCCTCGAAGGCCGCCACCTGGTCGCTGACCCAGGGAATCAGGGCCGAGCTGGCGGACAAGGGTACGCTGGTGATGGGCGTGATCGCCGGGCCGATCCAGACGGATATGGCGCGCGAGCACGAGCGCGAGGGGCGTTATCCCGGCTCAATGATTGCGAACGCCACGCTCGACGGCATCGAGGCGCGCCGGACGACCCTCTATCCCGATCCCCGCTCGGCGCAGGTAGGCGCCGACTTCGCCCGCGACCATTTCGCGGTGGAAGCGTCCTTCGCCAAATTCCTCTAGACTTGGATCAGTCCCATATTGGCGGCCTTGAGGGCCGCCTGGTGCTTGGAGACCGCGTTCATCTTGGCGCAGGCATTGCGGATGTGAAACTGCACGGTTCGCTCGGAAATGTCGATCAGACGCGCCACTTCCCACGCTGTCTTTCCCTGCGCCGTCCAGTGGAGGCATTCCAGTTCGCGCGTGGTCAGGTCCGCCGTCTGCACGTCTTCCCGGTGCAGCACGCCGTGATAGACCGACGACATGTGCGCGCCGATCAGCATCAGTTCGTTCCGCCACAGGCTCTTGCCCTGCTCGAATTCGCGCTCGGTATGCCGCGACAGGCCGACAAAACTGTCGAAACCGGCGAACGGCCCACGGACGGGCACCGAGATGCCGCGCTCGTATCCATGTTCCAGGGTAATCTCGAACAGCTTCGCCTGCTTGCCCGTACACCGCACCAGATAGTCGCGGACATCCCAGATCACCGGCAGCCAGCTCGACCGCGCCTGGCGCGAGATCGGATCGATGACATGAAACTCGTCGCGGCGGTATCGCAGCATCAGGTCCTGGCCGCAGCTGCACATGACATGGGCCTGATTATCGCCATAGGCCGTGAACAGGAACCCGGCGAACCCGATTCCGGTCAGGTAGCGGCCGACGGCCTCGCGCATGACGTCGTCGTCGCCCACAACCGACAATTCTTCCAGCAGCTGGTCGAGCAGGTGGTTCACGCTCGTTCTCCCCGCTAAAAGTGTAACATGGTTGAAATTCCACCGCCAAGGTCCCGCGAACTTGATGACGCCTGCGGCGTTGGTGTGGCGCATTCACCTGTCGGGCACGCCCGAACCCGGATATCCTCACGGCCATGACGCTTCGTTCTTCCTGGCGCCGGCGGTCCCGCGCCTTTCGAATCCTCACCGGCATCGTCGCTGTGCTGGCCTCGGCTGTGCTGGCGCTGTGGATATTCCGGGCGTCGCTGACGGAATGGGCGATCGAGAGCAGCATCGACGGCATGGGCCTTGGCCCGTCCGACGTGCGCGTTACCGATCTGGGCCTTGCGCAGGCCGACATGCGCCTGGTTTCGTCTGCCGCCGGTACCATCGACCGCATCCATGTAGACTACCGGATCGGCGATCTGCTGGGCGGCGCGGTGCGGCACATGATCATCGACGGCGCCCGCCTCCGCTTCGAGTGGAAAGACGGCAAGCTGGCGCCGGCCATCACATCCAGCGAAGGGCCGATCATCCTGCCGCTGGATCGGCTCGACATCCGGAATTCGAGCCTGACCCTCGACGTGAATGGCGACAGGATGATCGCCGACGTCTCGGGCGCGGTGACGGGCAAGGGCACTATCGGCGTGAACCTGGCGATGGCGTTGCGCATGCCGCAAGGGCAGGTGACAGGCCGATTGACCGGCGCCATGCAGCCGGACGGCGCGCTCGCCGGCACCTTCACCATCAGTGGCGGTGACCTCGCCGCGGGTTCGGTAAAGGCCGAGATGCTGACCGGCACGCTGCAGCTGGCTGCCAGCGCGCAGGGCATCGAGCTTATCGACGGAGCGTTCGGCTTCGCCCGGATTTCCGGCGGCACCGGCCCGCTCGGACCGGGCCGGTTGTCGGCCTCGCTGCGCCAGCCGCAGAACGTGCTGAACGTCGCGTTGCAGTCGAGGCCCGTCTCGTTCTCGCTGCAAGCGGACGGCGCCGCGCCCGGTGCGGGCGTGCCGTTCACCATGGAAGGCACCGCCGACGCGGCCTTCGTCAGCGGACTGGCGGGCGCCGACAAGCCGGCGGAAGGCGGCGTGCATCTCAAGGCGTCGGGCATGGCACCGCCCGGGCCGACCATGCAGGCCGCGTTCGCATCGGGGCTGGGGGACTGGCTGCGGCTGGGCAAGGCGCAGGCGACGCTCGACGGCACGGCAAGCGGGCTGGGCATCCCCGACATGGTATCCGTGAACGACGCGGTGGTATCGCTGGAGATCAATCTGGCGGATGGCGGGCTGACGGTCACCACGCCCAGGGGCATCACGGTGAACGGCATGAAGCTGGCCCCCGCCCTTGCCGCGAAGGGCAGCCTGTTTGCCGGCAGATCCAACCTGTCGATCGCGCCCGCGCCGGGTGCGCCGTTCCTCGCGATCACGCCGCAGGAGGTGGATGACCGGCTGACCTTCAGCGGCAATGTCAGCTACGAAACCCCTTCCCTGTTCGTCCGCGGCGACATTGCTGGCGCCGCGTCGCTGGATCCGTCGCAGTGGCTGGCGTCGGCCCGCGATGTGCCGGCGAAAGGCGACATCGAGCTGAAGACGCGGCTGGTGCTGAAGCTGCCGGAAAACCGCCACCTGCCGTCGGCCGAACTCTCGATGGCCGGCAATTACGATGTGGGCCCCCAGACAATCAGGCTGGTTGCCGACAGCGGCGCCCTGACGCTGCGCAACGCCCAATGGGGCGAGACCGTCTCGTTGCCCGGCACGTCACGCCTCGTGCTGCAGCCGGGCGCGGCCTACGCCATGGACCGCGCATCCGGCGCGGTCTCGGCAACCGCCGTGGCAGCGCCCCTCGCCTGGACCGCGCAGATCAAACGCGAGGGCGCAGAACCGGCCAAGATGACGCTGGGCGCCAAGCGGGTGGCGCTGACCATGGACGATGACGGGCTGAACGCCGTGCTGGGCGGCGGCCGGGCGGAAATGTCCGATAGCGGCGTGGCGGCGCGCGGAATACAGGCGACGATCACCCAGGCAGGCGGGACTACCCGCATCAGCGCCGCCATCGCCGATGTGCGGAGCACGCAAGATCCTGCCCTGTTCCCGTCGAGCAGGGTTTCGTTGAGCGCGCGCCTGGCCGGCTCGAAAGCCACCTTTTCCGCGGGCCTTGCCGGTGCGGGTAGCCTGCTCGACCTGAGCGCCAAGGGCCGGCACGACCTGGACAGCGGCAAGGGGAATGCCAACTTCGCCCTTAAACCCATCGACCTGTCGGGCGTCGGCACCCTGAAGGCCCTGTCCCCCAAGCTCGCATCCAGCGTCACCAAATCGAGCGGCACGGTCAGCGGCGAGGGTAGCCTGTCTTGGGGCCCCGATGCTCCGCCCGGCACACTGACGCTGGCGCTCAAGGACATCACCTTTGTCAACGACAGCCTCAACGTCAGCGCGCTCAATGGCGGCTTCCGGCTGGAAAGTCTGACACCCATGCGTTCAGCGGGCGGCCAGACCCTGTCCGGTATCCTGCAATTGCCGACGGTGAACGCGGTGCCGTTCGATGTCAGGTTCCGGCTGGAACCGGGCAAGCTGGTGCTGGAGCACGCTTCCGCCCAGGTGTTCGACGGCAAGTTCGAGACCGAGGACGCGGAGATCGACGCCGCGACCGGCGATGGCCGCATGAACCTGAAGGTCAGCGACATTGATCTGAAAACGGCCTTCGCCGTCCTCGATCTCGACCAGCTCAAGGGCACCGGACGGATCGGCGGCAGACTGCCGCTGCGGATCGAGAGCGGCCGGGTCGCCATCGAGAACGGACACCTGGAATCCTCGATCGCCGGTACGCTGCAAGTGGGCGTCGACAAGCTGGCCGATCAATTGCTGGACTATGGCGAGAATGTCGACATGGCATTCCGCGCCCTCACCGACTTCCATTACGACCGCATGGTCATCGACACCGACAAGCCGTTCGCGGGTTCAGGCAAGGCGATGTTCCGGCTGGAAGGCCACAACCCGGCGGTGATGGACGGTCACCCCTTCATTTTCAACATCAGCCTCGAAACCGACTTCGACTACCTGACCAGTTTGATGCTGGAACTTTCGGGTGCGGCAAACACCGCATTGGGCTGGGGTGCACGGGAGCTTGGCAGGAAATAACCCGCCAATGTGGCTAAGCGTACCGAACTGTCCTATGTTCTAGTGAAGGGCTCCAGCGAAATGAGAACAAGATTGATGGATCAAACGCTTACGCGGACGGGTGGATTGCTGGCGGTGATCATGGCTGTGGGCATGTCGCTCGCCGCCTGTTCGCCGACAGTCAAGGTGCAGGCCCCGAAGGAGCCGATCACCATCAACCTCAACATCAAGCTGGATGCCGACGTGCGCGTCAAGCTGGAGCAGCAGGCGAAGGAAGACATCGCCAGCAAGCCGATTTTCTAGGATGAACGCGATGATGAAAACCTTGTCCACCATGCTGAAAGTTGCCGCCCTGTGCCTCGTGGCCACCGGCACTGCCGCAACCTTCGTTCATACCGCGCCCGCCTATGCGCAGTCCAAACCGCTCGATGCGCCGCGCACCAGCGGCATCGTCGGTGAACGCTATGACGGCTATGCGGCGGTGCGCGACGCGAACGCGCCGGCGAGCATCCGCAAGCTGGTCGAGGACACCAACGCCGAACGCCGCAAGGTTTACGAGCAACAGGCCGCCTCCACGGGCGCGCCGGCTACGGAAGTCGGCAAGGTCTATGCCAGCCAGATCATGAGCGCAGCGCCCGCGGGCTGGTGGTTCCAGGGCGCCGATGGCGCCTGGGTGCAGAAGTAGGCAGGGCGTTTCCGTCCAAAGACGCGGGCGGAGGCCGCCTCCCTTCGCGCATGCACAATAAACTGCACTGGCCTGCCAAGATTCCCGTACCTGCCGGTTGCTTTCGGTCATTACAATCGCCGTAGCGGGAATTACGGCAGACCGGAGCGTTGCAGACCATGGGTATCAAGGCGGCGATTCACCATCTGACGCGCTATCGCTACGTGCGGCCCGTTTCGCTGGGGCCTCAGATCATCCGCCTGCGGCCGGCGCCGCATTCGCACACGCCGGTGCTGAGCTACTCGCTGAAGGTCAAGCCCGAGAACCACTTCGTCAACTGGCAGCAGGACGCCCATTCCAACTGGATGGCGCGCTACGTCTTCCCGGAGAAGGTCACCGAATTCTCCATCGAGGTCGACCTGGTGGCCGACCTGTCGGTGGTCAATCCGTTCGACTTCTTCGTCGAGGAATATGCCGAGCAGCTGCCCTTCGTCCTGCCCGACGACCTGAAAGTGGATCTGGCTGCCTATCTCGAGCCGGAGCCCGCCGGGCCTGAACTGACCAGGTTCCTCCAGACCCTGCCGAAGCACAAGGTGAAGACGGTCGACTTCCTGGTCGAGCTCAATGCCCGGCTGCAGCGCGAAACCCGCTACCTGATCCGGCTCGAGCCCGGTGTACAGGAACCAGAGGAGACGCTGGCGCTGAAATCCGGCTCGTGCCGGGACACCAGCTGGCTGCTGGTGCAGATCCTGCGCAATCTGGGCCTGGCGGCGCGCTTCGTCTCGGGCTACCTGATCCAGCTCAAGCACGACCTGAAAGCCCTGGACGGCCCCTCGGGGACCGATGTGGACTTCACCGACCTGCACGCCTGGGCCGAAGTCTACCTGCCGGGCGCGGGCTGGATCGGCTTCGATCCGACATCTGGCCTGCTGACCGGCGAGGGCCACATTCCGCTGGCCGCCACGCCGCACTACCGCTCTGCGGCGCCGATCGTCGGCGGCGTCGAGCCGGCCGAGGTGGATTTCCATTTCGAGATGAGCGTCACCCGCATCGACGAGCGGCCGCGCATCACCCTGCCGTTCTCCGACGAGGCGTGGGAGCGGCTCGACCAGGTGGGCGAGATGGTCGACCGCGACCTGGAGGCCCAGGACGTGCGGCTGACCATGGGCGGCGAGCCCACTTTCGTGTCGATCGACGACTACCAGTCCGAAGAATGGAACACCGCCGCCGTCGGCCCCACCAAGCGCGACCGCGCCGATGTGCTGATTCGCAGGCTGCGCGAGCGGTTCGCACCCGGCGGCATGCTGCATTATGGCCAGGGCAAATGGTATCCGGGCGAATCCCTGCCACGCTGGACGTTCTCGCTGTTCTGGCGCAAGGACGGCAAGCCGGTGTGGCGCAATCCGGACCTGATCGCCCGCGAGAGCCGGCGCGAGCACGCGGCCACCGAGGACGCGGCACGCTTCATCGAGGACTTCGCCTCACGGCTGGGCCTGCCGCTCGATTGCATCACGCCCGCCTACGAGGATCCGGGCCACTGGATGCTGAAGGAAGCCGCGTTGCCGGAAAACGTGGACCCGTCCAATTCCAAGCTGGAGGACGCCGAGGAGCGGGCGCGCATCGCCCGCGTGTTCGAGCGCGGCCTGACCAAGCCGACAGGCTACGTGCTGCCGGTGCAGCGCTGGAATGCCCGCGCCAGCGGCGGCTGGATCAGCGAGCGCTGGAGCTTTCGGCGCGGCAAGCTGTTCCTGGCCCCCGGCGACAGCCCCATGGGCTACCGGTTGCCGCTGGGGTCGCTGCCCCATGTCTCGGCCGGCTCGTACCCGTATATCCATCCCGCCGATCCGACCATCGAACGGCCGCCACTGCCCGACCCGGAAGTCATCCAGCAGGCCTATCAGCGCGCCGGCTTGCGTGCGCGCGAGCGCGAACGGCAGGTCGAGCAAGTGCCCGGCGGCTCGACCGTACGCACCGCCATGACCATGGAAGTGCGCGACGGCGTGCTTTGCGTGTTCATGCCGCCGGTCGAGGAACTGGAGGATTATCTGGAATTGCTCACCGCGGTGGAGGCGTCTGCCGAGGAACAGCAGATCGCCGTGCACATCGAGGGCTACCTGCCGCCGAACGATCCGCGCCTCAATGTCATCAAGGTGGCGCCGGACCCCGGCGTGCTCGAGGTCAACATCCATCCGGCCGCGTCCTGGACGGAATGCGTCGAGATCACCAAGACGGTCTACGAGGAAGCCCGCCAGACCCGGCTGGGCACCGACAAGTTCATGATCGACGGCCGCCACACCGGCACCGGCGGCGGCAACCATGTGGTGATCGGCGGCGCAACCCCGGGCGACAGCCCGTTCCTGCGCCGGCCCGACCTGCTGAAGAGCCTGATCCTCTACTGGCAGCGCCATCCGTCGCTGTCCTATCTGTTCTCCGGCCTGTTCATCGGCCCTACCAGCCAGGCGCCGCGCATCGACGAGGCGCGCCACGACGGCCTCTACGAGATGGAAATCGCCATGGCGATGACGCCCGGACCGAACGACGCGGAGTCCATCCCGCCCTGGCTGGTGGACCGGCTGTACCGCAACCTGCTGATCGACGTGACCGGCAACACCCACCGGTCGGAGATCTGCATCGACAAGCTGTATTCGCCGGATTCCGCGACCGGACGCCTTGGCCTGATCGAGTTCCGCTCGTTCGAGATGCCGCCCGACGCGCGCATGAGCCTGGCCCAGCAGCTGCTGCTACGGGCGCTGGTGTCGTGGTTCTGGCATCAGCCGCAGACCGGCAATCTGGTGCGCTGGGGCACCCAGCTGCACGACAAGTTCCTGTTGCCTCACTTCCAGTGGGCCGATTTCCTCGACGTCCTCGACGACCTCAACCAGGCCGGCTATCCCATGGACAGCACCTGGTACGAAGCCCAGCGCGAGTTCCGCTTTCCGTATTTCGGCGCCGTCGACTATGGCGGCGTGCATCTGGAACTGCGCCAGGCACTCGAGCCGTGGCATGTGATGGGCGAGGAAGGCGCGCCCGGCGGCACCGTCAGATTCGTCGACGCCTCGATCGAGCGGCTGGAAATGCGGGCCGAGGGCTTCAATCCCAAGCGCCACGTACTGGCCTGCAACGGCCGCCGCATGCCGATGACCGCGACCGGCCGGCACGGCGAGTATGTCGCGGGCGTGCGCTTCAAGGCCTGGCAGCCGTCATCGAGCCTGCACCCGACGATCCCGGTGCACGTGCCGCTGACTTTCGACCTCTACGATCTTTGGAATGGACGGTCGCTGGGCGGTTGTGTCTACCATGCTGCCCATCCGGGCGGCCGCAACTACGAGACATTCCCGGTCAATGCCTATGAGGCCGAAGCGCGCCGCCTGGCCCGCTTCCAGGCGTATGGTCACACGCCGGGCTGGTACTTCCCGGCGCCCGAGAACCGCACCGAGGAATTTCCGATGACGCTGGACCTGCGCCGGCCGCCGGAATAGTGAAGAGGCATGAGCGCCCTGGAACATAATCTCAGCGGAGAAGTCCGAAGACGGGCCCTGCTGCTGGACGGCTACGTCCCGCTGGCAAACGTCCACGACGAGATGATGGATTCGGGCGGCAACGTCCGTCCGCATTGGCAGGATCTGGTCGATTCATTCGCCTCGCTGGGCGTCCCGGAACTGGAGCGCCGGTTCGCGGCCGCCGACCGCCATCTGCGCGATGCGGGCGTGTTCCACCGGGTCTACGGCTCGGACGGGGACGAACGCACCTGGCCGCTCAACCATGTGCCGCTGGTCATCGATCCGGCCGAATGGAAGAAGCTGGAAGCCGGCATCGCCCAGCGCGCCGAATTGCTGGAAGCGGTGGTCGCCGACATCTACGGCGAGGCCAATCTGGTGCGCGACGGTCATCTGCCGGCCGCGGTGGTCGCCGGCAGCGACGACTTCCTGCGGCCGATGGTCGGCCTCGAGCCCAAGGGCGGCCATCATCTGCGGGTCTACGCGGTCGATCTGGGGCGCGGCCCCGACGGCAATTGGTGGGTCCTGTCCGACCGGACCCAGGCGCCGTCAGGCATGGGTTATGCGCTGGAGAACCGGATCGCCCTGTCGCGGTCGCTGCCGGACATCTACCGCTCGATGAATGTGTGCCGGGTCGCCGGCTTCTTCCAGACCCTGCGCGACACGCTGAACGAACTGCACGAGCGCGAGAATGCCCGGGTCTGTCTGCTGACCCCCGGTCCCCTGAACGAGACCTATTTCGAACATGCCTATCTGTCCCGCTACCTCGGATTCCTGCTGGTGGAGGGCGCCGACCTGGTCGTGCGCGACAGCCGGCTGGCCGTGCGCACCGTCGAGGGCGCCCAGCCCGCCGACGTGATCTGGCGCCGCGTGGACAGCGACTTCATCGATCCGCTGGAACTCAATCCCGGCTCCCAGCTGGGCGTGCCCGGACTGGTCGAGGCCGTGCGGGCGGGGCACGCGACGGTGGTGAATTCCATCGGCGCCGGTGTCCTGGAATCCCGCGCGCTGATGGGGTTCCTGCCTGCGCTGTGCCGCCAGGTCCTGGGCGAGGAACTGGCACTGCCCAATGTGGCCACATGGTGGTGCGGCCAGGAACGCGAGCGCAGCCACGTGCTGGAGAATTTCAACGACCTGGCCATCGCCCCGGCGTTCAACACCTCGAGCCTTGGCATTTTCAACGGCAGCCCGATCATTGCCAGCGACCTGGACCGCGCCGACCGCAAGGCCGTGCTCGACGCGCTGAAGCGCCGCAGTGTCGACTTCGTCGGCCAGGAAGTGGTGCGGCTGTCGACCACGCCGGTCTGGACCGGTACGGGGCTGGAGCCGCGCCCCTGCGTGGTGCGCGCCTATGCGGTGCGCACGCCCGATGGCTGGTCGGTCATGCCCGGCGCCTTTTCGCGGGTGTCCGAGCGGCTCGACGAACGCGCTGTCACCATGCAGCAGGGCGGCCGCGCCGTCGATGTGTGGATCCCGGCCGAGGAAGAGACGCCCCAGACCACCCTGCTGACCGAGCCGGACGAGGTGCAGATCACCCGCCGTGCCGGCACCCTGCCCAGCCGCGCCGCCGACAATCTGTTCTGGCTGGGCCGTTACATGGAGCGGGCCGAGGCCAGCCTGCGGCTGATCCGCGCGGTGGCGCAGCGCCTGTCTGACCGGGACGATCTGGACAAGAGGCTGATCGCCCGGCTGCGCGGCGCGCTGGTCGGCCTTGGCGCGATCAAGCTGGAGGAGCGCCAGACGCTGACCAGCGCCGATCTGGTCGCGGCGCTCTACGAGGCCAAGCAATTCGGCACGGCCGCCTCGCTGGTCCGGTCGGCACGCAACGCCGCCTCGGGCATTCGCGAGCGCCTGTCGCCGCAGGCCTGGCGCGAGCTGACCAAGCTGGGCGCGCATCTGGAGCGCCGCCTGCCGCCCACCGCCACCGACGGCGACATCATCGACGCCGCCGAGGAGGCGCTGGACCTGGTGGCGGGCTTTTCGGGTCTCAGCCAGGAGAACATGAACCGGCTGCTGGGCTGGCGCTTCCTGGAAATGGGACGGCGCATCGAGCGTGCCAGTGTCACCTGCTCGGTGGTCGAGCGCTTCATCCGCGGCGAGATCATCCGCGGCGGCCTGGACGTGCTGCTGGAATTCGCCGACAGCCAGATTTCCTACCGGGTGCGCTATGCCACGTCGGCCGGCCGGCCCGCGGTGCTCGACATGGTGACGCTGGATCCCAGCAATCCGCGCTCGATCGCATTCCAGATCGGCGTCATCGCGCGCACCCTTGCCGCGCTGCCGATCCAGCAGGCCGACGGCCTGCCCACGCAGGAGGAAAAGATCGCCGCGCTGCTGGTCGCCGAACTGGCCACCACCGCCGCCGTCGACGTGGACGCGGCCACCATCGGCTGGGTGCGCATGCAGGTGATGAAGCTGTCCGACCTGCTCACCTCCCGGTTTTTCGTGCATGGCAACGTGTCGGTGCGGGGTTGAGCGTGGCCGCCATGCGTTACGACATCAGCCAGACGACGCATTACGAATATGCCAACAACGTGGCGCTGTCGTCGCAGCTGGTCCGGCTGACCCTGGTCAACCGGCCCGGCCTGAAGGTGATCAGCCAGCGGGTCGATGTTGACCCGGTGCCGACGACCCAGCGCGCCTATCTGGACTTCTTCGGCAACGAGAATCTGTGGCTGTCGTTCCTCGAGCCGCACGGCGCGCTGATCATCGAAACCCGCGCATTGGTCGAGCGCGACGCGCCGCCGCTGCCCGATCCCAAGCAGACGCCGGCCTGGGAGGATGTGCGCGCGGCCTGTGCGGCGAACCTCAATCCCGGCCCGGACTCGCCGGTGCATTTCCTGTTCCACAGCCGGCGCGTGTCGCTGGACCCCAAGATCACTGCCTATGCCGCCCGCTCGATGAAGCCGGGACGGCCGATCCTCGAGGCGGTGACCGAGCTGTCCAACCGCATCTATACCGGCTTCGACTATGCGCCCGGCGTGACCGACGTGGCGTCCGATCCGCGCGAGGCGTTCGAGCTGCGCAAGGGCGTTTGCCAGGACTTTGCCCATGTGATGATCGCCGGCCTGCGCGGCCTCGGCCTTGCCGCTGCCTATATCAGCGGCTATCTGCGCACCCGCCCGCCGCCCGGCAAGAAGCGGCTGCAGGGCGCCGACGCCATGCATGCCTGGGTCGCCGTGTGGTGCGGCGACGAGCACGGCTGGATCGAGATCGACCCGACCAATGCCCGCCACGCCGGCAACGACCACATCCCGCTGGCCTGGGGGCGCGACTATGTGGACGTGGCGCCGGTGAAGGGCGTCATCCGCGTCTCCGGCGCCCATACGCTGAAGGCCACGGTGGATGTGGTCGAGATGGAACCCGAGCCGCCCATGGTCATGCCCGCCTAGACCCTGAAAGCACCGCCGCGCGGAACCGCGCAGGCCGCGTGTCCGTTTACCCGGTATCCGCAAACCACCGGTAGCCCCACATGACCGCAAGAGCCGACGCCCCTGCGAAGACGGCCGAGACTGAAGCCCGCGCCAAGCACACGGCGATCGAAATGGCCCGCGCCGCCGCCCCCGGACTTGCCGCGAGAATTGGCAGCACCCCGGCGACCACCTTTCGCGGCAACCCGGACATTTTCGGCCGGCTGGTCGAGGATCATGACCGGCACCGGGCCCTGTTCGCCATGGTCCAGGAGACCGACGGCAAGTCGCCCGAGCGCGAGCGTCTCTTCCGGGAACTGGTCCATGAGGTCAAAGCCCACGCCGCCGCCGAGGAGCAGGCGCTGTGGTCCACGGTCCTGCGCAATCCGGACACCACCGATGATGGACGGCACGCAGTGCACGAGCACAAGCAGATCGACGAGATGGTCGCCGATCTCGCCGCCCGCGACATGGCGACCCGCGCCTGGACCGAGCGCTTCGAGGCGCTCAAGGAGAAATATCTCCACCACATCCGCGAGGAGGAGCAGGAGCAGTTCGTCGCCGCCGAAAAGCACCTTTCCGCCGCCGACATTCGCCACATGAAGGGCGTGTTCGACCGGCGGAAGAAGGAAGAGAAGGCGTCAGTGACGATCGAGGAGAAGATCAGGCTGAAATCCTGACCGCCATCTCGACTTTTCCCATCCGGCGTCCCACTCTCCTTCTCCATGCGACAGGTGGTAAAGGGTATGGTCATCGACCGGGTCCGCGCCGTCTTCAACGACCGCGCCCGCGGCGAGACGCCGGTGCAGCGGCGTGACGACGGCCTGTTCGGCCCCGCCGCCGTCGCCTGGCGGGTGCACGGCGACGTGACCTCGATGATGGTCGGCGGCGTCGCCGCCCTGCTGCTGCAGATGCTGCATCCCGCCGTGCTCGCCGGCGTGTGGGACCACTCCAACTTCCGCCAAGACATGCTGGGCAGGCTGCGCCGCACCGCCCGTTTCATCGCCCTCACCACCTATGGCGGCCCCGAGGACGCCGAATCCGCCATCGCCCGGGTGCGCGCGGTGCATGGCTGCGTCCACGGGACGCTGCCCGACGGCACGCCCTATTCGGCCGGCGATCCGGCGCTGCTGGCCTGGGTGCACGTCACCGAGGCGGTCTGCTTCCTCGACGCCTGGCGCCGCTATGCCGAGCCGGACATGACGCAGGCCGACCAGGACCGCTACTTCGCCGAGGTCGCGGTGGTGGCGCACGGCCTGGGCGCGGACGAGGTGCCGGCGAGCCGGGCGGCGGCCCTTGCCTATATGGAAAGCATGCGGCCCCGGCTGCGGGCCGACAGCAGAACGCGGGAAGTGGCCCGGATTCTGCTCAACAACGCGCCGCAGCACTGGGCGGCGCTGCCGATCCAGCAGCTGACGTTCCAGGCTTCGGTCGACCTGCTGCCGGCATGGGCGCGGCACATGCACGGCCTGCGCCCGTCGACGCTGACGCGCCCCCTCGTCCATGGCGGCACCCGGGGCATCGCCGAAGTTCTCAGGTGGGCGTTCCGGTAGTGCGAGGCCGCAGCCGGTGTTTTCTGCACTCTCCCATGACGTGACTCTGCGAGCGTAGCGAAGCAGAATCACCGAGATTGAAGACGCGATGGATGTAGGACGGAGGGAGTTTTGCATTAGACTTGCCGCTAATTTTCACCGGAAAGGAGCGGACAATGCCTCACGTCATCGTCAAATTGTGGCCCGGCAAGACGCGGGAGCAGAAGGCCGAGCTGGCGCAGGCCATCGCCGACGATTTCGTCCGCCTCCTGGGCTCGAAGGACACATCGGTGTCGGTCGCGTTCGAAGAGGTACCGTCGGACGACTGGATGGCGACGGTGTTCGAGCCCGACATCCTCGGCAAGTGGGACAGCCTGTCGAAGCAACCCGGCTACGGCCCGCGTCCAGAATGAGGGTTGGCAGGCGCTGATGGCCGTCCTATAGCATCGCCAGCGATCAGATCAGGGGAACAATTATGCGCGATGTTGTGATTTGCGAACCGAGGCGCACCGCCGTCGGCGGTTTCGGCGGCTCGTTCAAGGCCACGCCTGTTCATGAACTCGGCACCGCCGTCGTCCGCGACATCATGGCGCGCACCGGGCTCAATCCCGAACTGGTCGAGGACGTGATCTTCGCCAACTGCTACCCGACCATGGACGCGCCGGCGCTGGGCCGCGTCGTCGCGCTGGATGCGGGCCTGCCGATCACGGCGGGCGGGCTTCAGATCGACCGCCGCTGCGGCTCGGGCCTGCAGGGCATCATCTACGCCATCATGCAGGTGGGCACCGGCGGCAGCGATCTGGTGATCGCTGGCGGCGCCGAATCCATGAGCCGGGCGCCGTTCTACACCACCGAGACACGCTGGGGCGTGACCGGCCAGGGCATCATGCTCGAGGACGCGCTGGCGCGCGGCCGCATCACCGCAGGCGGCAAGAACCATCCGGTGGCGGGCGGCATGATCGAGACCGCCGAGAATCTGCGCCGCGAATACCAGGTCACCCGCGAGGAACAGGACGAGCTGGCCGCCCGCTCGCATGCGCGCGCCACGGCCGCCATGGAAGACGGCCGCTTTGCCCAGGAGATCGTCCCGGTCACGCTGAAAACCCGCAAGGGCGACATCGTCGTCGACAAGGACGAGCATGTGCGCCCCGGCACCACGGTGGAGAAGCTGGCGACCCTCAAGCCGATCCGGCTGAAGCAGGATCCGGCCTCGACCGTCACCGCCGGCAATGCATCGGGCCAGAACGACGGCGCCTCGGCCTGCATCGTCACCACCCGCGAGATCGCCGAGCGCGAGGGCCTGAAGCCCATGGCGCGGTTGAAGTCGTGGTCGCTGGCCGGCGTCGGCCCCGAAGTGATGGGCATCGGCCCGGTCCCGGCGACGCAGAAGGCGCTGGAGCGCGCCGGCCTGACCTTGAGCGACCTCGACCTGATCGAGCTCAACGAGGCCTTTGCCGCCCAGGTTCTGGCCTGTACCAAGGCGCTGGGCCTGACCGACACGGACCACGAGCAGCGCATCAACGTCAACGGCTCGGGCATCTCCATGGGCCACCCGGTCGGCGCCACCGGCGGCCGCATCCTCACCACCATGCTGATGGAAATGGACCGCCGCGGCGCCCGCTACGGCCTCGAGACCATGTGCATCGGTGGCGGCCAGGGCCTGGCGGCGATTTTCGAGCGGGTATAGCCTTCGCCGGCCCCGGGCGCCCGGCCGGAACGGCGCACACGGACCGGCTCATCCGGCCTGATTGGGCACCGTTGTTTCCCCTCCGCCGGGCGGGATCAGGATCAGCGTGCGGCCCTCGACGCGCCAGGACGCAAGCTGGGACAGGAAGTTCATGCCCAGGACATCGACATTCCCGATGGCGGGCGAGATGACGACTTTCAGGTCCCGCGCCTCGATGCCGCCGATCACCAGCGTCCCGATTGTACCGGTCTCGGCCTGCACGGTGCCGTTGGCGGTCTTCAGAAGCACCGGGACGATCCCTGCATCCTGATCGATCGAGGCGATTGCTGACGTTTGCCGCGACAGCACGGTGACCGTGGCCCCGCTGTCGATCAGCATGCGCCGCTCGACGCCGTTGATCCGCGCCTGCGCCCAGAAGTGTCCGTCCCGCGCCATGCGGATGCGGACCTCCTCGCCAACCACCTGCTGGCTATCGAGTCCGATCGACTTCGTCAGGCGGGCCAGAGTGGGATCGAACGGCGCCTGCTGCAGCAGCACAAACAGCCCGAAAGCCAGCAGCGCGACCGAAAACAGCGCGCGCAGGACTCGGCCCAGAAAGGGGATTTTGAACAAGATGATGAGCAGCACGGCACCGCCTGCCGCATAGAGTGCGAGCCGCTGCCATTCGGGGTAGGTCGAAATATCCATCGTGCGACATCAACGACTGCGGTGGTCATTTGATCCCTCGCCGGGACCTGATCCGCAGAATGGATGGGCAGGTCCCTTATCCTCGGTCGAATGACACGTGCAATTCCTTCAGCCCCCTCAATACAAACCCCGGATAGTGCGTGAAATCGTTCCTGCCCGGCGTCAGCCGTAAGTTCGGCAGGCGAGCGATCAGCCGCTCGAACGCGATCACCAGTTCCATGCGGGCGAGCGGGCCGCCGGGGCAGTGGTGCTCGCCCTGGCTGAAGGCCAGGTGCTTGCCGGCGTTCTCGCGGTCGATGTCCAGCTGGTCGGGGCATTTGAAGACGTCGCCGTCGCGGTTGGCGGCGCCGAAGCGGATGTGGACGGTCGAGCCCTTCGGGATCGGCACGCCGCGGATTTCGGTGTCGCGGGTGGCGATGCGGTACAGGCCCTGGGTCGGCGATTCGAAACGCAGCACCTCCTCGGCGAAGTTCGGGATCTTCGACGGGTCGGCCCGCAGCGCGCCATACACCGCCGGGTCGCGCAGCATCAGCCACAGGCCCGACGCCAGAGTGAACGTCGTGGTCTCGTTGCCGCCCACATACATGTTGTCGACGATCGACGCGATCTCGTGGTCGGTCAGCGGGCGCTCGCCCTCGTAGCGCGCCTGCACCAGATGGGTGATGACGTCGTCCCTCGGCTCCTTGCGGCGCGCGTCGGCGGTGCGCCTGATGTAGTCCTGGAAGGCGACGCCCTGGCGGGCGACCTCCAGCTCCTGCTCCAGGGTCAGGCCGCGCATGAAGGGCAAGGTCCAGGCGGTCGACCATTCCTTCAGCTGGGGGATGTCCTCCAGCGGGAAGCCGATCATCAGGGTGATGATCCGCACCGGCAGCGGCACGGCGAAGTCCCGGATGAACTCGATCTCCCCGGACGCGGCGAAGCCGTCGATCAGTTCGTCAACCGTTTGCTCGATCATCGGCTGGGCGCGGCGCAGGGTGGTCTTGCTCAGCAGGTCCTTGTCGATCAGCACCCGGTATTTCTTGTGGTCGGGCGGGTCCATGCCCAGCAGCGGCCAGCGGGCGCGGCCGGTGTCCTTGCCGAGGCCGTGATCGATGTAGTACTGGCGCGCCTCGGGATGCTCGATGAGCTGTTCGCCGCCGTGGATTTCCGGCTGGTTGGAGAAGGTCTCCGGGTCGCGGATGACGGCGAGGACGTCCTCGTACTTGCAGATCACATAGGTGTCGCTGCCGGGGATGCGGTAGACCGGCGCCTGCTCGTGCAGCGCCCGGTAAGCGGGAAACCAGTCCGCCTGGGTCTTCGGGTCGTAGAGGTCGATCGAGTCGATAGTCACCTGGTCCTCCTGCCACCATAGTCCGCCCCGCCGGCGCGCCGCCTATTCGATGGGCCGGCGGTCGTCGAGAAGGTCGTCCGTGCCGGCCTCCGCGCGCTCCTCGGACACCATCTGGGCCACGTGGGAGTCGGGGGCGGTGTCGCCCGGCGCGGCGGATGTCACCGGCGGCGTCGCTGCAGGCCGTAAGGTCTTCTCGGGCGCCGTCGTCGCGGCCGCCGGCAATTCCACGCCCTTGTCGAACCGCAGGCGGTAGATCGGTTCGGGAAGGGCGAACCCGGCACCCTCGAGCACCGACTTGGCGGCCTGGATGGCGAGGCTGCGCCCCTTCAGGAAGTCGGTTTGCGTCTGGTCGATCCATCCGTAGAACCGCAGTACGATATTGGAGTCACCCACCTTCTGGATGATCGCCGTGGCCGGCGGATTGCCGAGCACGAAGGGCAATGCCTTGACCGCCTCCAGCCCGACCGCCATGCCCTGGATCGGATCGTCCTCGGCGTCGATGCCCAGTTCGAACTCGAAGCGGCGTTCGGGATTGCGCGTGTAGTTCAGGATCACCGCCTTGAACACGACCGAGTTGGGAATGCGCAGATGGTTGCCGTCGAGGGTCATCAGGATGCTGGCGCGCGAGGTCAGCCGCACCACGCGGCCTTCATGTCCTTCGATCACCACATGGTCGTTGGCACGGAACGGCTGGCGCAGGCTGAGCATCAGGCTCGACACGTAATTGTCGACGGTGTCGCGCACCGCGAAACCGATGGCGATGCCGATCACCCCGGCGCCGCCCAGCACCGCGCCCAGCAGGGCGGTGGCGCCCAGCACCTCCAGCGCGGCGATCAGCCCGACAACGATGGACACGAAACGGACGAAGGTGGCGGCCAGCTCGGCGAGGAACGGATTGGGCGTGATCCATCGCCAGAACCGGCCGACCGAGGCGAGAAGATAGCCCGCGGCCCCGATCAGCAGCCCCAGGGCGATGGCGACGCCGATCAGCGGCAAGGCACGGAACAGGCTGCGGACATCCTGGCTGATCTGGTCCAGCGTCGGGGCCAGATTGGTATCGAGGTCGAGGTCGCGCCGCAGGTCGTTCTGCACCGTGACCACGCCGGAGACGCGCGCGGCGATCGCCTCGGCGCGCGCCACATCCGCCTGACTCGGCACCATGCCGGATAGCGTGACGACGCCGGACGACACCCGCACCTCGACCGCGCCAAGGGCGTCGATCTCGGCAAAGATGCTGCGGATCCGGCCGGCGATGTCGGCGTTTTCCGACGCGGCGGTCGTGGTGGCGATCGGCGAGGGTTGCGGCGCCGGCGCGGCAACGTCCTCCTGTGTCCACCCCGGCGCGGGGAGCACGATCAGCAGGACGGCGGCAAGGGCAAGGCTCTTGAGCGTCTTCATGTCACAACGATAACGGCATTGGCCGCGCCTGCAAGCGGGCGCGTTCGGCTGACAGCGCGTATTCGGGGCATTCAGATCAGCGCGCCATCGGCTCATATGGCAGGCCCGGTGCGCGCTTCACCGTCACCCTGCCTGCCCCGGATATTTCCGCCCCAGCCAGTCCAGCATCGCCCGGGTCACTTCCTCGGGATGTTCCTGCTGGATGCAGTGGCCGCAATCCTCGACCCGGTAGCGTTCCACATCGTCGATATACTGCTCCATGTCGTCGCCGAAGCCCGGCGGCACGGCCGGATCGTCGGCGGCCTGGATGTAGAGGCAGGGGACGCGGATTTTCTGTTCCACATCGGCGGTGCTCTCCCAGTTCCAGCTCCAGTTGCGGTACCAGTCGATGGTCGAGGTGAAGCCGGTCCGCCGGTAGGTGTCGATATAGACCTGACGTTCCGCGTCGCTGAGGAAGACGCGGCCGGGGCGCGGGTCGATGCGCTTCTGGATGGTGCGGTTACGGTCTTCCTTGGGCAGCGCCTGGTATTCGGCGTAGCTGCGCGTCAGCTTGCGGAACTGGTTGGTGAAGATGGCCTCGACGTTGGTCAGCATGGCCTCGTCGGCGCGCCTCGAATCCTGGAAGTCGCAGATATACCAGTCCGGCCCCCACGCCTCGCGCATCACCTGTTCGGGGTCGCGGCGGCTGCGCGGGAAGAACGGCGCGCCGGCGCCGATCACCCCGGCAACGCGGCCCGGATGCAGCAGCGCCATCTGCCAGACCATGATGCCGCCCCAGTCGTGGCCGGCGAACACCGCCCTGTCATGGCCGAAGGCGTCGAGCAGGCCGGCCATGTCGGCGGTGAGGTGGTGGATGTCGTATTCGCGGATCACGCAGGGCTTTTCGGTCAGGCCATAGCCGCGCTGGTCCGGCGCCATGGCGTGATAGCCCGCCTCGCCCAGCGCCTTCAGCTGGTGGCGCCAGGCGTAGGCGAGTTCAGGCCAGCCATGGGCCAGCACGACAGGCGGGCCGTCCTTCGGGCCAGCCTCGTAGACCGCCATGCGGATGCCATTGATAGTGATGAAAGTCGGTTCCGGAAAGACTACCGGCATGGTGCGCTCCTCTCCCCAGGATGCGCCATGGTATGCGGCCAGGATGCCGGCAGTCACGGGCGCATTTTGGCACGGGCGCATTTTGGCGCGCGTGCAATTGGCAGCGGCGCCGGGTTACTCTCGATCCGGATCAGACAGGGAGAACGAGATGAAGGCGCTGGCAGCGGTCGTGCGGGAAGCGAAGGGCGATTTCGTCATCGAGGAAGTGGACGTGGACGATCCGCGTCCCGACGAGGTGCTGGTGCGCATTGTCGCCAGCGGCATCTGCCACACCGACATCGCGGTGAAGAACCAGGACATCGCCATTCCGTTGCCCATGGTGCTGGGCCACGAAGGGTCGGGCGTGATCGAGAAGGTCGGCAGCGCGGTCACCCATCTGAAGGTGGGCGATCACGTGGTGCTGAGCGGCGACAGCTGCGGCCATTGCCACAGCTGCCTCGAGGCCAAGACCGCCTATTGCGACGAGTTCGTGGACCGAAACCTGATGGGCCTGCGCGGTGACGGCAGCTCGCCGCTGAACCAGCACGGCCAGCCCTTGCGCGGCCGGTTCGTGGGCCAGTCGTCGTTCGCGACCTGGTCGCTGACACCGGCGCGCAGCGTCAACAAGATCCCGTCCGATTTGCCGCTGGAGCTGATGGGGCCGCTCGGCTGCGGCCTGACCACCGGCGCGGGTACGGTACTGAACGCGCTGCGGCCACCTTCCGGCTCGTCCGTCGCCGTGTTCGGCGTCGGGACAGTCGGTCTGTCAGCGATCATGGGGGCGAAGCTGGCTGGCTGCGCGACCATCATCGCCGTCGATGTGCGCCGCTCGCGCCTCGACATGGCCGCCGAGCTGGGCGCGACCCACTGCATCGACGCCAGCAGCCAGAATCCCGTTTCCGAGATCCGCAAGATCACCCGGCGCGGCGCGGATTTCTCGGCGGAATGCTCGGGCGTGCCCGTCGCCGTGCGCCAGGCGGTCGACTGCCTCGCCCGCCCCGGCTGGTGCGCCCAGGTCGGCGCCACACCAGGCGGCATCGAGATTCCGTTCAGCATGGACAATATCGGCCTGGGCCGCGGCATCAAGGGCGTGGTGATGGGCGACAGCGTCACCCAGACCTTCGTGCCCTATCTGGCCGAGTTGTGGCGCAACGGGCAGCTGCCCTACGACAAGTTCGTGAAATATTACGACTTCGCCGACATCAACCAGGCGGTGCACGACAGCGCCGTGACCGGCGAGGTGATCAAGCCGATCCTGAGGATGTAACCCCAGCCCGGATCGGCTCGCCGCCGCGACAACGCCTGCCTCAGCGCCTATATCATGCGTGTCCGGCATCGGCCGGACCCGCTGCCGCAGACCTTGCCATATACCCCCCAGGGGTATATATGAAGGCAGGAAAGCCAGGAGCAGGTTACCGCCATGAAAAAAGCTCATACCCATAGCGATCACGGCGCGCACGGCGCTGCGGCCGAGAGTCGTGTCGTGAAGGATCCGGTATGCGGCATGAATGTCGATCCTGCCACGGCGAAGCATTCGGCCATCCACAAGGGCGAGGCCTTCCACTTCTGCTCGGCTGGTTGCAAGACCAGGTTCGAGGGCGACCCGGAGAAATATCTGTCCCCCGCGCCGCCGCCAGCGCCGGGCGACGAGCACGCCGTCTACACCTGTCCGATGCATCCCGAGATCCATCAGGAAGGTCCAGGCGACTGCCCGATCTGCGGCATGGCGCTCGAGCCCATGGTGCCGACCGGGCACACACCGCGCAGCGCGGAAATGTCCTATATGGCCCGCCGCTTCTGGCTGGGCCTGGTGCTGACCCTGCCGCTGTTCGCCCTGGAGATGGGCGGCCACCTGCTGGGCTGGCACGGACTGATCGACATGCCCACTTCGGGCTGGATCCAGTTCGGACTGGCGACGCCGGTCGTGTTCTGGTCGGGCTGGCCGTTCATCCTGCGCGGCTGGCGCTCGGTGGTGGGACGGCACCTCAACATGTTCACGCTGGTTGCGCTGGGCACGCTGGTCGCGTGGGTCTACAGCACCATCGCGCTGGTTTTCCCGGACATCTTCCCGGCCACCTTCCGCGACCACAACGGATCGGTCGCGCTCTATTTCGAGGCCGCCGCCGTGATCACGGTACTGGTGCTGGTCGGGCAGGTGCTGGAGCTGCGCGCCCGCGAACGTACCTCGGGCGCCATCCGCGCCCTGCTGGGACTGTCGCCGCGCACCGCACGGCTGCTGAAGCCCGATGGCAGCGAGGATGAGGTCGACATCGCCGAGATCGCCCGGGGCGACAGCATTCGCGTGCGGCCCGGCGAGAAGGTGGCGGTCGACGGCGTCGTCACCGAAGGCCGCTCGGCGGTCGACGAATCCATGGTGACCGGCGAATCCCAGCCTGTCACCAAGGAGCCTGGCGACAAGGTGATCGGCGGCACGGTCAACCAGAGCGGCGCGATCACCGTTACCGCCGAGGGCGTGGGTTCGGACACCGTGCTGGCCCGCATCGTCGACATGGTGGCGACCGCCCAGCGCAGCCGCGCACCGATGCAGCGGCTTGCGGATTCCGTGGCCGCCTGGTTCGTTCCCGCCGTGATCGGCGTGGCCTTCGCGGCCTTCGTCGCCTGGTCGATCTGGGGACCTGATCCGCGGGTGCCGCACGGCCTCGTCGCCGCCGTCACCGTGCTGATCATCGCCTGCCCATGCGCGCTCGGACTCGCGACGCCCATGGCGATCATGATCGGCGTGGGCCGAGGCGCGCAGGCGGGCGTGCTGGTCCGCGACGCCGAGGCGCTCGAGCGCATGGAGAAGGTGGACACCGTGGTGGTCGACAAGACCGGCACGCTCACCGAAGGCCGGCCGGGCGTCAGCAGCGTGGTCACCGCGGCCGGCGTCGACGAGGACGACCTGCTACGGCTCGCGGCCGGGCTGGAGCGGCCCAGCGAGCATCCGCTTGCCCGCGCCATCATTCGCGCTGCCGAGGATCGCGGCCTCTCGATTCCACCGGTCACCGGCTTCGACAGCCCGCCGGGCAAGGGCGTGCTGGGCACGGTGGAGGGGCGGAAGGTCGCCATCGGCAACGCCGGTTTCCTCGCCGAGCAGGGCGTCGAGACGTCGCACCTGGCCGAACAGGCCGACCGGCTGCGCGATCATGGCGCGACCGCCGTATTCGTGGCGCTTGACGGCCGCGTCGGCGGCGTCATCGCCATCGCGGACCGGATCAAGCACAATGCCAGGTCCGTGGTCGAGGGCCTGCACCGGCAGAACATCCGCATCGTCATGCTGACAGGCGACAACCTGACGACGGCAAGAGCCGTGGCGGACAGCCTGGGCATCGACGAGGTCCACGCCGAGGTGCTGCCCGGCGACAAGCAGGCGCTGGTCGACACGCTGAGAGCGGAAGGCCGCGTGGTTGCCATGGCTGGTGACGGCGTCAACGACGCGCCGGCGCTCGCCGCCGCCGACGTGGGCATTGCCATGGGATCGGGCACCGACGTGGCCATGGAGAGTGCCGGCATCACCCTGCTGCAAGGCGACCTGTCCGGCATCCTGCGCGCGCGCCGCCTCAGCCGGGCAACCATGCGCAATATCCGCCAGAACCTGTTCCTGGCCTTCGTCTACAACGCCCTGGGCGTGCCGCTGGCGGCGGGCGTGCTGTACCCGCATTTCGGCATCCTGCTGACGCCGATCTTCGCCGCCGCGGCCATGTCGCTCTCGTCGGTCAGCGTGATCGGCAACGCGCTGCGGCTGCGGCGGGCAACGCTCTGATTCTGTTTGTCGTCCCGGCCATCGCGGGAACGGCAAACAGACGAGCGTCGGGCGTCCGTCACCTATCGCGTCCCCTGGGCCGGAAGCCCAGGCACATCACGCTGGCCGCCACCGCCGAGGCGGCGAGCGCCAGATAGGACGGCGCGTAACCGCCCGAGCCTTCGCGCAGCCAGCCGAACAGGACCGGTCCGGCCGCCGCCAGCACATAGCCGCCCGTGAGGCTCATGGCCGACAGCCGGCGCAATGCATCGGGCCTGTCCTCGTAGTCGACCGGCAGCATCAGCGAGAGGGGAAACATGGCGCCCGTGGACACGCCGACGCAGATCATCCACGTCCAGGGCGCGGCCATGGGCGCGAACGCCAGACCCGCGCAGCCGGCGGCGCCCAGCGCCACCGAGCCGATCAGCTGCCAGCGCCGGTCGCCCGCGTGGCGCGCGAACCATGTCACGCCCAGCGACGCCGCCATCTGGGCAAGCGACAACACCAGCAGCAGGGTGCCGGTCTGGCCGCTCGACCAGCCCGCCTCGGCATAGGTCGGCGGAATCCAGGTCAGGGTGGTGTAGAACATGGCCGACGACATGGCCGCGAACAGGGTGATGCGCCAGGCCATGCGGCTGCGCATGGGAAAGCCGAAGCGGGGCCCGGCGTCGCTGGCGGCCTGCTTGCGCACGCCCGCCACCACCAGCCAGAGCAGGGCGCCGGCAAGCGCCGGTGCCGTCCACCAGGCAAGTGCGGCGGACCACGAGGCCGACAGGCCCGGCGTCAATACGGCGGCTAGACCCGCGCCCGCGGTCATCGCCGTGGCCTGGACAGCCATTACCAGTGCCGCGGAATCGCCGAAGCGCCGCTTGGCGATCTCGGGCAGCAAGGTCTGCGCCGCGGCGATCCCCACGCCGCACAGCGCCGCCGACAGATAGAGGACAACCGAGAATTCGGCCAACCGCGCCAGCGCCCCGGCACCCACCAACAGGACAGAGGCAAGGACCACGCGCTCGCTGCCCTGGCGCCCCGCCAGCAGGGCGGCGAAGGCGGGCACGATGCCCATGAGCAGCACGGGAATGGTGGTGACGAGACCTGCCGCAGCGTGGCTGAGACCCAACGCGGTGCGGATGGTGTCGAGCAGCGGTGGAACGGAACTGATGGCCGGCCGAAGATTGGCGGACACCGCCACCATGGCAATCAGCAGCAGCCAATTCGCGCCCTGTCGGCCCATCGGCCATCACCCCCTGTGCTGGGGCGATAGCTAATCCATCCGGCCGCAGGCCGATACGGAAAAGTGCCCGCTACCCCTTCACAGGCGGCGCCGCGCTGCCGCCGAATACATAGATGATGAGGGCGAGGGCCGACACCAGCGCGATGAGGAAGAACAGCGCCATCCAGCGCCGGCCGCTGGTCCGCTCGTAGAGCCGGCCCTGACGGGCCTCTTCCCCGGTCATCACCGGCGGATCCTCAGGATGGAGATTTGAATCGTCGAGTTCCTTGGTCATGCCCCGTCAACGCGGTGAGCCCATTCATGTTCCCGAAGCAAGCGCGCCACCGAGCAGCGCCGCGTAGACCCGCTCCCTCATGCCTGACCGCCGGCCAAGCCCCATGCGATCCAGCAAGGGCCGCAGATCCTCGCCATCCCCGGCAAGAAAACCACGGATCGCATGCGAGGCCAATTCCCGCCGCCCCGCCCGCCGAAGTCGGTCCAAAGCGGGAAGAAGCCGCTGCTCCTCGGGTGTGAAATCAGTCCCGAACGGATATTCGGGCAGCAATCCCTGACGCCGCAAAGGCTCGAGCACGCCGGTCACATGGGCCGCATTGTTAAGTTCCAGGCTGGAGCCAAGCCGGAAGCTTTTCGGCAATTTCCCGGCAGCCTTGGCGCGCTTCACCAACGGCAGCTGGAAGGCGCTGTCGGTGACGGACAGCATGGCAGCGATGACGGCCGCATCCGTTTTCCCGCGCAGGTCGGCAATGCCGTATTCCGTAACGACCATGTCGCGAAGGTGCCGCGGGATCGATACGTGTCCATAGGACCACACCACGTTGGACGACGTTTCCCCTGCCCGGGTGCGGACCGCATCGACCGCGATGATCGACCGCGCGCCCTGCAATGCAAAGGCCTGGGCGACAAAATTGTATTGCCCGCCGATGCCGCTCACCACCCGTCCGTCCTCGAGCCCGTCCGAGACGGCCGCACCCATGAGAGTCGCCATCATGGCGCTGTTGAAGAACAGGCCGCCGACACGCGCGCGGCACTTCTCGTCTTCACCGCCATAGAGTTCGTTGACGAAGGTCACCGACGTCATATCGATGAGATCGCGCCGGGCCGCCGGCATCTCGCGCAGGCGCCGGTAGAATTCTCGCGAGCCCAGGAAGAACGCTGCATGGATCGCCTTGCCGCCGACACGCCGCGATATGACGCCGTTCTCCAGCAGCGCCAGGAAGCCGTCGGCGATCATCTCGCTACACCCGTACAAGCCCTGCTCGAATGGCGCCGCATGCAGCGGCGTCTCGCCAAGCGCATCGAGCACCGCGCGGAAGGCGGCATTGTTCTGGTGGCGCAACGACAGCGCATGGCAGACTGCGTCGCCCATGGTGCCGATACCGATCTGCAGCGTACCGCCATCTGGTATCAGGGCCGCCACCCGGAAGCCGATGGCATAATGCGACAGGCTGACCGGCTGGTTGGGTGGGCCGAACAACGGAAAGGCGCAGGCGGGATCGTCCAGAAGATAATCGAATTCCGCCCTCTCGACACGAGCGCTGCCGCCCATGAAGGGCAGCTCGGCGTTTACCTGCCCGATCATGACGAAGTCCGCACGGCCTTCGCGCCGGGCGCGCAGCAGGTCGAGCGTCAGATCCGGGTTGCAGCTCAAGCTGCAGTCCTGACCGTCCGACGCGACCAGCTGGGCGACCACATTGACACCGGCATCGAGCAGGTACCGCCACACATGGGTGTAGTTGCCCGAGATATAGTTTTGCTGGGCACGGGGCACTCCAAGCCACTGACCGGCTTGCAGGAAGAATTCGCGCACCTCGACGTTCGCGGGCAGCGTCCCGGCGCGGAGCATTGCGGCATAGGACAATCCGGGCCAGCCGGCGAACAGCCTGTCCGCAAGGGGTTCCATGAACCGGCGTTCCAGTTCACTCGCGCCCCGCGGCGTCTCAAGGGTCAACGCCGTGACGATGGTCAGCGAGATGCCTGGATCGGCGGCGGCCCGGCCGACAAGCTCGTTGGCCACATGGCTGGCCTTGCCAAGTCCCAGCGGCAGGCCCAGGACAATACGCTTGCCGACTCTTTCGATGACGGCGTCGACGAGGCGCGTCACGTCCTCGTGGAAGGATGGATCACTCCTCGGCAAGATTCATCCAGCCTTCATCCGGGTCGAACCGAGGACCGTGGTGACCGGCAAGGTCCATCAGCTTGCGGACAATGTCCTCGACACCCTGGCTGCGCGCATAGTGCAGGGGTCCACCGGTAAACGGCGCGAAGCCTGCCCCGAAGATCATGGCGGCATCGACAGTATTTTCCTCGGCAACGACGCCCTCGCGCAGACAGGCGACGCAGGCGTTGAGCATGGGCAGTATCAGACGGTCGGCCGTATCGGCGGGCGGATCGCCCGCGCGGCCCTTGCGCGGTTTGCCGCCAGTCCAGGAGTAGAATCCCTTGCCCGTTTTCATACCCAGTTCGTTGCGCGCCACCTTGTCGCGCAGCCGGTCCATGCCCGGTGTCGCCGGTGTCCGCAGCTTCTCCTGGAGCATGTCGGCCACGGCAAGGCAGATATCCAGCCCGACCCTGTCGGCCAGCTCGACCGGCCCGACCGGCATGCCGAACTTCTCCGCCGCCGCATCGATGGTCGGGCCGCCGAGGCCGTCCTCGAGCATGATCATAGCCTCGGCCATGTAGGGCATCAGTGCCCGGTTTACCAGGAAGCCGGGCTCGCTGGCCACCGGCGCAGGCAGCTTGCCGATCTGCCGCACGAAGGCCCGCGCCCGGCTGAAGGTGACGTCGAATATCTCCTGGTGGGCGACGACTTCGACCAGGTCCATGCGTGCGACCGGATTGAAGAAATGCAGCCCCACGAGACGGCCGGGATTGCGCAGGTCCGCCCCCAGATCGTCCAGCGAGATGCTGGAGGTGTTGGTGGCAAGCAGCGCCGACGGCTTCATGCGCGGCTCGATGCTGTCATAGATCGACTTCTTCAGCTCCAGGTTCTCGGGCACCGCCTCGATAACCAGATCCGCCTGCGCCACGCCATGGCCGCGCGGATCGGGGATCAGCCGGTCGAGCGCATCGCGGATGTCGATGCCTTTCATCTGCCGTTTGCGGTACAGCGCGCCGGCCCGGCGAATGGCGTCGCCGATGGCCTCGGGCTTCTGGTCCGACAACGTGACCCGCAACCCTTTGAGGGCGCACCATCCGGCGATGTCCCCGCCCATGGAGCCGGCGCCGATGACATGGACATGGTGCAGCGGCTTGCCGGATTCACCCATCTTGCGCAGTGCCTCGCGCAACGAGAAAACCCGGATCAGGTTCTGCGCCGTGCGGCCTGCCAGCAGGCCCGCAAAGCTCTTGATCTCCTCGTTGCGCATGGCGCCCGGCCGGTCGGCGAATTTCTCCCAGAGATCGACCAGCGCAAAGGGCGCGGGATAGTGCTCCTCGCGCGCCCGCTTGCGCACCTGGGCGCGCATCCGGTTGGCGAGGAACCGGCGCAATATCGGCATGCGCTCGATCCGGGCGCGCCGTGTCGGCCGCGGCGGCGTGAGCCCGCCCTCGACGGCGGCGCGGACAGCGGCGGCAACATGCCTCTCCTGCGTCACCAGATCAACGAGGCCGACCGCCTTTGCGCGGCCGGCATCGAGCGTCTTGCCGGTCAGCATCATGGTCATGGCCTCGACCGGCGCGATCAGGTTGACCGAACGTACGGTGCCGCCAAGGCCCGGATGGAGACCGAGCAGCACCTCGGGAAATCCCAGGGACGCGCCGTCGATGGCGATGCGGGTGCGGCAGGCAAGCGCCAGTTCGAGACCGCCGCCCAGACAATGGCCATGCACGACCGCCACCGTCGGTATGGCGAGTTCGGAAATGGCGTCGAGCACCATGTGACCTTGCAGCAACTGGCGCTCAGCCTCGGCGGGGTCCACCTGGCCACTGAACCGGCTGACGTCGGCGCCGGCGCAGAAACCGGCGGATTTGGCTGACCGGATCACGATGCCGGTGGGACTCTCCGGCAGCAGCCGGCGCAATACATCGGCCAGTTCGTTGAGCACTTCCTCATCGATGGTGTTGACGGAAGCGCCCATCTTGTCGAACAGCAGCCAGGCGACGCCATCCGCGTCGCGGCCATGACGCCAGTGACGCAGCATCTGGCTCGAGCCCATGGCGAGGCCCAGTTCCAGTTCGCGAGGCTCCAGCGCCGCCAGCACGTCTCTCGTCAGCGGGCGCATGCTAGATCCTCTCGATGAGCATGGCGCCGCCCTGGCCGCCGCCGATGCACTCGGTGGCGATGCCTCGGTGCAGGTCCATGCGGTGCAACGCGTTGACGAGGTGAAGCACGATGCGATTGCCGCTGGCGCCGACCGGATGCCCCATGCTGATGGCGCCGCCGTCCGGGTTGAGCCGGTCCCGTTCGATCCGGCCCAACGGGCCGTCCAGTCCCAGGACATTCTGGCAATAATCCGCGTCGTTCCAGGCGGCGAGGCACGAGAGAACCTGGGCGGCGAACGCCTCGTTCAGCTCCCACAGATCGACGTCGGCCATGCTCATGCCCCGGCGCTTTAGCAGATCGGTCGCGCATAGGGTAGGCGCCAGCCCCATGATCGACGGATCGAGCGCCGACCACTGGCTGTCGAGGATCACCGCGCGCGGCTTGAGCCGGTGCTTCTCCAGCGCCTCCTCGGAGGCCAGGATCACCCATGACGCGCCGTCGGTGATCTGTGAGGCGTTGCCCGCGGTGATCTTGCCATAGGGCGGCTCGAACACCGGCCTCAAGGCCGCCAGTTGTTCAGGCGTGCTGTCAGGCCTGACGCCGTCATCGGCCTCGAACACCGCGCCGGCGCGCGTCATGGCCGGCTCGACTTCATCCTCCAGCCAACCGCTGTTCTGGGCATGCGCGAGACGGTGGTGGCTTTCGGCGGCATAGGCATCGGAGGACTCGCGCGACACGCGGAACAGATGGGCGATGATTTCGGCGGTCTGTCCCATGTTCAGCTCGACCACCGGATCGGTGAGGCCGCGCTCCAGCCCGATGACCGGCTTGAGGAACCGTGGCCGAAAGCCCGCCAATGCCCGGACGCGGGCGGCGAGGCCTCGCGCCGACATCAGGCCGCCAAACCAGGCGGCGGCGTCCTGCTGGAAGACCAGCGGCGCATGGCTGAGCGCTTCCGCGCCGCCCGCAAGGACGAGCTCCGCGTCACCGGCCTGGATGGAACGAAAGGCATTGTCGATCGACTGCATGCCCGATCCACAATTGATCTGGACCGTATAGGCGACGGTCTCGGTGCCCATGCCCAGCCGCAGCGCCGCGACACGCGCCGGGTTCATCTCGTCGGCGACGACATTGACGCAGCCCAGGATCACCCGGTCGAAAGCGGTGCGCGGCATGTCCTGACGGTCGAGCAGCGGCCGGCCGCACTGCACGGCCAGATCGACAGGCGTGAATGGACCGGGTTTGCCACGGGCCTTGAGGAACGGCGTGCGGGCGCCGTCGACAATATAGACGGGACGGCCGACCCTCAGCGGACCGCTTGCGATTTCATGCTGATCGAGGGCGGCGATGGTTGCTCTCCTTGTGGTGCGGTCTGTTCCGGTGTCAGGTACTCGGCGGCGAAATCATCGACGGCGATGACCGCGGCCACGGCCTCGTTCATGGCGTGGACCTTGTCGGCCTCGCGCTGGGTGATGATGCCTTTCGCCTGCGCCTGATCCGGATCATCCACGCCGGCCTTGCGCATGCGGTCGGCCAATGGCTCATGCGCGAAGACCATGGCGAAAGCATGGTCAAGCCGCGCGATCCCCTCCTCGCCATGTCCGTGGTAGAGGCCTTCGGTGAGACGATCGCGCGTGGCCGAAGGCGCCAGCAGCAGATCGGCGCATTTGCCGACCAATGCGTCATCCGGACCGAACCGGCGGGCGCCAAAAGGCTGCACGGCGAATTTCAGCAGGCCGGCGGCAAAACGGCTGGGCAGATTGGCAAAGACACCCTCGAAGGACGATTCGATGGCGGTAAAACCCGCCGCCATGCAGTAATCGACCAGCGGCAGATCCTCGGCCTGGCGGCCCTCGTCCTCCCAGCGTTTCAGCACCGCCGACAGCAGATAGAGTTCGGCGAGAATGTCGCCGAGGCGCGCCGACAGCATCTCGCGCCGCTTGAGCGCGCCGCCCAGTGTCATGAGCGCCAGATCGGCGCTAAGCGCGAAGCCGGCGGCATAGCGGCCCAGCCGCCTGTAATGATGGCGAACCGCGCCTGTATCGGGCGCCGGCGACGTCGCCGCGCTCGTCCAGGCCCGTGCCATCGCACGGAAGAACGTGGCGATGGAGTGGCCGGCATGCTTCCAGAACACGGCGTCGAAGGCGGCAAGGCCGGCGTCCCGGTCTTCCATCTCGAGCGCCGCCATCTCGTCGATCAGATAGGGGTGGCAGCGGATCGCGCCCTGACCGAACACGATCAGGCCGCGTGTCAGGATATTGGCGCCCTCGACGGTGATGCCCACGGGCACCGCCTTGTAGAGATTGCCCAGGTAATTCAGCGGGCCGTCGATCACCGCCTTGCCGGCATGGACATCCATGGCATCGTTGGTGCAGATGCGCATGCGCTCGGTGGCGTGCAGCTTCATGATGCCCGAGATCACCGATGGCTTGTGCCCCAGGTCCAGCCCCGCGCAGGTCAGCCGGCGGGCGGCATCGACCAGATAGGCGTTGGCCGCAATCCGTGCCAGTGGCTCCTGGACGCCCTCGAACTTGCCGATGGCGATGCCGAATTGCCGGCGGACGCGGGCATAGGCGCCGGTGGTGTGGGCGCAGAACGCAGCGCCCGCCGCCGCAAGGGAGGGCAGCGAAATCCCGCGCCCCGCCGCCAGCGCCGCCATCAGCATCTTCCAGCCCTTGCCAGCCTGCGCCGCGCCGCCGATGATGTTGTCGAGCGACACGAATACATCGCGGCCCCAATTGGGACCGTTCTGGAACATCTGCCCGGACGCGATGTGACGGCGGCCGATTTCCACGCCGGGCGTATCCGTCGGGATCAGGGCCACGGTGATGCCCAGATCGGCCGCGCCGCCGAGCAAGCCGTCCGGATCGCGCAGATTGAAGGCCAGTCCCAGCACTGTCGCGACCGGCCCAAGTGTGATGTAGCGCTTGTGCCAGTTCAGCCTGATGCCGAGTTCGCCATCGTCCCCCCGACAGACCACGCCGGTGTCGACCATGGAGGCGGCGTCCGATCCCGCTTCCGGACTGGTCAGCCCGAAGCAGGGTATTTCCTCGCCCACCGCCAGCCGCGGCAACCAGTATTCCCGCTGCTTGTCGGTGCCGAAATGCATCAGCAGCTCGCCAGGCCCCAGGGAATTGGGCACCATGACCGTCACCGCGAGGGCGACCGAGCGAGTCGACAGGGTTCGCACCACTTCGGAATGCGCGAAGGCGGAAAAGCCCAGGCCGCCATACTCCCGGGGAATGATCATGCCGAAAAAGCCGTGGCGCCTGATGAAGGCCCAGGCCTCGGGCGGCAGGTCGTGCGTTTCCTGGTTCACCGTCCAGTCGTCGACCATGGCGCAGAGTTCCTGCACCGGCCCGTCGAGAAACGCCCGCTCTTCATCCGACAGGGTCGCGGGAGGCGTGGCGAGCAGTGCATCCCAGTCGGGATCGCCCGTGAACAGGGCCGCGTCCCACCAGGTATCACCCGCTTCGAGCGCCTCGCGCTCGGTCGCGGACATGGCCGGCAGAACCGCTCGTGCCCAGTCGAAGATCGGCCGCGTCACCAGCCTGCGGCGTAGTGATGCAAGCGTCATAAACCACTCCCGTCGATAGTGTTAGCCACGACAACGACGTCAGTTCACCCTTGTTCCGGTCGACATGACTTCCATATAGGGCAACAATTAGGGGAAGATGGGCCGCAACCAAGGAACCTGTGCAGGCCAGACAGCGTTTCATCGATCCAATGCCGGAGCCCGCGGTGGTTTCGGACAGTAGGGGAACTGCCGTGACCGCCCAGCCGCCGCCGGCGTCAGCCATTCAGCCGGCCCTGCACCCATCAAGCGACAGCCTCGCCGAGGCCTATGCGCGTGTGCGCGGCACCAGCGTGGCGCTTGCCGCGCCGCTGACGGCCGAGGATCAGGTGATCCAGAGCATGCCGGACACCAGCCCGACCAAGTGGCACCTGGCGCACACGACCTGGTTCTTCGAGACATTCCTGCTGAAGCCGCATCGGTCCGGCTACCGGCCGCTGAACGAGGTCTATGACCACCTGTTCAATTCATACTACCAGCAGATCGGATCGCCTTTTCCCCGCCCCCAGCGCGGGCTGCTGTCGCGGCCCACGGTCGACGAAGTGCTCGATTACCGCGCCTACGTCGACGAAGCCATGGCGTCCCTGCTGGACGGACTGGACCCGGCGCTGGCGCCGCTGGTCGAGTTGGGGCTGAACCACGAGCAGCAGCACCAGGAACTGCTCGTCACCGACATCAAGCATGTGCTGTCGCTCAATCCGCTGGACCCGGCGCCCTATGGCGCGCGCGAGCGCCGCGCAGCCGCCGCGCCAGAAATGTCGTGGCAACCCTTCGCGGGCGGCCTGCGCGGGATCGGCCACGAGGGCGACGGCTTCTCCTTCGACAACGAGGGCCCGCACCACCGCCACCACCTGGAACCCTTCGTGCTGGCCACGCATCCCGTGACCAACGGCGATTATCTTGCCTTCATGGAGGCGGGCGGCTACCGCGACCCGGCGCTGTGGCTGGCGGAAGGCTGGACCATCGTCGGCGAGCACGGCTGGAGCGCCCCCCTCTATTGGGAACAGCGCGACGGCGGGTGGACGCGCTACACCCTGCATGGCCGCGAGGCTGTCGATCCGGCCGAGCCGGTATGCCATGTGAGCTATTACGAGGCGGCGGCCTATGCGGCCTGGGCCGGACACAGGCTGCCGACCGAGGCGGAATGGGAAATTGCGGCCCGAAGCCAGGCGGCCGGAGGCCATTACCTCGACCTCGGCCAGATGGAACCCCGCGCCTGCAGCGAACCGGGCCTGCGCCAGATGTTCGGCGATGTCTGGGAATGGACCATGAGCGCCTATGCGCCCTATCCGCGCTACCGGGCGGCTGAAGGCGCCATCGGCGAATACAACGGCAAGTTCATGAGCAACCAGATGGTGCTGCGCGGCGGCAGTTGCGCCACACCCTCAGGCCATGTGCGCGCCACCTACCGCAATTTCTTTCCTCCCGACGCCCGCTGGCAATTTTCGGGAATCCGGTTGGCAAAGGACGAATGATAATGGACAAGCCTGCTGTCGCTTCCGGCGTCTCCGACCAGGCCCAGCCGTCATCGTCCGGCGCCGTGCCGGCGTTTCTGCTGGACCGGCACCCGCCGAAAGACAACTTCGCCGCCGACGTGCTGGAGGGCCTGGCCAAGCCCCAGAAGCAGATTCCGCCAAAATATTTCTACGACGCGCGCGGCTCGGACCTGTTCGAGCGCATCTGCCAGACGCCGGAATATTACGTGACCCGTACCGAACTCAAGCTGCTGTCGGATATCGGCCCCGACGTGGCCGGCATCGCCGGCCGCGACGTCACGGTGATCGAGTTCGGCAGCGGCTCGGACGCCAAGATCCGGCGGCTGCTCGATGCGCTCCCCAGCCCGGGCGCCTATGTGGCCATCGACATCAGCCGCGCCGCACTCGAGCCGGCCATCGAGGATCTGGCCCGTGACTATGCGGATATGTCCGTGGGCGGGATCGTCGCCGACTTCAGCGCCCCCGTGGCCGTGCCGCACGACGCCCTGTCCGGCGGCCGGAAGCTCGCCTTCTTTCCCGGCTCCACCATCGGCAACATGGAGCGCAGCCGAGCCCGGCAGTTCCTGGCCGATGTGCGCGCCATGCTGGCGCCGGAGGACGGCTTCCTGGTCGGCGTCGACCTGCGCAAGGGACGCGACATCCTGGACCCGGCCTACAATGACGACGCAGGCGTGACCGCCGAATTCAATCTGAATGTGCTGCGGCGGATCAACCGGGAACTTGGCGGCTCCATCGACCTCGGCAATTTCCGGCATCTGGCGTTCTACAACGAGACCGAGGGGCGCATCGAGATGCACCTGCGCTCGACCACCGACCAGCAATTCGAGGTGGCGGGCCGGCAATTTGCAATGGAGCGGGACGAGACGATCCACACCGAAAATTCCTACAAATACTCGGTGGCCGAATTCGCCCTGGCGGCCGAGAGCGCCGGCTTTCGTGTGATGCGGACATGGCAGGATCCCAGGTCGCTGTTCAGCATCCACTACCTGGCGGCAGCCTGAGGAACAAAGCGGCCCCCTTCCGGTTGATCGGTCAAGATCATCGCAAGGAGTTGGCCATGGCCGAACATTCAGGCACGAAACCCGCCCAGCATCAGGACCACCAGCCCGGAGAAGAACGCCAGATGCGGCCGCGGCCGCACTACGAGCCGCGCTTTCCGGGGTCCATGCGGCTCGAAGGCAAAGTAGCGCTGATCACCGGCGGCGACAGCGGTATCGGCCGCGCGGTGGCGGCGTTGTTCGCCCGCGAAGGCGCCAGGGTCGCAATCGTCTATTTGGAGGAAACCGAAGACGCCAAGGCAACCCAGGATATCGTCGAAGCCGAAGGCAGCGAGTGCTTTTCCATCGAGGGCGACGTGGGCGACCCCGCCTTCTGCGATCACGCGGTGAAGCAGGTGATGGACCGCTTTGGCCGGTTGGACGTGCTGGTGAACAACGCCGCCGAGCAGCACCCCCGCAAGGATGTACGCGATATCCCGCCCGGGCAGATCGAGCGTACCTTTCGCACCAACGTTTACGGCTATTTCTTCATGGTCCAGGCAGCGCTCGACTACCTGAAGCCGGGCGCCGCCATCGTCAACACCGCTTCGGTGACGGCGTACCGGGGAAGCAGCCACCTGATGGACTATGCGGCGACGCGCGGCGCGGTGGTGTCGTTTACCCGCTCGCTGGCCAGTTCGCTGGCCGACCGCCGCATTCGGGTCAACGGTGTCGCGCCGGGGCCGATCTGGACACCCCTGATACCCGCCAGTTTCGACGCCGACCACGTGGCCGAGTTCGGCGGCGACACGCCCCTGGGGCGGCCCGGCGAGCCCAACGAGGTGGCGCCGTGCCACCTGTTCCTGGCTTGCGACGATTCCAGCTACATGACTGGCCAGGTGCTGCATCCGAACGGCGGCGATCTCATGGCGAGCTAGCCTGCTCGGCTATCTGAAGGCTGGTCGAGCAGCGCGCTTCCTCTGTTGCGCGGGTCAGCTCGTCCAGCTTGATCGCCCGGGCCGAAAATCGGTGCCCGCCGGAACGTCACCGGAACTGGCACGTTCTCCAGAAACCACCACAGCAAGGAGACACGCCATGCCCCAGGGAGACAAATCCGCCTATACGGACAAGCAGAAGCGCAAGGCCGAGCATATCGAGGAAGGTTACGAGAAGCGCGGCGTCGGCCAAGAAGAAGCAGAACGCCGCGCCTGGGCCACCGTCAACAAGGAGAGCGGCGGCGGCAACAAGAGCGGCTCGGGCCGCGGCAAGAAGGATACCCACGAGGCGGCGAAAAAAGGCGGCCGCAAGGGCGGCGCCGCCTCGGCGTCACGATCGGCCGCCGAGCGCTCGGAATCGGCCAAGAAAGCCGCCGAGACCCGCAAGCGCAACGCCGAGAAGGACGCTCACTAGCGGTCGGAATTCGGACAACGCAACAGGCGGCCCCGGTCGCCGACGGGGCCGCCTCTGCACAGGCTTATTCGGACGCCGCCGCAGGCGTGGCCAACTCGAGCACGCCACAGGCGACGCGGCCGCCGGAATTGCCGGACGGATCGCTCTTGTAGTCGTCGGGGCCGGCATGAACCACGAACGAGGTGCCGTCCTCGTCCGCGAGCGAGTTGTCGGCGCCCGGCTTCAGCGAAACACCGGTGAGGAACATGTCCACCGTCGCCTCGCCCGACGCGGATGCCTCGATGTTCGGCAGATCGCCGGCATGGCGGCCCGCATCGTTGAGGATGCCGTGCTTGGCGTGTCCCGGATTGAAATGACCGCCGGCAGTGGCGAAGTCGCCCTCGCAGACGCCCTTTTCGTGGATGTGGAAGCCGTGGCTGCCAGCTGTCAGGCCTGTCAGCTTGCCGGTCATGGCGATGCCTGATCCGCCCGGAGTCAGCGTCACGGTGCCTACGACGGCGCCCTTCTGGTCCTTGAGCACCGCGCTGGCGCCGCCGGGCGCCGGCTTGCCGGTTTCACTGCCCGAGGCGGGCTTGGTGGATTCCTCGGCCCAGGCCGGGGCGGCAATCGCGCAGGCCAATGCCGCCATGCCCGCGATCGTTTTCCAGTTCGACATGTATCTCTCCTTGTCTCGGCCCGTCATTGCCGGGCGCTGCCCATGAATTTCATACGTCGGCCGGGCTGTTGCCAGCATTCCTGTCCCCTACGTGCTTTGCCGGCCGGCCCGGATGGGTATCGTCGGTCGGCATGAACCGCTCGAGCACGCGGATGATGACCAGGATGAACAGGGCCAGAATGGTCGCCAGGCCCGCCACCACATAATAGCCGATGCCGCAGGCAAGGCCCACAGCGCCGGTCAGCCACAGCGACGCGCCGGTGGTCAGGCCGGCGACACGGGTGCCCGAGGTGATGATGGTGCCGGCGGCAAGAAACGCCACGCCCGCGGTCACTGCCTCGATCACCCTCAACAGGTCGATGGAATTGCGGCCGTCCAGGTGTTGGGACCTGGAGAACACTTCCAGCGCGATGATCATGAAGGTGCAGGCGGCGAGCGCCACGAGCATGTGGGTGCGCAGCCCTGCGGGGCGGTTGCGATATTCACGCTCGATTCCCAGCAAGGCTCCGAGCAGCACCGCAAGTCCCATGCGTGCCGCCATTTCGCCGATCGAGGTCTGTGTGGCGAATAGTTCGATAACGCCTTCGGTAATCCTCACCTTGGTTCCCGAGTATCTGCCTGTCTTGGGCAACGCCCACAGGTAGGCCGGTGTTCCGGCCCGGAAGCGGCGTGATCGTTATCCTTCGGGCCGGTGGAACAGCATCATGGCGCCGATCGCCAGCAGCGAGCCACCGGCACCGGCCATGCCACCGATGACAAATCCCGGCAGGCTGGAATTCGCCAGGTAGAACGCGAGGCTGACGAGCACAAGTCCCAGTGCCGCCAGGATCGCGTAAAGGCGCTTCTGCAGAGGCGTGAGCGGTCTGTGTTTGCGAGGCTGGCACGCAACTGTCTCGGGCGTAGGAGACGCGGGTTCGTCCATGGCATGGCTCCCGTGGCTGACTTCGTCTGACGGGCGGATCATAGACCAGCCGTCCCGTCCCCGTGAAGCGCTATGGCGTATCCAGAACAATCACCCGGTTGCGGCCGGTCCCCTTGGCCGTATAGAGGGCCGCGTCGACACGGGCGATAATGCGGTCGACCGGCTCTTCGGGATCGGCAACGGAGGCGCCGATGCTGGTGGTGACCTCGACCTCGCGGCCGTCCTCCAGCATCACGGGCGTCGAACTGAGCGCGTCCGCGATCTTTTGCGCCACCGCGCCCAGCGTATCCAGTTCGACATTGGACAGCAGCACCACGAACTCGTCGCCGCCCCATCGCGCCGCCACGTCATAACTGCGCAGGCTCCTGCCCAGCCGGCGCGCCATCTCGATCAGAACCTGGTCGCCGCCGTGATGGCCATAGCCATCGTTGACGTTCTTGAACATGTCGATGTCGATGAGCAGGAGCCCCATGGACTGCCGGTTGCGTGCCGCCCGGTTTCGCTCCTGCGCGGCGGCATGGACAAATCCGCGACGGTTGTACACCTCGGTCAGCGGGTCCACATGCGCGAGCCGCTCCAGCTTTTCGGTGCGCTCCTGCACCCGCTCTTCGAGCAGCCTCGTATTGTCGCCCACGCTCCGGGCCATATCGGCAAAAGCGCGCGACAGCCGGCCTAACTCGTCACGGGAGGAGTCGACAGGATCGACGGCGAAATCGCCGCCCTCGACACGCCGCACGGAATCCTCCAGCCGGCCGATGCGGTTCAGCACCGCCTGCCGGAACAACAAGGTGATCAGCAGCGTCGCCGCCGCGATAGCCAGGGTCAGGGCGCCGCCGATGGGATTGAACATTTGCCGCTCGATCAGCATGTCCACGTCCATCAGCGTGACGTTGAACCAGCCGATCCGGTCCAGATAGCCGACGCCTGCCAGCACCCGGTGCCCATCGATCTCGACGAAGCGGGATTCGACACGGTTCTTCTCGGCGATGACCCGTTCCATCATCTCGGCAAGCGCCTCGCGGTCCCCCTGACGGTCAAGCAGGCGGAAGATGGTTTTCTTCGATTTGGCGTCTTTGGTCAGGCTGTGGAAGTCAACCATGCGCGGATCGCGGTGCGCCTGGATGGCGCCGCTCCGGTCGACGAACACGCTGTCGATTCCCTTCTGGGGAAAATCCACAACCTCGCGGATGAAGTCGGTCAGGTCGATGCCGGTACCGATCATGCCAACGGCCGTGTCGCCATCACGCACCGGACAGTTCACCCAGACCTTGGTGACCCGCAGATTGTCGTCGTGATCCACGTTGAGCTGGCAATCGTGGCCCGAGGCGATGGTCTTGTAATACCAGCCATCGCGGGCATTGTCCGGCGCCAGCGTGTAACGCAGCTGGTTGCCCTCATAGGTATTGTCGCGGTCGTTGAAATAGTAGTTGCCGGACTTGCCGATCACCATGAAGTAGCTGCGGTCCTTGAACGCCAGCCGATAGTGCTCGAGTTCCGCCATGCCGCGCTGTCTGTCGCCAGGATCGTCCTCGTTCCGCGCCCATTCGATGATTGCGGGAGACCGCGCCAGGGTCTGCGCCAGCGAGGCCTCGCGGAACAGGGTCTCGAGACCGCGGTAGCGGTCGAACTGCACCTGCTTTTCGGCAAAAAGGGTCCCGAGCCGTACCACGGCACGGTCCACCAGGTGGTCGAACGCCAGAAATGCCGCGCCGGCCGTCGCGATAAAGATCGCGACGGTCAGCAGCAGGACTCTCGCGTGCAAGCTGGCCGCGAACCGCGTCATGTACCGTCCAGGCGGCTTCACCGAGCACGCCCCCCTCAGATCTGGTTTGCCGCATCGTATCTGGATCGTACGCTACGGCAAAGCTTTCAGGGAGCGGATCAGCCAGCCAGTCTTTTCTCCCGCGCCCACACCCTGAGCGACTTGGCGGCATCGATGAACGGAGTGACGCCGTCCTTGCCCAGTGGGACGACGCCTTCGTCCTCGCCGGGGGAAATCCCCGCCGCCTCGAGCAACGGCGCGGCACCGGCGGCATGACCGATAACCTTCAGGTGCCGCCAGGCGTCGGCGACAAAATCCCGGGCGTCCGGGTCCTTGGCCAGCGCATCGGCTCCCGCCTCGGTGACGACGAGCGCCACCGCGTCGAACAGCACCGACGGCGAGGCGGCAAGCTTGCCCTTCGCATCGTGCGGTCCGCCGACCTTCTGGGCGATCACCATCAGGACGCCGCCTTCCGCCTCGACCGCCTTGCGCAGTGCCGCGACCGTGCCGGCATCGGCGTCGTCCGTCACAAGGCATGCCACGGTGCGGCCCGAAATGGACTTCGGCGCCTTGGCGATGATGCTCAGCGGCGGCGACGGCGGCAGGTCGATCGGTTCGACCGCCGTGTCGGCCGGCTTTGGCACGGTGATGTTGAGTCCGTCCGCCACCTGCCGGGCCAGTGCCGGATCCACATGGACCAGATGGCTCACCACCCGCTGCCGGATCGCCGGCGTCTCGACCTTCGACAGCTCGAAGGTAAAGGCCGAGGCAATATGGCCCTGCTCGGTTTCGGTCTGACTGCGATAGAACTGCCGGGCCTGCGAATAGTGATCGGCGAAGGATTCGGGACGAATCCGGGTCTTGCCGTCGCGTTCGGGCGCCGCATAGGTCGTGAAGCCGCGCTGCGGGCATTCGCGCGGGCCGTCAGCGCCGAGGGAGTTGGGTTCGTAATTGACGCGGCCCTTGTTCACCGTCTGGCGCATATGGCCGTCCCGCTGGAAGTTCTGCATGGGGCAGATCGGCTGGTTGATCGGAATCTCGTGGAAATTGGGACTGCCCAGGCGCTTGAGCTGGGTATCGAGATAGGAGAACAACCGGCCCTGCAGCAACGGATCGTCCGAGAAATCGATGCCCGGCACGATATTGGCGGGGCAGTAGGCGACCTGTTCGGTTTCGGCGAAAAAATTGTCCGGGTTCCGGTCGAGCACGAGGCGTCCGACCATGGTCAGCGGCACCACTTCCTCCGGGATGATCTTGGTGGGATCGAGCACATCGAAGTCGAAATCGTTGGCCTCCTCCTCGCTGAACAGCTGCAGGCCCAGTTCCCATTCCGGGTAGTCGCCACGCTCGATCGCTTCCCAGAGATCGCGGCGGTGATAATCGAAATCGGCGCCGTAAATCTTGACGGATTCGTTCCAGATCAGCGACTGCATCCCTTGCTTGGGCCGCCAGTGGAACTTGCAGAAGGTTGATTTTCCCTTGGCGTCCACCAGCCGGAAGGTGTGAATACCGAAACCCTCCATGAAGCGCACCGAGCGCGGGATCGCGCGGTCGGACATCGCCCAGGTCGCCATGTGGATGCTCTCGGGCATCAGCGAGATGAAATCCCAGAAGGTGTCATGGGCGGATGCTGCCTGCGGGAAGCCCCGATCCGGTTCCATCTTCACCGAATGGATCAGGTCGGGGAACTTGATGGCGTCCTGGATGAAGAACACCGGGATGTTGTTGCCCACCAGATCGAAATTTCCCTCATTGGTATAGAACTTCACGGCGAAGCCGCGCACGTCGCGCGGCGTGTCGCCCGAGCCCGCGCCGCCCGCCACCGTCGAGAATCGCGCGAACACCTTGGTCTTCTCACCGGGCCGCTGCAGGAAGTCGGCCTTGGTGAACTTGCTGAGCGATTTGTAGACCTCGAAAAATCCATGGGCCGCCGAACCGCGCGCATGCACGATGCGCTCCGGAATGCGCTCGTGGTCGAAGTGCATGATCTTCTCGCGCAGCACGAAGTCCTCAAGCAGGGTCGGCCCGCGCGCACCGACGGTCAGCGAGTTCTGGTTGTCCGAGATCACAACGCCCTGATTGGTGGTGAGCGGCGGATGGCCCGCACCCGCCGTCTGGTGCAGTTCGTCGCCCTTGCCCCTGGACACGTCCGCCGCCGTCGAAGGTTTCTTCGCCATGTTCGATCCCCGTTGCTTCAGGTGGGTCCGGCCGTCGCGCCGGGATATGGGAGCAACGCGGGCACCTTGGAACGGTTCCAATAATTTCCGCCCCATCAAAACCGGTCGTTCCCTGACGCAGCCTGGGGTACCGTCTTGTGGACGACGGTCCATGAGAGGGGAGTTCGCATGGCTGAGGGCAGGTGGCGGGTCAAGCCGATCGAACATCTGGGCGACCGTGACGGCACAAGCCGCCTGAAGCGTAGCCTCGGCCCCATTCACCTGACCCTGATCGGCGTGGGCTCCATCGTCGGCACCGGCATCTTCGTGCTGACCGGGATCGGCGCCGAGCGAGCCGGTCCAGGGCTGATCCTGGCCTTCGTCATCGCCGGTTTCGTCTGCGCCATGGCAGCATTGGCCTTCGCCGAGCTGGCGTCGATGATCCCGGTGGCCGGGAGCGCCTATACCTATACCTACGCAACCTTGGGAGAGATGGCGGCTTGGATCGTCGGCTGGTGCCTGATCCTGGAATACGCCATCGCCGCCAGCGCCGTGGCCGCAAGCTGGTCGGCCTATGTGACCGGCTGGATGAACGACGCCGGCTGGCAGATCCCGCTGGTATTGAGCAATGGCTGGTTCGACGGCGGCATCCTCAACCTGCCCGCCATGTTCATCGCCTGCGTGGTCACGCTGCTGCTGGTGATCGGCACGCGTGAGAGCGCCACCGTCAACGCCGTTCTGGTCGCCATCAAGCTGGCGGCGCTCACCCTGTTCGTGGTATTCGCCGCGCCTTACGTGGAGGCGCGCAATTACGAGCCGTTCCTGCCTTACGGCTATGGCGGCGTGCTGTCGGCCGCCAGCCTGATCTTCTTCGCCTATCTGGGATTCGACGCCATCTCGACCGCCGGCGAGGAGACGCGAAATCCCAACCGGGACCTGCCGCTGGGGATCATCGGCTCATTGCTGGTCTGCACGGTCATCTACATGATCGTGGCCGCCGTCTCGGTTGGCGCGCTGCCGTTCGAGCGGGTGATGCACAGCGACGAGCCGCTTGCCTTCCTGGTGCGGACGCTGGGCCACGGCACCGCCGGCGACATCATCGCGGCCGGCGCCATCATCACCCTGCCGACCGTGATCATGGTGATGATCTACGGCCAGACCCGCATCTTCTTCGCCATGGCGCGGGACGGATTGCTGCCGCCGGTGTTCGCGCGGGTTCACGGCAAGCGCGGCACGCCGCACGTGGTAACCCTGGTGACCGGCGCCGCGATCGTGGTCATGGCGGGCGTATTCCCCATCGAGGACATCGTCGAACTGGCCAATGCCGGCACCCTGCTCGCCTTCATCGTGGTGTCGATGGCCGTGCTCATCCTGCGCGGCACCCAACCCGACCGGCCGCGTCCCTTCCGCTGCCCGGCCCCGCTGCTGGTCTGCGGGCTGGCGATTCTGGGCTGCCTGGTGCTGTTCACCAGCCTGATGTCCGGCACGATCATCCGCTTTGGCGTCTGGGTCGTGATCGGGCTGGTCGTCTACTACCTGTACAGCGGCCGGCGCAGTCCCTTGCGCAAGCCGCCCGAGCCCAACATCACGCCGTGATGTCGCGGTCGCGGGTCTCGGGCAGGAAGAACAGCACCACCAGGAAGCCGACCACCACCACGCCGGTCATATACCAGAGGCCGGAATAGACATCGCCGGTCGAGACGATGATGTATTGCGACACGAACGGCAGCAGGCCGCCAAACCAGCCGGTGCCGAAATGGTATGGCACCGACAGCGAGGTATAACGCACCTTGGCCGGGAACAACTCGGTCAGGATCGCCGCGACGGGACCATAGGCGATCGCCGACAGGAAGATCAGCGCCAGCACGATGAGGATCACCAGCGGATAATTGGTCCGCTCGGTATCAGCGGTAAGCGGGTAACCTGCGGCGGTGATGGCGACCACCAGCGCTTCCTCGTCGAGACCCTCGATATTGACGCCGCCGAAGCTGATCACCACGTCCTTGCCCGGCTCGCCCGGCACCCGTTCGTAACTGATGCCGCGCTTGGCGAGGAAGGCCATGGCGCGGGCGCATTCGGTGGTCTGCTTCTCGGCAAAGGCGTCATACGGGCAGTCGGTCGAGGCGACGGTGACGGGCGCCAGTTTCATGGCCTCGGCCATGGCCGGATTGGCGGCGCCAGCCAGCGCATGGAACAGCGGAAACACCAGCAGCACCGAGAGGCCGTAGCCGGCCAGCAGCACCTTCTTGCGGCCCACCTTGTCGGACACCCAGCCCATCAGGATCATCAACGGCATGCCAAGGGCGACCGAGATCGCCATGATGATCTCGGAATGGCTGGCGTCGAGCCGCATGGTGTCGCGCAGGAAATAGAGCACCGAGAACTGGGCGGTGTACCAGATGACGGTGTGGCCGGCGGCGACGCCGAACAGGGCGACCAGCACCAGACGGGCGCGGGACCAGGTCGAAAAGGCTTCCTTCAGCGGGTGCTTCGAGGTCTTGCCCTCGGCCTTCATCGCGGCGTAGACGGGGCTCTCCGACAGCTTGAGGCGGATGTAGAGCGAGATCGACAGGATCACCAGCGAGAAGGCGAACGGAATGCGCCAGCCCCAGTCGTCGAATACTGCCTCGGACACAAGGGCCTTCGACCCCAGTACGACCAGAATCGACAGCAGGAAACCTGCGCCCGCCGACATCTGGATGAAGCTGGTATAGAAGCCGCGCTTGCCCGGCGGGGCGTGCTCGGCCACGTAGATTGCCGCGCCGCCATATTCGCCGCCCAGCGCCAGGCCCTGCAGCAGGCGGGCCGTAACCAGCAGGATCGGCGCCCAGATGCCGATGGTTTCATAGGACGGGATAACTGCGATGGCCGCCGTCGCCAGCCCCATCATGGTGATGGTGACGAGGAAGGTGTATTTGCGGCCGATCAGGTCTCCGATATGGCCGAAAACAATGCCGCCAAGCGGGCGCACCAGAAAGCCCGCGCCGAACACCGCAAGCGATTTCAGGAACGCGGCAGTGCCGCTTTCACCCGGAAAGAAGTGCTGCGCCAGCAGCGCGGCCAGCGTGCCGTAGATGAAAAAGTCGTACCACTCGAAGACGGTGCCCAAAGTCGAGGCGGTGATTACGAGCCGGTTGCGCTTGCCGAGGGATTCCGCTGAAGACGACATCGGGCGATCCTGCCATGGTGGACGATACAGCCGGATCAAGAACCCCGCGCGGCGCCTTTGGCGCCTTCTTCCCCCGCTAGGGCGCGCAGCACCCGATCACGGCGGTTCCCCTGCCCCGGTCCAACCGTCATACAGGCATGATACTTCCGTCACAAGAGGCTGGGATCAGGCCTGCGCCTAGTGCTTGCCGCCCATCTTGTGCGCCTTGACGGTAATCAGGTCCATGACCGCCAGCATCACGCCCGACAGCACGAATGTCAGATGGACGATCACCATCCACATCAACTGGCTTTCCGGCACCGCCGAGATGTTCATGAAACTCTTCAGCAGCTGGATGCCGGAGATGGCGACGATGGAGGCAATCAGCTTCAGCTTCAGGCCGCTGAAGTCCACCTTGCCCATCCAGTCCGGCTTGTCCTCGTGATCGCCGATATGAATCTTGGACACGAAATTCTCGTAGCCCGAGAAGATCACGATCAACAGCAGGTTGCCGGCAAGCGACAGGTCGATGAGCCCCAGAATGGCCAGGATCGTCGCGGATTCGGAAAGCTCGAGCACATGGGGCGCGACATGCCACAGCTCTTGCATGAACTTGATCAGCAGCAGGATCAGCGAGAGGATGAGGCCAATGTAGAACGGCGCCATCAGCCATCGGCTGGCGAACATCGATCGTTCAATGAACCCTTCAACGGCTTTCATATCAATCTTCCAAGCAACTCAGGACACCGCGCCTGCACGGAGCCAAATTATGGGTTTGCGGCGCAATATAAAGCGATTTGTTTGCACACGTCCGCTCAGGTCAGCTGGGTGACCACGACCGCGCCGCGCGGCGTCGCGACCATGGTGTGCTCGTACTGCACGGTCGGCGCGGTCGGCTGGCTGAGCAGGGTCCATTCGTCACCGGCGGAATCGGCCGCCCACTGGGCGCCCAGCGACAGGAACGGCTCGATGGTAAACACCAGTCCGTCGCGGATACGGCGGCGTTCGGACAGGTCGGGCCAGGTGGGAATATGTTCGGGATCCTCGTGCAGCGACCGGCCGACGCCGTGGCTCGCCAGGTTCCGCACCAGCGTATAGCGATTGCGGCGGGCGAATTCGCCGATGGCGGTGCCGATGGCGCCCAGCGAATTGCCGGTCTTCACCTGCCGGATACCGGTCCACAGCGCCCGTTTGCCGTCGCGGCACAGCCGGTGCACCCGAGGCTGAACGTTGCCCACGGGAAACGAGGCGCCGGTATCGGCGAAATAGCCGTCCTTTTCGGCCGACACGTCGATGTTGACCAGATCACCGCCGCGAATCACCCGGTCGCCGGGAATGCCGTGGGCGATTTCCTCGTTGACGCTGATGCAGGTGGCGCCCGGAAAGCCATAGACCAGTTCCGGCGCGGACACGGCGCCCGCCTCGTCGAGCATCCGGCGGCCCAGCGCGTCGATCTCGCCAGTGCTGATGCCGGGGCGCAGCGCCTCGCCCATGGCGTGCAGCACACGGGCGACGATGCCGCCGATCTCCCGGAGCTTCTCCAGGTCATTCTCGTTGCCGATGGTCATGGTCAGATCCTTTCCTGCGGCCAAGAAACCGCCTTCGACCTGCTTATCTGATATAAGCGGCCCGGCACAAGAACAGGACGGAAGGTGTGGACGGAATCGTGGACGAGACGCTGCTGCAGCCGGATGACCCGCCGGCATTCGAGATCGTCAATGCCGGTGGCAGAAGTGCCGCCTTCCTGATTTGCGACCACGCATCGAACCGGATTCCCCGGCGGCTCGGCACGCTGGGCCTGAGCGACGGAGAACGCGCGGACCACATCGCCTGGGACCCGGGCGCCGCGCATATGGCACGGCGATTGTCGGTGCTGCTCGATGCGCCGCTTGTGCTGAGCGGATATTCCCGGCTGGTGATCGACTGCAACCGCCCGCTGGCGAACACCCAGCTCATCGCCCCTGTGAGTGGCGGCGTTACCGTGCCCGGAAATGCCGCCATCGCACCAGAAGACCGCGCCGCGCGGATAGACCAACTGCACCAGCCCTATCACGCCGCTATCGAGGACATGCTGGAGAAGCGCCGCGGGCGTCCCACCCTGCTGCTGTCGATCCACAGCTTCACCCCGGATATGGGCGATGGTCCCCGCCCGTGGCCTATCGCCATCGCCTATGGCAGGGACGACCGGCTGGCGCGGCTGCTGATCCCGGCGCTGCGCCAGGATGGAACGGTTGTCGGCGACAATCAGCCCTATGCCGTCACGCCCGACAGCGATTATTCCATTCCCGTGCACGGCGAGCGGCATGATATTCCGCATGTGCTGGTCGAAACCCGGCAGGACGGCATCCGCACGCCGGAGACGGCCGCGGCCTGGGCGGACAAGCTGGCTCAGGCGTACCGTCGGATCGAAGCCCCGGCGCTGCGGCTTACCTGAGGCGCTGGGTCGGGGAGCCATCCGGGTAATAGAATCGCTCGATCCGGTCGGCGGGGTCGCGGGTCGCAACCCACACCACCAAGGCGACGACAACCAATAATTCCAGCACCATCACCACCATGGGCGCGAAACCGGCGAGAGCGGTGCCGATCGTGCGGGGTACGCTTCGGCGCAGGGCGAGAACGAAGGCCGCCATCGCCGCAGACATGGCGCCCGCCTGCCAGGTGAGCAGCGTACCGGCCCGCTTCATACCGCGCGCAAAGTCGTCGCCCGTCGGGCTCATGGCATTGAAGGCGACGAAGGAAGCAATGAAGAAAGCCAGCCAGACGCCAGCGGCGGCGAACACCCAGATACGAGGAGTCATGGGCCACTCCCGCGAGAGTTACCCCGGAATTCTGCGCCAAAGTTGGAAAATTGTCATCCGGCCCGATGTCAGCCCACAACTTCGTCCGTCCAGACCTTGAACTGGCGCAGCTGGTGGGGACCGAAGGTGCTGGTGATCGCCACGTCCGAGGCGTCACGGCCGCGGGCAATGACGATGCGGCCGATGCGCGGCGTGTTGTGGCGGGCGTCGAAGGTGTACCACCGGCCGCCGAGAAACACCTCGAACCAGGCCGAGAAATCCATGGGCGCCGGGTCGCGCGGTACACCGATGTCGCCCAGATAGCCGGTGCAGTAGCGCGCCGGGATATTGAGGGCGCGGCACAGGGTGATCGACAGGTGGGCGAAGTCGCGGCACACCGCCTTGCCCTCGGTGAACGCATCGAGCGCCGTGCGAGTCGGGCGTGCGTCAGGATAGGAAAAGCGCAGATGGTCGTGGACGAAATCGACCACCGCCTGGACCCTTTGCCAGCCGCCTGCAACATCACCGAATTTGGCCCAGGCGAAGCCGGCGAGACGGTCGGTCTCGCAATAGCGGCTGCCCAGCAGATAAACCAGCGTTTCATGGGGAAGCTCCTCGACCGCCAGCTGCTGGGCGTCCTCGGCAACCGGATCGGGGAAACCGCTGTCGCGCACCACCGCCTCGGCGCCAATGCGGATCTGTCCCGCCGGCGCGACCAGCCGCGTACACTTGTTACCGTAGCCGTCCATATAATGGGTCAGCGGCACCTGCGGATCGGTCGACATGGTGTCGGGGACGATGATGTCGCCCGCCCGGTCCGGATGGATATTGAGGGTCACGATCATCGGCGTCGGCTGACAGCACTCGTAGATCAGGTCGTAGCCAACCCTGATCTGCATGACCTGTTCCCTGACATAGACGGCTGAGACGTCGTTCATGAGATTTCCCAGTTCAGTGGCGACCGGAACACCGAGCGCGTACAAGAATGAATGCCCCTCGGGCCTCGGCCGCGCCGCCTGCCGGGCCATCTACCAATAATTACGATCCAGCAGGCCGAAGGTTCCGGGCCTTGCACCGCGTCCTCCCATCTCGTGGCACGCTCGGGAGAACCAATGGCATCCGTGCGGGTTTCCATTGATCAGCGACAAAGGGCAGAGCATTGCGGACGGCCAGATGGTTCATGGGAATTTTGCTGCTCGCCGGCGCCGCAACGGCGCTGGCGGTTCACCTGGGATGGGTCAAGGTGCCGCCCAATTTCGCGCCGTGGAGCGACGTTGAGCTGGAGCATGAACCGGGGTGGTTCGCGAAACTCCAGATCAATGGCCTTGCAAGGGACGTGGCGGCGTGCCGGGCGGCGCTGGACCGATCGGAGCTCCGCTACGAGGCGCTGCCCGACCGCCCCGAGCGCAACGGCTGCGGCCTGTCGGGCGGCGTGAGCATCGTCCGGTCGCACATCCCCTACAGCAGCGGATTTCAAGCGACCTGCGCGCTCGCCGCCGGGCTTTACTGGTACGAGAACCTTGCCGACCTCGCCGCCCGCCGCCACTTGGGAAGCGGCCTTGCCCGCATCGATCACCTCGGCAGTTATGCCTGCCGCAATATCGGCGGCGGCGACTCCGGCCGGCGCAGCCAGCATGCCACGGCGAACGCCCTCGACATCGCCGCCTTCCGGCTACAGGACGGGCAGATCGTGTCGGTACGGCGCGACTGGGGCAAGGACACCGCCAAAGGCCGCTTCCTGCAGGAGGCCCATGACGGGGCGTGCCGGTTCTTCAATACGGTCCTGGGCCCCGACTACAACGCCGCGCATGCCGACCACTTCCATCTGGACCTTGGGCCGGCGCGCCTATGCCGCTGATTGCCTCTCGTGAGTACCCTCGCCGATCTCCTCGACGATGCTGGCGATAAAGGCGGGCAGATCATCCGGTGAACGGCTGGTCACCAGGCCCTGGTCGACGACGACATCCTCGTCACGCCAGTGGCCGCCGGCATTCTCGACGTCGGTGCGGATCGAGGGGTAGGAGGTAACCTGTTTGCCGCCGATCAACCCGGCTTCGACCAGCAGCCACGGGCCATGACAGATCGCCGCCACGGTCTTGCCGGCACCGTAGAACTCCCGGATGATGTCGATGGCCTTTTCCTCGGTGCGCAGAAGGTCCGGGTTGATCACGCCGCCGGGCAATACCAGCGCGTCGTATTCATTGGCGCTTACGGCGCCGAGTTCCATATCGACGGGCACGGCGCCGCTCCAGTCGCCGTCTTCCCAGCCCTTGATCTGGCCGGACTTGGGGGATGCGACATGCACGGTCGCACCCTGTTCCCGCAGCTGCCGGCGCGGCTCCATCAGTTCGGATTTCTCGAACCCGTCGGTGGCGAGAATAAGTATCCTGGCATTGGCGATATCGGTCATCGGAGTTCCTTTCCAGAGTCCCAGCCCTCGCCCGTTTCAACCGCGCAGGATGGACATGGTTCCTCAGGCGGATACTGAAGGCGTCGGATGGTGCCGGCGGGCGCGCAGGATCAAGCGCACCGGTCCCCGGAGCCGCCGCAGTTCACCCGATTCAAGGCGAACGCCGTGGCTTCAGGGCCGCAGGCCCACCTGCAGCCATGGCTTGCCTTCCTCGGTGACGCCGAAGCCGATCATGCCGTGCCGGCCCGTCCTGTCAGGGGCGCCGTTCCCAAGCATGGCTTCGTAAATCGCCGTGTCCCAACCGTATCGCCTGGCCAACTCCCGCAACTTGCGGCTGACTGTCTCATCGCCGCCGAGCATGGGTCCGGCCTGGACGAAAAATCCGGCCGCGACCAGACGCCCGTCAAGGGTGGCAAGGCTAAGGCCGGCATCGCCGGGCAACAGATAATCCTCGCACGGACGGCCGGTCAGATGGGATGCCAGGTCGATGACCGCGTTCACATGCAGACCGCAACGGATCAGCAGCCGCTCGGTCTCCCATATTTCGGGTTTCTGCAACCGGCCATAAAGCTCGACCGTCCCGGCGCTGCCGTCGATGCCGGCCATGCGCCAGACGATTCGGGACGGAATCGAGTGCAGGATCGAGGGACGCAGCAGGTCGACCGGCAGCTCGGCGCCGGCCATATCGACATGCAGCTTGTACCGGTCGCCCTCGCCGTCATGGCGGCCGCTGACCCAGGCGCCGAACCGCAGCGCCTGACCGGTCTGCGGCATCAGCCAGTCGGGTACGCCGGTATTGACGCCCAAGCCCTGCAACACCTGCAAGGCATGGCCGAGCCGCTCGCCCTCCGGCGTATCCGGCCCCGACGCTTCCGAGGTCCAGCGCACGGACGAGTCCCGCGAGGACCAGGACATCTCGACCGGAAAACCCGTATTGGTGAGAGAGCTGGCCCGCCAGGCGATCTCCGGCGAACGGGAGCGGCGCATATTGGAGAGCGCGGCTCCCAGCGCCCGGCCCGCACTGCGTGCCGCAATTGGCGCGACGGGGCGTAACCGGGCGAGCGCGGCATCCAGCGGCGCCGCTTCCGGCGCGATGCGAACTGCGAAGGTCATAGCTATGGGTACCACTTCCTCGTCGGACGTCTGAAAAGGAGACGCCTGAAACCGCCATTGGTTCCCACCGCGTGTAGCGGAATCGGACCTGCTCTGGCCCCGTCCAGCGGGGCGCGATCCTGCGCTTCACCTCGTCAGTCCGGTGGCCTGTGAAAGGTGTCGTTCGGGCCGGCTGAAATTGTTGGCCGCCCGTCAGAACCCAGGTGCAGCATCGGCGCGATGCGGCCCGTTCTCCGGAAAGCTGCGCGCATGGGACGCCGCCCTTCGGGTGACGCTCAGGCGATGGACAAGGTGAAGCCCCGCGGCGGCAAGCCGCGGGGCTGAAGTCGAAGCCGTATCCGGATGGTTCGAGCTAGCTCTTCAGCGGCTCGCCTCGCGGCGTGGCGATGTACCGGTCGAGCAGCCGGTGCATGTGGCGCAGGCGGGATTCCTGGTAATTGCCCAGGGTGACGCCCTTCTCCAGCATCTTCATGCCCTTCTGCACACGCGGCATGTTGGAGACATCCTGCTCGAAGATCGCCGAAATCTGGTCGAGTTCGGGCGCCTCGTTGAAGGACTGGTCCGGGCGCAGGACATTCAGCGGCGCCGGATCGGGGCGCGGCCCGTCGTCCGGCACCGGATGCAGCAGCATCACATCCATGATCGAGGTTTCCGGATCGTTGCCGTTGGGCCGGAACCGGTAGATCAGCGGCAGGCTGAAATTGAACCAGGGGAAGAAGTTGGGGAACAGGAAGTACTCGATGTTATCGAGGATCTCCGTGGTGCTCAGCGAGGAGAGGTCGGCGCCGAAGCGTTCCTCCAGTTCCTCGCGCATCACCTTGACGTAGCGGCTGCGCGCGGTTTCGCCGGGCTTCAACGGCAGCGCGCCGCCCCGCTCCTTGAGCTTGGGCGACTGCATCATGATGTTGGCGATCTCCTGTTCGGAGAGCGGCGTCAGGTGCGGACTGGTCACGCCGCCCTGGGTATACAGCCGGCTGATCCGGTCGCCGTAGAGATCGTACTGGGTGTTGGCGTCGCCGGTCACCGGCATGGCCTGCGAGTGCGCCTCGACCACGTGATACGATTCGATGAAGGCTTCCTGCGCCACCTTCCAGTTGCACGGCATGATGCGCCGGACATTCGCCGTCATGTAACGGCGCTCCAGCGGGAAACTGGAGAAGTGCTGCGGCAGCACGCCCAGCCACTCTTCGAGCGGCATGGCGTCCTTGTCCATGTTGATGAACACGAAGCCGCCCCAGGTGCCCACCTTCACTTCGGGCAGATTGTACTGGGCTTCATCCACATGCGGGAAATCCCACTTGCAGGGAATCTCTTTCAGCGATCCGTCCAGGTTCCAGGTCCAGCCGTGGAACGGACAGCGGAACTGGGTGACCGAGCCGTCCTCGGCGCGAAGCTGGGTGCCGCGGTGCAGGCACGCGTTCTTGAATGCCTTGATGCTGTTGTCGTCCGAGCGAACGATGATGAACGACAAGTTGCCGATGTCGTAGACCACATTGTCGCCGATCTCGGGGATTTCCTCCTCGCGGCACGCCATCTGCCAGACCCGCGACCACATCCGCTCCATTTCCAGGTCGTGATAGTCCTGGCTGATGTAGCGCTCGACGGTCAGCGTCTCGTCACCCTGATATTCCCAGGATTCCGAGTGGAACCATTCGGGCGGATTGTCGCCGTCCCGATCGATGATCTGCTGGACGCTGGGGCCGACGCTGCGCGCCTCCCCGGGCTTCATGCCGCCTTTAACCTGCTTATTCACCGTCATCTCCCCAATCGGCAAACATGGTCGTCATTGCGATACAAGTACGCAAGCTAACCATGAAGACGGATCAGAGTCACGCCTGCGCGCGTCTCGCCCGGTCGGCCGAAAACAGGGTCGCCGCAAGCAGCAGGGCGCCGAGGAGGAAACAGGCGGTCGACATCCAGGCTACCAGCGAATAGCCACCGATGTCGATGACCCGGCCGCTGATGATGGGCGCAACGGCGGCGCCCAGGGTGACGAAGGCCGGATTGGCCGCGGCCAGCCGGCCACTGGGGTCCTGCCGCGCAAATGCGGTCAGCACGACGGGCATCATGGCCGTGGGCAAGGTGGCATAGAGCGCCACGCCGATGATGAACATGGGCAGGTCCTGCGCGTTGGCCATGATGTTGGCCGAGATGGCAAGCATGGCGAGCACCACACCGGCGAACAGCGCCGCGGGCACCTTGACGCCGTAAAGTCCGGACAGGACGGGCAGCACCACCGACAAGCCGCTGACCGCCACGAACACATAGCCCAGCGTGGTCATGGGCACGCCGGTACCAACGCCGATGCGGACGATGAAGATCGCAAGCGCCGAGTGCCCCAGAAAGATCACGCCCAACCCCACCAGCGGCGGCCATTGCCGCATCCCCAGCGACGGCGCCTTCTGGTCGCCCTCGCCTTCCACGGGCGCGGCGCGGCCCGGCAGGGTGACGATGAAACCGAGGGCCAGCACGGCCATTGCCGCATAGAGCCCATAAGCGCCGGTGATGTCGTAGGCGCCAATCAGCCGCGGCAAGGCGATCGACAGCAATATGCCCAGCACGCCCACCGAACTGTTCAGGGCGCCGAACAGCACATTGGGCCGGTCGCTGCGCCCGGCCATGAACATGACCACTGCGATCACGCTGCCGCCGCCCAGGCCCGCAAGCACCCGAAACACCATGAGCTGGTCGATGGAGCCGGTGAAGATGCCGCCGAAATTGGCGGCGGCCGCCAGCGTCATGCCGGCAAACGCCGCGTTGCGTGGCCCGAGCCGGCCGGCAAGGCGGCTGCCCGCCAGCGTGCCCGCGGCGATCGACAGCAACTCGACGGTCGCCAATGTGCCATAGGCGGCGTTGCTGCCGCCAAAGCGCTTGGCGATGGCCTCGATGTTGAATGCCATGCCGATGGATGCGGCGATGGCCGCGCCCATGATGACGGCCAGAAATATAATCGGCGCAAGACCGCGCCAGCGACCCGGCGGAAGATCGACGCGCGCCGCCTCTGCCACCGTCAAGCGATTGCCCCTGTACGCAAGCTGGAAACAGCGTATCGCATCCCCGTCACTCCCCATTCCGGCGCCGGCGCGGCACTCGGCCACAGGAATGTTACCCATCGGTAAGAGCGGCGTCTTGTAATTTATGATGCACGTCTCTGGCCGTCGGCACGCCGCCCGGCCGCTGTTCCCGCGGCGACCAATTCGTTACCCATCTGGTCGGTCGGATCACGCCGAACATTGACTCTCCCTCGCAAGGTCCCGAAGCTTTCGTTTCGGGGCCGGAGCGGGTCACCCGTTCGTCTGCCATCAGCCGGGGGAACGCGAGATGAGCGAGATCAAGGGCACGCATGGCGTTTCCTACAATACGGTCGACGGTCAGTATTTCGAGCGGCGCGGGCTGCGGCGATATGCCGGGGTATTTTCGCTGTGGGCGCTGGGCGTAGGCGCCGTCATCTCGGGTGACTTCTCCGGGTGGAACTTCGGCCTGGCTTTCGGCTGGGGCTCGATGTTCGTCGCCACCATCCTCATCTCGATCATGTATCTCGGTCTGACCTACTCCATTGCCGAAATGTCGCCGGCCCTGCCGCATACGGGCGGCGCCTACTCCTTTGCGCGGTCGGCGATGGGGCCGTGGGGCGGGTTCATCACCGGCATCGCCGAGAATATCGAGTACATCCTGACGCCGGCCGTGATCGTGTTCTTCATCGGCAGTTACGTGGAGGCGATCCTAGGGACGCCCTCCTCGTTCCAGCCGTTCTACTGGCTGGCCGGGTACCTGATCTTTCTGGGCATGAACCTGTTCGGCGTGGAACTGTCCTTCAAGGTAACCGTCTTCGTCACCCTGGTGGCGCTTGCGGTGCTGGTGATCTTTTTCGTCAGCGCCATTCCCCATGCGGATTTCGGCCGCTGGGCCATGAATATCGGTGTCGGTCCCGACGGGACGCTGATCGAGTTGCCGGACGGCGGCGGGCCATGGTTCCCCGACGGATATCACGGCGTCCTGGGCGCCCTGCCTTTCGCGGTCTGGCTGTTCCTTGCCATCGAACAGCTTCCCCTGGCCGCCGAGGAATCGGTCGACCCGCGCCGCGACATGCCCAAGGGCATCCGGCTGGGCATCTTCACCCTGATCCTGACCGGCTTCGGCGTGCTGTTCTTCAACGCCTCGATCGGGCCGGGTTCGTGGGGTCTGAAGGAATCAGGCGAACCGCTGCTCGACGGATTCCGGTCCATGTACGGCACCAGCATCGCCAATCTGCTGGCGCTCGCGGCCATTCTGGGTCTGATCGCCAGCTTCCACGCGATCATGTATGCATTCGGACGGCAGATCTATTCGCTGTCCCGGGCAGGCTACCTGCCCAAGGGCCTGTCGATCACACATGGCAAGCACAAGACGCCGCATGCCGCGCTGATCGCGGGCAGCGCGGTCGGCATGGCGGTGATGCTGGCCATCTGGTTCCTCTACCCCGACGACAGCGGCTCGCTGATCGGCGCCACGCTGCTCAACATGGCCGTGTTCGGCGCCATGCTGTCCTACATCTACCAGGCCATCTCGTTCATTCTGCTGCGGATCAACATGCCCGACATCGAGCGGCCCTATCGCAGCCCGTTCGGCATCCCCGGCGCGGTGGCGACCATGCTGATCGGGCTGGTGACCATCTATTTCCAGGTCACCGACCCGGCTTTCCGCACGCCGGTGATCGCCACCGCCTGCTATTACGCGATCATGATCCTCTATTTCGCGGTGTTCGGGCGGCACCGGCTGGTGCTGTCGCCCGAGGAGGAGTTCGCCATGACCAAGGGTGCGCCGGGGCACAGCGACTGATAGGCTTTTCGGCGCGGTGTCCTTGCATCGCGCCGTTTCAACCGGACGAGACGCGGAACTCATGGATCCAAGACAGGTGAAGACCGCCGACGACGCCAGGGCGATCGTCGAGCAGCGGGGGCTGGCCCACGTCAAGGTCGGCGTGTTCGACGTCGATGGCGTCATGCGTGGCAAATATATGAGCAAGGACAAGTTCTTCTCGGCCCTCGACAACGATTTCGGCTTCTGCGACGTGGTGCTGGGCTGGGATTCGAACGACCAACTCTACGACAACGTCAAGGTCACGGGCTGGCACACGGCCTATCCGGACGCCATGGTCCGCATCGTTCCCAACAGCTGCCGCGCCGTGTCCATGGAAGGCGACATGCTGCTGTTTCTCGGCGAGTTCGCCGGCGAGGCCGAAGGCGTCTGCCCGCGCGGCGTGCTGCGGGGTGTGCTGGGCCGGGCGAACAAGCTGGGCTTCGGCGTGCGCGCCGCCGCCGAATTCGAATTCTTCGTGTTCGATGAGACACCTCATTCGGTGCGCGAGAAGAACTACCGGGGCCTCAAGACCATCACGCCGGGCTATTTCGGCTATTCCATGCTGCGCAGTACGGTACATGCCGACTTCTACAAGGAACTGCTAGACATGGCCGCGGCCATGGATTTCCCCATAGAGGGCCTGCACACCGAAACCGGACCGGGCGTCATCGAGGCAGCCTTGAATCACGACGTGGCCCTGGCCGCCGCCGACAAGGCGGCGCTGTTCAAGACCTTCGTGAAAATCCTGGCGCAAAACCGCGGCTGGATGGCGACGTTCATGGCCAAGTGGTCGCCCGACTGGCCCGGCCAGAGCGGGCACCTGCATGTGTCGCTGACCGGCAAGGACGGCACGCCGGCATTTCACGACCCGGCAATGCCACACGCCATGTCCGACACGATGCGGTGGTTCGTCGGCGGTCAGCAGCAGCTGATGCCCGAACTGCTCGCCATGGTCGCGCCAACGGTCAATTCCTACACCCGGCTTGTTCCCGGCTTCTGGGCCCCAACCCAGGCAAGCTGGGGCGTGGAGAACCGCACCTGCGCGCTGCGAGTCATCGGCGGATCGCCCAAGGCGCAGCGGATCGAGTACCGGGTCGCGGCCGCCGACATCAACCCCTACATCGCACTGGCCTGCGCCATCGGCTCGGGCCTGTGGGGGATCGAGAACAAGGTCGAGCCAGACGACCCGGTTACCGGCAACGCCTACGAATTGGACTTCCCGGCGTCGCGCAGCCTGCCGCGCACCCTGACGGAAGCGGCCGAACGGCTGCATAAGTCACGAGCGGCGCGCGACCTGTTCGGCAACGCCTTCGTCGAACACTACGCCGCGACCCGCGACTGGGAGGAACGTGAGTTCCGAAAGGCGGTCACCGACTGGGAGCTGGCCCGCTACTTCGAGATCATCTGATGGCTGCGACCCTGCACTGCGTGAGCCCGGTGGACGGGCGCGTCTATGTGGAGCGTCCGCTGGCGGAAGCCAGCGCCATCGACGCCGCGCTGGACGAGGCCCTCGCGGGCCAGCGTGCGTGGCAGGCCACGCCATTGGCCGAGCGCCAGACGCTGCTGTCGAAGGCGGTTGACGCCTTCGTGACCCATGGGCCGGAGATCGCCACAGAACTCACCTGGATGATGGGCCGTCCCATCGCCTATACGCCCGGCGAAGTGCGCGGCTTCGAGGAGCGGGCGCGCGCCATGATCGAGCTGGCCGAGGATGCACTCGCGCCGCTCGATCCGGGGCCCAAGGAAGGTTTCAAGCGGTACGTCACTCATGAGCCGCTGGGCGTGATCGCGGTGATCGCACCGTGGAACTATCCCTATCTGACGGCGGTGAACGCGGTGATCCCGGCGCTGGCCGCTGGCAACGCGGTGATCCTGAAGCACTCCCACCAGACGCCGCTATGCGCCGAACGCTTCGCCCAGGCCTTCGACGCCGCGGGCCTGCCGGGCGGCGTGTTCACCCACCTCCATCTGAGCCATGCCGACGCGGCAGCGCTGATCGCCGACAGGCGGATCGGCGGCGTCTGTTTCACCGGTTCGGTCGAAGGCGGCCATGCGGTGCAGCGGGCGCTGGCCGGCAAGTTCGCCGCCGCCGGGCTGGAGCTGGGCGGCAAGGACCCGGCCTATGTGCGCGCCGACGCCAACCTGCCGCACGCTATCGAGAACCTGGTGGACGGCGCAATGTTCAATTCGGGCCAGAGCTGTTGCGGCATCGAGCGCATCTATGTACACGAGCGCCTGTTCGACGACTTCGTCGCCGGTGCGTGTGCGCTGACCCGGAACTATGTCCTGGGCGATCCGACGCAGCCGGACACCACGCTGGGCCCCATGGTGCGTGCCTCGGCGGCCGCCTTCGTGCGCGATCAGATCGACGAGGCCGTGAAGCAGGGCGCCTCGGCGCTGCTGAACCCGGCGCACTTTCCGGCCGACGCCGCTGGAACGCCCTATCTGGCGCCCCAGATACTGGTCAACGTGGATCATGCCATGCGGATCATGACCGAAGAGACCTTCGGCCCCGCCATCGGCATCATGAAAGTGACGTCGGACGAACAGGCCGTGCGGATGATGAACGACAGCGCCTATGGTCTGACCGCCGCCATCTGGACCGAGGACGTCGAGGCGGCCGAGCGGATCGGACGCCGGATCGACACCGGTACGGTGTTCATGAACCGCTGCGACTATCTGGATCCGGCGCTGGCCTGGACCGGGGTCAAGGACAGCGGCCGCGGCTGCACCCTGTCGGCGCTGGGCTACCACGCCCTGACCCGGCCCAAATCCTTCCATCTGCGCACCACGACGCGCTGAGGACACCGACCATGAGCGACTCGCTGACTGGCAACTGGAACTATCCGACGCGCATCCTGCACGGTCCCGGCCGCATCAAGGAACTGGTGCAGGCTTGCCGGACGCTGGGCATCGACCGGCCGCTGTTCGTCACCGACAAGGGGCTGCTGCCATCGCCCATCGCCCAGGCGGCGCTGGAGGATCTGCGGCGTCAGGGCATCGAAACGGCAGCGTTCTGCGACATCAAGCCGAACCCGGTAGGCGCCAACATCGACAACGGCGTCTCAGCCTACAGGCAGGGCGGCCATGACGGCGTGATCGCCTTCGGCGGCGGATCGGCGCTGGATGCGGGCAAGGCGATCGCCTTCATGAGCGGCCAGACCCGGCCGATCTGGGACTTCGAGGACATCGCCGACTGGTGGACCCGCGCCGATCCTGACGGCATCGCTCCCATCGTCGCCGTGCCGACCACGGCAGGCACCGGCTCGGAAGTGGGCCGCGCCGCCGTTGTGCTGAACGAGGACCTCCACGAGAAGAAGATCATCTTCCATCCCAAGATGCTGCCGGCCATCGTCCTCTCGGACCCGGAGCTGACCGTCAAGCTGCCGGCGCACATCACCGCGGCGACCGGCATGGACGCCTTTACCCATTGTTTCGAGGCATTCTGCGCGCCTGGCTTTCATCCCATGGCCGATGGCATCGCGCTGGAAGGCATGCGGCTGATCGTCGAGCACCTGCCCCGCGCCGTCGAGGACGGCGGCAACATCCTGGCCCGCTCGCGCATGCTGACCGCCGCCTCCATGGGCGCCGCGGCATTCCAGAAGGGACTGGGCGCGGTTCATGCCATCTCCCATCCGGTCGGCGCGCTCTATGACACCCATCATGGCCTGACCAACGCCGTCGTTCTGCCCTATGTGATGATGCACAACCGCCCTGCGATCGAGGGCAAGATGGGCCATCTGGCTGCCGTGCTTGCCCATTCCCATCCCGGCTTCGATTCGGTGATGGCCCAGGTGCTGTATCTGCGGGACCGAATCGGCATTCCGCACACCCTGGCGGAAATCGGCGTCGACGCGCGCCGCGCTGCAGAGATCGGCCGCTTCGCCGAAGCCGACCCGTCGGCTGGCGGCAACCCCATCGCGGTGACGGCGTCCGTCCTCGAGGGCATTTTCCGCGCCGCCGTTTCCGGCCGGATCGAAGACGCGGCCCAACTCCACTGAGAACGCGACATGCCGAAAATTCTCATCGTCGAAGGCAACACCGCCGAGGGCCGCCGGCGTGCCGTTGCCGCGCGGGGGCGAGAGGCCAACCTGCTCTATGCCGAATCACTGCGCCGAATCAGGGGAGACCTGACCCTCGGCGTGGCGTTTCCGGCGGACCCGGACACGGCCCTGCCCGATTTGGCGGCGCTGAAAGCCTATGACGGCATTGCCTGGACCGGCTCGTCGCTCAACGTCTACAACGGCGGGCCGGAGGTCGAGCGCCAGCTCGAATTCTGCCGCACCTGCTTTGCCTCGGGCGTGCCCCAGTTTGGCAGTTGCTGGGGTCTGCAGGTCGGCGTGGTGGCGGCCGGCGGCACGGTGCTGAAGAACCCGCTGGGCCGCGAGATCGGCCTTGCCCGCAAGATCCTGCTGACCGAATCCGGACGCGCCCACCCGCTCTACGAGGGCCGTCCGAGCGTATTCGACGCCATCGCGGTCCACCGGGATATTGTTACTGCACTGCCCGAAAATGCCCGGATATTGGCCTATAATTCCATGACTCGCGTGCAGGCCGCCGCCTTCCAGGTGGGCGCCGGCGCGTTCTGGGGCGTGCAATATCACCCGGAATACACCTTCGGCGAAATCGCGGCGTCCATGCGCCGCTATACCGCCGGCCTGGTCGAGGAAGGGTTCTTCCAGACCGAGGCCGCTGCGGCCCTGGCCGCCGACACCTTCGCCTCGTTCGATCGGGGCGGCACCGCGGGCGATCGATGGGTCTTCGGCGTCGACGCCGACGTGCTCGATCCGGCGGAAAGGCTGCGCGATCTGGCCAACTGGATGCGATTCATTTCGGAAGAATAATGACCTCGTAATGCGCAACCTGCAATTCTGGCTTGCGTTGGCGCGCGAGGCTGCCCATCATTCTTGCGTCATGCTGCTGCGGTTTGCCGATCGTCTCGCCAAGTTTGGGTATGGATTGCTGCCAATCGTTCAGGTTGATGCGCGGCTCGTCCGACGTCGCGCCACTTATTGATTGGAGAAAGCCGATGCCCGTCGGTACCGTGAAGTGGTTCAATAGCACCAAAGGTTATGGCTTCATTCAGCCCGACTCTGGCGGCCCTGATGTGTTCGTACACATTTCAGCCGTCCAGCGGGCCGGTATGGAGAGCCTCAACGAAGGCGAGAAGGTTTCCTACGAGGAGCAGCGCGATCCCAAGCGCGGCAAGACTTCGGCCGAAAACCTTCAGAAGGCCTGAGTCTCAACCGGATTACGGCAAGGGGCGCCGCCTGTCGGCGCCCTTTGTCATTTCCGGCGCTCCATGACAGGATGCGGCATGCGCGTCCTGCTACCGATTTTCTTCCTGTCCTGCCTCGCATTCCCGGCCCACGCCGAGGAAGTGGGCTGCGTCTCCACCACGTTCCGTGGCCTGGGACTGCTTAACGACAAGGTTTGCGTCGACAGTTTCCGCGACCCCAAGGTCGGCGGCGTGGTCTGTCATGTGAGCCGCGCCAGGACCGGCGGCGTCAAGGGCGCGATCGGACTGGCCGAAGATACCTCCGACGCGTCCGTTGCCTGCCGCCAGATCGGCCCGATCACGTTCAAGGGGACGCCAAAGGACGGCGAAAACGTCTTCCGGGAAAGCCGGTCATGGCTGTTCAAGAAACTGCAGGTCGTCCGGTTCTACGACCGGGCCAACAACACGCTGGTTTACCTGAGCTATTCGGACAAGCTGGTTGAAGGGTCGCCGAAGAACTCGATCTCCACCGTGCCGATCATGCCTTGGAGCAGACCGGCAAGGTAGCCGATCAGGCGGCCATCAGCGCCTTGGCCTGCTCGGCCCTTTCGCCGTGCCGGCGTTCTTCCTTGCCGTTCTGGCGCAGCAGTTTCGCCACTTCCTCGTTGCCGATTCGGGCAGCCCATCCCTCGTACATCACCTCGCCGCCGAACTCGCCCGCCGCCATGGTCTCAAGCAGCGCCACGTCGACCCGAAGACTTGCGGGCGCGGTATCGTAGGGGTTGGTATCCGGCGTCGGAATGTCGAACGTCTCGCCGGTGAGAATGCGAATCGCGGTCTGCAATCGCCTGGCATGGGCCATTTCCTCACGCCCATTGGCCTTCAGCAGCGCGCCGATTTCCTCGGACGGCGCCCCTGCCGCCAGGGCGTCGTAGAAGCTCTGGCCACTCGCCTCGAGACAGACCATCAGCTTCAGGTCGTCGACACTGGGTGTCTCGATGGTGCCGATATAGGCGAAGGCCGCTTCAGAAGTCTGCGGCATCGTGGCGGGTAGCGGGCTCATGGCTCTCTCCTGTTTCCTACCGGTAACATATCCCGGACCGGCGCCGCCAACAAGCGTGGTTGACGGTTGACTCGGTTGGCGATTGGGCTTGATCTAACGCATACGGGAAACAGGGGAATTCAGATGAACATCGAAACGCTGGACGTGAACGCGCTGCTGGAGCGGTTGCACCGGGTGGAAGCCGTCACCGAGATCATGAACCTGAAGTCGCGCTACTGCGCCGGGTGCGACGACAACCACAACGCCGATTCGCTCGAGGCCATCTTCGTGCCGGAAGGCCGCTGGAAATGCGACGCCATGGAGGTCGATGCCAAGGGTCACGCCGAACGCCGCGTCTTTTTCGACGGGCTGGCGAATTCGGGTCGGATCCGCAATTCGCAGCACATGGTGACGAACCCCAACATCACCGTGACCGGCGACCGGGCGACCGGCTACTGGCGGATGATGATGGTCTATGCCGGCAACACGCCGGACGGCACGGTCCAGTTCTTCCGTATCCTGGGCTATTATCAGGACGACTTCGTGTTCCGTGACGGCCGCTGGTACTTCGAGACCATCCGGCCAATGGTGGAAGATACGGAAGCCTATTCCGTAGAGCCCAGCAAGTTCGCCACGGCCGGCCTGGTGATGGCCGACGAACTCTAGCTGTTCAGAGACCTTCCTCGATGTCGTAGCCGGTCAGATCCCAGGGAACGATCAGTTCCTTGCCGTCCCAGTTGGCCGCCATGTCGCGGGTTTTCTGATACATGGCGCGCACGGTCTTGTGCTGCGGATAAAGTTCGATCATGTGGCCCAGCGGGTCGCGGGCGTCGATGTAACAGAACTTCTTGCCCACGGCGATGAACTCGCTGGCGAGCGGATAGCCGGCGGCGACGAAGGCGTCGCGCTCCTTTTCGTAATCGTCGGTAAAGCAGGCGACGTGATGGAAGCCTTCCTCGCCGTTCGGGAACATGTCGTGGAAGGCGCTGGGCGTCTTCGAGGTCAACTCGACCAGTTCGATGTTGAGATCGCCCGACTGGACGAAGACGCCGCGGATTCCGATGGGCTCCTCGGGCCGGCCTCGATAGGTGTGTTCGGTCAGCGATCCGGCCTGGCCGCCCATGAACGGACCGATACCGTACATCTGGTTGAGCCGCTTGCAGGCCGCCTCCAGATCCCGGACGATATAACAGTTCTGGATGATCTTGGCGGCGTTCAGGATTGGCCTCATCGTACGTCTCCCCTTTTCTGACGATTGTTTCATAAACGTACTGTAGAGACGGTCCGGACGGCTGAATAGTATCGGCGCGCCGGGAATCTCCCCTTGCCGGGAATATCTGCTACAATCGGAGGTTGATAAGCGTGCAGTAAGGGCGTGGGGATCAGGTGCCAGACGACACGATGCTAGCGCTCGAGGGCCGGGTCCGTCTCGAGCAGACAAGAATGATGTACCGCACGCCGGTCATCCCGTTGCTCAACGTGGTCACCGCCGGAATCACCGCAGCGGCGCTGTCGCCCGTCTATCCGGCGTCATTGCTGGTCGGCTGGATCGTGGCGTTCATCATCATCGCCGCCTGGCGCCTGCATCTGTGGCAGCGCTTCTCCGCCGCCGACCAGGAGACGTTGGAAACGGCTCCGTGGCGACACCGGTTCGTCAGCGGCGCGGTGGCGACAGGTTGCCTGTGGGGATTGGCCGGCTCGGTCGTCTTCATCACCAACGATGTGGGATTCCACGTCTTCGTGGTGTTCGTGCTGGGCGGCATGACGGCCGGCGCCATGGTAGGCAACGCCACCTATATGCCGGCATTCTACGGGTTCGCACTGCCGGCCATCCTGCCCATGGCGATGATGCTGTTCATCATCGGCGATGGCAGGTCGGTCGAGATGGCGCTGCTCCTGCTGGCGTTCTCGGCGGTGCTTGCGGTGGCGGGGCGCAACATGCACCGCTGGATCGAAAGCAGCACGCGGCTGCAGATCGAGCGGGAGCAACTCATCGACCGGCTGCGCAACGCCAGCGAGACCCTGGAGCGGGAGATCGAAACCGGCCGCGACCGCGAGATCGCCATGCAGGATATCACGGCCGCGCTGGAGGACCGCACCCGCTCGGTCCACCTGCTCAACGGCATGGTCCAGCGCCTGCAGGAGGCAACCACCGACCAGGAACTGAGCGACATCGTCGGCAGCTATGCCCCGCAGATCGTCCCCGGCCGTGCCGGCATCCTGTTCCTGATGAACAACTCGCAGAATATGCTGAGCGCCATCGCCAGCTGGGGCGACGCCGTGGGCACCGAACCGGGTTTCGCGCCCGACGATTGCTGGGCGCTGCGGCGCAGCCAGGTTCACCTGGTGCCGGCGGGCGGCCGCGAGGTGCGCTGCCAGCACGAGCATCCCGATTTCAACGGCGGCTACGCCTGCTATCCCCTGCTCGGACGCGGCAGCATTGTCGGCCTGCTCTATATCGAAGGCGAAGCCGCGGCCGCGGGCCTTGACGAAGGCCTCAGCACCCTGTCCAGCAATCTGGGGCTGGCGCTGGCCAATTACCGGCTGCGCGAGGCGCTGCGCGTCATGTCACTGCGCGACCCGCTGACAGGCCTGTTCAACCGGCGCTATCTCGAGGAGGCGCTGGTGCTGGAATTTGGACGCGCGTCACGCTCGGCCGAGGGCGTTGGCGTCATTGTCGGCGACCTGGACCACTTCAAGCTGCTGAACGACACCCACGGCCATGACGGCGGCGACGCGGCGCTGCGCGCCGTCTCCCAGGTGCTGGTGGCCAGCGTCCGCAAGGGCGATATCGCCTGCCGGTACGGCGGCGAGGAGTTCGTTCTGGTGATGCCAAGCACCTCGCTGGACCAGACCCGGGAGCGCGCCGAAGACCTCCGGCGCGCGCTGGAGCAACTGGAAGTCCCCTTCCACGGCAAGTTGATCTCGCCGATCACCATGTCGATCGGCGTCGCCGCCTACCCCAAGCACGGCAGTTCGCCCGACGCGGTCCTGCGTCAGGCAGACAAGGCCATGTACCAGGCCAAGCAGTCCGGCAGGAATCGGGTCGTGGTTGCCGGCAGCCTGAAGGACGTTCCCAACGAGGGCGTGCCGGGCTGAACACGTTCCCGTGGTTCGCGGCCGCCGGGACGGCTATATACACTCCACCAAATCGCAAGCCACCGGAGTAACAGGCCGTTGAGGCTATCGCCCGTTCCGAGCGCCGTCGCGCTCAGCTGCCGCCACCCTGCGCTCGTCGCTCTCGCCGCCGTGCTCCTTTGCGCACTGGCGGCCTGGTATGTTTCTGGCCATTTCAAAATGACCACCAAGACCGAGGAACTGATCGCCTCGGACGTCAACTACCGCATGCGCAATATTGCCATGGAGAAGGCGTTCCCGCAGGTCGGTGACCTGATCGTGGCGGTGATCGATGCCAAAACTCCGGAACTCGCCGAAAGCGCCGCCGCCCGGCTCGAGGAACGGCTGCAGGCCGATACCACGAACTTTGCGGGTGTGCGCCGCCCCGACGGGGGTGCGTTCTTCTCTCATGCCGCGCTGCTTTACGGTTCGGTCGAAGACGTGGAGCAGGCAACCGATGCGATGGTCGCCGCCCAACCCTTTCTGGGCCAACTGTCCTATGATCCCAGCCTGCGCGGCGTGATGGATGTATTCAATGCGGCCCTGCTGGGCATCAGGAGCGGCGAGACCACCTTCGCGCAGATCGACAAGCCGCTTGCGGCGCTGGCCGACGCCATGGAGGCGGTGAACGCCGGCCGGCCCGCCTATTTCTCATGGCAGGCCATACTGGGCGATGGCGGCGGCTCGCGCCTGCAGGCGCCGCTGCGCCGTTTCATCCTGGTGAAGCCCAGACTGGATTATCAGTCGCTGATGCCCGGCAAGCAGGCGTCTGATGCGATCCGCGAAAGCGCACGCGACCTGGGCCTGGATCCCGACCATGGCGTGACCGTGCGTCTGACCGGCTCGGTCGCCATGGAGGACGAGGAATTCGCCTCGCTCGCCCACAATATCTGGCTGGTCAGCACGGCGATCATCGGCTGCATGCTGCTGATGCTGTGGCTGGCCACCCGTTCGCTGCGCACCGTTGCCGCCATCATGACGACCACCATGGCCGGGCTGCTGATCACCATGGCGCTGGGTCTGGTCACCGTCGGGCGGTTCAACCTGATCTCCGTCGCCTTCATTCCGCTGTTCGTCGGCCTGGGTATCGATTTCGGCATCCAGCTCAGCGTCCGGTTCCGGCAGGAGCGCCTGACCGAGCCTGATCCGAAGCTGGCGCTGCGGCGCGCAGCCGACGCTCTCGGCGGGGCCCTGACCCTTGCCGCCGCCGGCATCTGCCTGGGCTTTCTCGCCTTCCTGCCGACCTCCTATGTGGGCATTTCCGAACTGGGCATCATCGCCGCCGCCGGTATGGCGGTGGCGCTGGCGCTGAACGTGACGCTGCTGCCGGCCCTGCTGCTGCTGTTCCGCTCGCCGCTGCAATCGCTGGAAGTCGGGCGCAAGGCGCTGGCGCCGGTCGATGCGTTCCTGCTGCGTCGGCGCAAACTGGTGCTGTGGACCTTCGGGCTGCTGATGGCCGCCAGTATTGCGGGACTGCCGCTGGTGAAGTTCGACTTCAACCCGCTGCACCTGCGCGACCAGAACGGCGAGGCGGTCGCCACCCTGCACGACCTGATGAGCGATCCAGACCGGACGCTCAACACCATCGACGTGCTGATGCCCGGCCCGGACGAGGCTGCGGCCCTGGGGAAAAAGCTCGCAGCTCTGCCCGAGGTGTCACAGGCCATTACCATTTCTAGTTTCGTGCCCGCGGACCAGGACGCCAAGCTGGCGCTGATCGGCGATACGGCCAGCCTGCTCGATCCGACACTCAATCCGATGGACGCCGCCCCGCCGCCCACGGATGCCGAGACCGCCGCCAGCCTGTCGGAGACCGCCCGTTCGCTGCGCACGGCGGCCGTGGGACGCGATGACGCCGCCAATGCACTGCGGCTCGCCGGCGCGCTCGAGACGCTGGTGGACGGCCCTGCGGAGCGACGGGTGATCGCCGAGAAGGCGCTGATCGAGCCCTTCAGGGTCCTGCTGGACCAGACCCGCGCCGCGCTGATGGCCCAGCCGGTCACCATGGCCGATCTGCCGCAGGATCTGGTCCGCGACTGGGTGAGCGAGGACGGCCGCGCCCGCATCCAGGTGTTCCCCACGGGCGACAGCAACGACAACGCCACGCTGAAGCGATTCGCGCACGCCATCCAGTCGGTGGCGCCGGACGCGTCGGGACCGCCGATCTCGGTGATCGAGGCCGGGGATACCATTTCGGGCGCCTTCGTGCAGGCGGGCATACTGGCGCTGATCGCGATTACCCTGTTGCTGCTTGCGGTACTGCGCAGCGTGACCGAAGTGGCCGCAACGCTCGCGCCCATCGTGCTGTCTGGGTTCCTGACGCTGGGCACCTGCGTGCTGATCCAGTTGCCGATCAACTTCGCCAACATCATCGCGTTCCCGCTGCTGTTCGGCGTCGGCGTCGCGTTCCATATTTATTTCGTCATGGCCTGGCGGGCGGGCGAGAAGGACCTGCTGCAATCGAGCCTGGCACGCGCGGTGCTGTTCAGCGCGCTGGCAACCGGCGCCGCCTTCGGCAGCCTGTGGCTGTCGGACCATCCCGGCACCGCCAGCATGGGCAAGGTGCTGGTAATTTCGCTGGTCTGGACCCTGATCTGCGCGCTGATCTTCGAGCCGGCCCTGCTGGGAACGCCGCGCGGCGCGCCGGAAAACGACAGCGAAGACCCCGGTACGAAGGCCGCTTGAACAGCTGGCGGGCCGGAATGATCCGCCAATGCCCATAGCCGCCCGAGGCCCTGCGGCAGCGCCCATTCGCCGTCGACAAGAGAAGAATTTCGGAGTCTTCCGGCGTGCGCCGCCGTGCTAGTTTTCACGCCGAAAGTGGCGCGCCGGACTTGGAAGGAATGGAATGACGCTCGATCTCGCCCGGCTGCTGTCCACCGACGGCCCGGACAAATACGACCTTCATAACAGGTACCTGAACACACAGATGGTCAGGGTGCTGCGCACCATCGGCTTCGACCGCAATTATGTGCGCGGCAAGGGCCAGTATCTTTACGACCAGGACGGCCACGCCCATCTCGATCTGCTCAGCGGTTTCGGCTCATTCGCCATAGGACGCAACCATCCGACCGTGATCGCCGCGCTTCAGGAAGTGCTGGGCGGCGAGTTGCCCAATCTTGTCCAGATGGACGTGCCGGTACTGGCCGGCGTGCTGGCCCAGCGGCTGCTGGCCTACATGCCCGGCATGGAAAAGATGTTCTTCTGTAACTCCGGCGCCGAGGCCGTCGAGGCATCGATCAAGTTCGCACGCTTCGCGACCGGACGGTCGCGCATAATCTTCTGCGAACATGCGTTTCACGGTCTGACCAACGGTGCGCTGTCGCTCAATGGCGACGCCAATTACCGGGGCGGCTTCGAACCGCTGCTCCCGGGATGCACCGCCGTGCCGTTCAACGAACTGGAGCGGCTGGAAGCGGAACTGGCGCGCGGCGACGTGGCGGCCTTCATCGTCGAGCCGATCCAGGGCAAGGGCGTGAACATGCCGGCCGGCGATTATCTGCGCGAGGCCGCCCGGCTATGCCACAAGCACGGCGCGCTGTTCGTCGCCGACGAAATCCAGACGGGTGTGGGCCGTACCGGCCGGTTCCTTGCCATCGAGCACTGGGACGTGGACGCCGACATGGTGCTGCTGGCCAAGGCGTTGTCTGGCGGGTTCATTCCCGTGGGGGCGGTGGCGGCGAAGAAGTGGGTCTATGACAAGGTCTTCGACCGGATGGACCGGGCCGTGGTCCACGGCTCGACCTTCGCCAAGAACGACATGGCCATGGCGGCCGGGCTTGCCACGCTTGAGATCATCGAGTCCGAGGGCCTCATCCGCCACGCCGACGTGATGGGCGACGCGATCCTTGGCGACCTCGCCGCCATGGTTGGGCGGCACGAATTCGTCAAGGAGGTGCGCGGCAAGGGCCTGATGATCGGGATCGAGTTCGACAAGCCCCAAAGCCTGACCCTGAAAGCGGCCTGGGCGCTGCTGGAGCAGGCGCGCAAGGGCCTGTTCTGCCAGATGATCATCATTCCGCTGATGCAGGATCACCGGATCCTGTCGCAGGTGGCGGGCGACAACATGAACGTGATCAAGCTGCTGCCGCCCCTGACCATCACGGATGTGGACCGAGCATGGATCCGGGACGGATTCAACGCGGCGATCGCCGACGCCCACCGTGTTCCCGGCGCGATCTGGGATCTTGGCCGCACGCTGGCCGGTGGTGGCATCAAGGCTCGTGCAGGCGCGGCGTGAGAGCAGAGATTCACGGATAAAGGGTTTTGCAAAGCCCGTTCACCCGGGCAATCATGCTGGCCTGTCTTGAGCTGCCCAGGTCCGGTTGAATACCGGCAGGCGGCGCGAGCACCTGGGCCGATCTCGCCCGGGCGGGACAAACGGGGACGGAAAGGGGAAAGCATGAGCAGGCTCTGCGAGGGGCGCGTCTGTGTGGTCACGGGCGCGGGACGCGGTATCGGTCGTGAATATTCCAAATTGCTGGCCGAACATGGCGCCAAGGTGCTGGTGAACGATCTGGGCGCGGCGGCCGACGGCGTTGGCGCCGATCAGACGCCGGCGCAACTGGTCGTGGACGAGATCAAGGCCGCAGGTGGCGACGCAGTCGCCAATTATGACGACGTGTCGGACTTCAAGGCAGCCAAGCGGATGATCGACCAGGCCGTCCAGACCTGGGGCAAGCTCGATGTCGTGATCAACAATGCCGGCATCCTGCGCGACCGCATGCTGGTCAACATGACCGAGGAGGAATGGGACGCGGTCATCAGGGTGCACCTGAAAGGCACCTTCGGCCCCGCCCATCACGCCGCCGCCCACTGGCGCGATGTGGCCAAGCAAACCGGCGAGCCGGTCGATGCCCGGATCATCAACACCTCGTCGGTGTCCGGCATCTACGGCAATATCGGCCAGACCAATTACGGTGCGGCAAAGCAGGGCATCGCGGCGTTCAGCATCATCGCCGCACGCGAACTTCGCCGTTACGGCATCACGGTGAACTGCATCGCGCCCGGCGCATTGACCCGCCTTACCGAGAATTTGCGCGAGCGCACCGAGGAAGAGAAGAAACAGGGCGACCCGTTCTGGATCGCGCCCATCGTCACCTGGCTGGCCAGCACGGAATCGAAGGACGTGACCGGCCGCATGTTCGAGGCATCGGGCCGCATCCTCGCCATCGCCGAAGGCTGGCACCGCGGTCCCATCACCGAACCCATCGCCGACCCGACAAACCTAGGGCCGGTGGTGGAACGGCTGGTCGCCAAGGCGCGCAAGAACGCCGGCATGGACGGCATGGACCTTGACTAGAAGGAACGAAAAATGAGCGACTTCACCGCCGATGAGATCAAGCGGCTGCGCGCCCTGCTGGACATCGACGACATCCGCAAGCTGGGCCTGCTCTATTCCCAGTTGCAGGACCACGCCTATCTGGACCGGCTCGTGGACATCTTCACCGAGGATGCGCTGTGCGAGTTCGGCCCCTACGGCACCTGGAACGGCCGCGACGAACTGCGCCGAAACTTCGCCCAGGTGAAGGAGGACATGGGCGGCGAGGCATTCAGTGCCCTGCACGCCAACTCGCATCACTGGGTGGAACTCACCGGCCCGACCAGCGCCGTGGGCCGCCGCTACCTGCTCGACCTGGTGACCAGCCGGCCCAAGAACGACCATCCCTTCATCTGGCTGGGACTTTATGACGAGGAATACCGCAAGGTGGCTGGCGCGTGGAAGATCGCCCGCACCAGCCTGCAGTTCATGTGGCCGGAACGGCATTTCTCGGCGGGCTTCCCTGGCGAGTTCCCGCCCAAGAACTAGGAGCGCTCCGTGCAGGCTGGCTTGGCATTGGAACCCGAACGCTGGGCCGCCAGACGTCAGAGGCCGAGATCTGCGATGTCGAGCCGGGGCTTGCGGTGGCCAAAGGCAGAAAGCCGCGCCGTGCGCTCGGTGACAGGCAGGATGCCGTGAAGTCGATCAAGACCAGGCTGAACACGCTCTACTTCGGCAAGTCCAAGGAATCGATCCGTTTCCAGGCCAAGCTCCTGGTGTTCGACGCCGCCCTGATCGCGTTCTTCATCGTGTCTCCGTTCCTCGAGCATGGCCCCCTGTTTCTCGTCATCGATTACGTCATCGCAGCGGTCCTGCTGATCGACCTTGTGGCGCGGGCCTGGGCGTACGGGAATTTCAGAAAGTGGGTGTCGCGGCCCATCGTCTGGGCGGACATCATTGTACTGCTGTCGCTGGTCATCCCGGTCTATGCGGCCAATCTGGGCTTTCTGCGCATCCTGCGCGCCTATTCGCTGATCAACGGGCAGGCATTCTGGCGCATCATCGGCCACGGCCGCTGGATGAACAGCCATCTGGCGGAATCCGCGAAGGCGATCGCCAATCTCACCGTATTCATCTTCATGATGACGGCGTTGGTGCACAGCGGGTTCGCGGCGCGCGTGCCGGCGGTTGCGTCCTATATGGACTCGCTCTATTTCACCGTCACGACGCTGACGACCACCGGCTACGGGGACATCGTCCTGCCGGGGTTTGGGGGACGGCTGTTGTCGATCCTGATCATGATCGGCGGCGTCTCGCTGTTCTTCCGGCTGGTCCAGGTCACCATGCGCACGCCGAAGGTCCGACACCCGTGCCCGTACTGCGGGCTGATGCGCCATGAAGCGGACGCCGTGCACTGCAAGGCCTGCGGCGCCAGCATCCGTATCGAATACGAGAACGAATGAAGCCGCCGCGGCGCCGTGGGAATCGCAGGCGAACGGCAGCCGGTGTGACGGAGTTTCCCTGCCGCGTCCCACGATTTTTGACATGGGCGGCAACCTCGGCGTTCAATACGGGCCCGGCGCGTCCCATGGCAGCGGCGCAAGCCCAGACCGGCCTGCGGCCAGCAGCGTCCGGCCAACCGATTGGAGAGACAGATGGCCCTGCATGATCATGGTCTCACGCCCAAGCCAGCCTATGTGCCCGACGACCGGGTCGTCGATATCGACATGTACAATCCGGCAAACGTTTCGGCGGATTTCCATCTGGCATGGAAAGCGATCCAGGACGAGGCCAGATACAACGTCATGTGGACTCCGCGCAACGGCGGTCACTGGATAGCGTTGCGCGGCGATGCCCTGACCGGCGCGCTGAACGACTACGAGACATTTTCCAATCGTATCATCCTGGTGCCTCGCTCGATCGGCGAGTTGCACAACATGCTGCCGACCACGCTCGATCCGCCGGAGCATCGCGCCTACCGGAATGTCATCAATCCGGGCTTCGTGCCAAGCCGGATCCGTGGCCTGGAGCCGACCATTCGCTCGATCGCGGTAGAGTTGATCGAGACAGTGCGGGCCTCCGGCGCCTGCAATCTCATCACCGCCTATGCCGAGCAGTTCCCAGTGCGGGTTTTCCTCGCCATGGTCGACTTGCCCCTCGCTGATGCGACAAAGCTGAAGCGCCTGTCCGATCAACTCGTACGGCCGGACGGGTCCATGACCTATGAGGAAATCAGGCAGGCGTTCGATGCCTATGCCCGGCCCTATATCGAGGCGCGCCGGGCCAATCCGGGAGATGATTTTTTCAGTGAAATCGTCAACGCCAAGGTCGGCGGGCGCGAGCTGACCTTCGATGAGTGCATCAACTTCATCACGCAGATCCTGATCGCCGGCCTCGACACCGTCGTCAATTTCCTCGGCTATCTGTTCCTGTATCTGGCGCGAAACCCGGAGGACCGGCAACGGCTCGCAGCGGACAAGTCGCTGATCCCCGCAGCCGTCGAGGAACTCGTACGCCGGTATGGGCTGGTCACCATCGGCCGGCTTGTCACGCGCGATACCGACTTTCATGGCGTCACCCTCAAGAAGGACGACATGATGGTATTGCCGACGCAGTTGCATGGCCTTGACGAGCGGCAGAATGCCGACCCGATGAAGGTTGATTTCGCCCGGCCGCCGCACAGGCATTCAGGCTTCGGCAAAGGTCCGCATCATTGCGTGGGGGCGCCGCTCGCGCGGGTGGAAATACGCATCACCCTGGAAGAGTGGTTGTCGCGCATTCCTGAGTTCAGCCTGGCGCCAGGCGCCGAGATCGAATGCATGGGCGGCATCGTCGGCTGCGTTCGAGACCTGCCGCTGGTGTGGGACCCGGCGACGACCCGCAAGACGACATGACACACGCCGACGCTGCGTCGATTGCGGCGTCAAACTAACGGGCTGCAAGAAAATGGGCGCGAACCCTGCGGCCCGCGCCCATCAGCCAAGTCCTTGAAACCCTATTCGGCCGCCTGCCGCTCGGGCTGCTGGAACAGCGCGTTGAGCTGGTCGTCGGGAGTCTCCAGCAGGCGCTGGACCCAGCCGTGGAATTTCTGTCCGCCCCACTCGTTGCGGCCGAACAGCGAATGAGTCCGGGCGCCGGCACCGAGCGATTCCTGCACCTGCAGGCCGGTCTTGTAGTCCTCGTCGCGGACCACGTTCTCCAGCAGGTCGAACTGCTTGCGGGCACCGTCCTTGCCGGCCTGATCGGGCTCGGATTCCATCATGTAGTACTGGGTGGTGAAGGACTCGCCGACAGTCTCGCCCGGAAACAGCTGCGAGATCATCACGCCGCGCCCGCCGCCCTTGAACGAGGCGATGGAGATATGCGGGAAGATGGTCCAGACGCCGGTCATGATGTCTTCCATCGGCCACTCGCTCTCCGGCATGTTGTCCAGATGCGCGTAACGGTCGGGGGAGGTCACCCGCTGGTGCGGACCCCACGCATAATAATTGGCCTGCGGCGAACGGGCGCCGCCGATGGTGTTCTTGTGCAGCACCGGCAGGTGGTAGAAATCCAGGTAACCGTCATAGGCCACCTTCCAGTTCGGGCCGCGCAGGACGCGCGAGTCGAACAGGTGCCACTTGTCGAAATTGAAGTGGGCGAGCATGTCGTCATAGCCCGACAGGAAGGCCTCCATATCGATGGTCGAGTGCGGATCGAGTACCGCCCAGATCAGGCCGGCACGCTCGATGGTCGGCAACGCGGGCAACCCGTATTCGCTGCGGTCGAACTCGCCGAACTCGTCGCTGGCGGCGACGCCGACCAGATCGCCCTCGTTGTTGTAGGTCCAGCCATGATAGGGGCACACGAACCGGCTGGCCTTGCCGGTGCCGCAGTCGCGCAACTGGGCGCCGCGATGGCCGCAGGCGTTCAGGAACGCACGGGCCTTGCCGTCCTTGCCGCGGGTGATCAGCACCGGTGTGCCGAACGGCGTCATCGCCTTGTAGTCACCCGGGTTCTGCACCTCGGCGCTGGGCGCCAGCATCAGCGGCATGCGCTTGAAGATCAGGTCGATCTCGCGCTTGAAGCGCGCCTCGTCCGTGTAGGCCGACGCCGGCACCTTGTAGACGCCCGGCGCCTGTTCCATGGTGCCCGCCTTGTGGTGCGCGATATTGTGGCGGACGATCTCGACCAGCTTCTCTCTAGACATGGATATCCTCGTTTTCCTGAGCGCGGCTCGTGCCCGCGAATCATGCACCGATATAGCACGACCTCTCCCGCCGTGCGTGGTACGACATGCGTTATATTATGCAGCCTAGCATAAAACAATCAGCTCGATAAACGGCCGATGTTGCCGGATGCCGGCCAGCGCTTTAGGGTTTCGGGAACCTTGGGGAGGGGAACCGATGCCACACGACCGACACAAGCTGTTCGCCTTTTGCGCGGCCATCATGATCTGGCTTGCGGCGCCGGCGGTCCAGGCGACGCCGCAGCCCGCGCCGCCCGGCGGGCCGATAGCAGAATTCGCGGCCAACGATCCCCACAGCATCCAGACCTACAGCTATACTTTGTGGGCACGCATCCTCGACGCGGTGATCGAGCAGGACGACAAGGGCAATAACAGCGTCAATTACGGCGGGCTGGGAATCCAGGGACGCGACGCGCTGGACGCCTTCGTCAACGAAATGACCAACACCCCGGTTGCCCAGCTCAACAGGAACGAACAATTGGCGTTCTGGCTGAACCTTTACAATGCCGCCACGCTGCGGGCGATGTTCGACCGGTTCAACGCCCTGGGGAGCGGCGGACAGGATTTTGCCAGCCGCAACCCATGGGCCGACACCCAGCGGCTCAACATCAAGAAGATGTACACTGACGACGACAATCCGTGGGCTGTCCGCAACCTGACCGTCTCCGGGGTCACCCTGTCGCTGAACGATATCGAACACCGCATCCTCTACGCCTACTGGAAGCCCGGCCTGGTGCTCTACGGATTGTCGTGCCCGCTGCGCGGCTGCCCGGCCCTGAGCAAGGCGCCGTTCCAAGGCTCGCAGGCCGAGCGCCAGCTCGCTGCCGCCGCCGAGCGATTCATCGCCGACACGGACAATGTAAAGCTGAAGGGCGGCGCGCTGCGGCTGTCCGAACTCTATGAGTGGCATCAGGCGGCGCTGGGCGGCGAGACAGGCGTGCTGGCCCATCTGCGTGAGCATGCCGGAGCCCGCCGCGCCGAATTGGCCACCGCGACGCAGATCGCCAGCTACGATTTCAGCTGGAAGCTGGCCGGCAAGCCGCCGCCGTCATCGCGAAAAATGCCGCGCGGGCAAATCAATCGGGGCGCCGGCGCCGGCGGTTCATTCCAGGAGTAGGGCCATGCCACTTCACCCCGCAATCAGCAGCGGCAATGTGGCCGTCATTACCGGCGGCGCGAGCGGTATCGGACTCGCCGCGGCCCGCCGTTTCGCCTCAGCTGGAATGAAAGTCTGCCTGGCCGACGTCAGCGACCGGCTGGAGGCGGCGCGGGCCGAGGTGGCGGCGCTGTCGCGCGACGCGGACGTGATTGCCCTGCGCACCGATGTCAGCCGCATGGACGACGTCCAGCGCCTGAGAGACACAGCCTACGATACGTTTGGCGCGGTGCACGTGCTGATGAACAATGCCGGCATCGGCGCGGGCGGCGGCCCGTTCACCGACTACGCGGGCTGGCAGCAGGTACTGGCGGTCAATCTGTGGGGCGTGATCAATGGCGTGCAGGCTTTCACACCCGCCATGATCGCGCAGGGAACAGCGGGCGCCATCGTCAACACCGGCTCCAAGCAGGGCATCACCTGTCCACCCGGCAACACTGCCTACAATGTCACCAAAGCAGGCATCAAGGTGCTGACCGAAGGGCTGCAGCACGAGTTGCGCAACACGCCCGGCTGCCGGATCAGCGCCCATCTGCTGGTGCCCGGCTTCACCTTCACCGGCATCACAAAGGGCAACCGCGCGGAAAAGCCGCCCGGCGCGTGGACCGCCGATCAGGTGGTCGATTATGCCATGGACGCCATGGCCGCTGGCGACTTCTACGTCATCTGTCCCGACAACGACGTCTCGAGCGACATGGACCGAAAGCGTATCCGGTGGTCGGCGGACGACATCGTCAGGAACCGGCCGCCGCTTTCCCGCTGGCATCCGGACTATAAAAGCAAGTTCGAGGCATTTAAGCTGGATTAGGGTAGGCTGAATCGACCGGGTGGCCGGGGACCCGTTCCCCGTGTGATGCTTCGAATTGACGGATGTTACGGAGCAGCACATAACTGCCGCCCCAAGCTGACGAAGGGCGCAACTTGACGCTGCCATCCATCCACGCATTCGCCACCATTCTCCTGACCATTGGCACCTTTTGGCTGTTCGCGACCGGCAAGCTCCGGATCGAGCTGGTGTCGATGATGGTGATCGGCATCCTGGCGCTGGGCTTCTATTTCTTTCCGCTGGAGACCGGCGAGGGCTTCACCGGAATGGCCATCGCCTTTGGCGGCTTTGGACACGAGGCCCTGGTCGCCATCTGCTGCCTGATGATCCTGGGACGCGGGCTGGTGGTGACCGGTGCGCTGGAGCCCGCCGGTCGCTTCCTCGCCCGGCTGTGGCGCGCGAACAAGCCGCTGGGCATGCTGTGCAGCCTCGTCATCGCTGCCGGCCTGAGCATGGTCGTCAACGACACGCCGGTCATGGTGCTGACCCTGCCGATCCTGCTCAATCTGGCGACCCGGGTGGGCGTGCCGGCGTCCAAGACGCTGATGCCGGTCAACTGCGCGATCCTGATCGGCGGCATGGCGACCACGATCGGCACCTCGACCAACCTGCTCGTCACCTCCATCGCGGCCGATCTGGGTCTGCCACGCTTCAGCGTGTTCCATTTCGCCGACATCGCGCTGATGGCGGGCGTTATCGCCCTGCCCTATCTGTGGTTCGTCATGCCCCGGCTGCTGCCGAGCAACTCGTCGGCGGCATCCGGATCGTCACGGCTGTTCGAGGCCGCGCTGTTCATCGTGCCGCAGAGCACCGTGGTCGGGACGCCGACCAGCGAGCTGGAAAAGCGCATCGGCCACGAGCTGAAGATCACCTCGGTCATTCGCCCCGACTTCATGGAATACGGCGCCCAGGCTGTCAGCAAGCTGGAGCCCGGCGATCTCGTCAGGGTCGAGGGCACCATGGCCCACCTGCGCGAGGCCAGCGAGGACCTGAAGGCGCCGCTCGCCCATCCCACCGTGCTGGAGACCCTGCGATCCCTGCGCGACGACCCCGCCGACGATGACGACGATGTGGTCGCCGAACTGGTGGTGGGCGCGGATTCGCCGCTGACCGGTCAGTCCATCAAGTCGGCGCAGATCGCCGATCGCTACGGCGTGGTGGCAATCGGTCTGCACCGGCCGAACCGCACATTGTTCGCGGAACCGCATCACTCGGCCGACGAAGTGCTGGAATTGGGCGACGTGGTGCTGGTCCAGGGAACGGCGCAGCGGCTGCGGGCCATGGAACTGGGCGAGAGCGCCCTGGTCCTGGAAGGTGCTGCAGAGATGCCGCGCAGCGGCAAGGCCAGCGTCGCGATGGCCATTATGGCCGCGGTCGTGTTCCTGGCATCGTTCAAGCTGATGCCGATCTCGATTGCCGCGCTGGGCGGCTCCATCGCCATGATCGCGACCGGGTGCATCCGGTTCGACCGCATCGGCCGCGCCCTCAGCGCCCAGGTGATCGTGCTGGTCGCCGCCAGCATCGCCCTGGGACGGGCATTGATGGAGACAGGTGCCGCCGGATGGCTTGGCGAGATATTCGCCGTCGTGCTGCAGCCCTTGCCGGCTGCGGCCGTCCTGGCCGCGATGATGCTGTTCGCGACCCTGCTGACCAATTTCGCGTCCAACACCGCGGCGGCGGCAGTCTGCACGCCCATCGCCGTCAGCCTGGCGAAGACGCTCGGCATCCCGGCCGAGCCGCTGGTGCTCGCGGTCCTGTTCGGCGCCAATCTTTGCTACGCGACACCGTTCGCCTACCAGACCAATATTCTCATCATGTCGGCCGGCGGCTACGAATTCCGCGACTATCTGCGCGCCGGTGCGCCGCTGGTGGTGATCATGATCGTGTCGCTCTCGGTCCTGCTGGTGCTGCGCTACAACTTGTAGCGCAGCCTCGCCGGCCTAGCCTTGGGGCAACTCGTCATACTGGGTCAACTCCACGGGGCCGGCGACGAATTCGCCGAACCGGGGAATCGCCGCCTTCATATGCGGCGCCGTGCCGTGGGCGTCGATGGCTGCCTGGTCGGTCCAGCGTTCGATGAACACGTACTCGCCTTTCCGCTCGGTGCGGAACAGGCTGTAGAACAGATTGCCCGGCTCGTTGGCCCGGACGGCGTCGATGACGCCCTTGCAGAAATCCTCGAAGGCCTGCTCCTTGCCGTCCTGGATCTTTACCCGCGCGGTCACTCCGATCATCGTGCTCACCATACCTGCTCGAGAATTTCAACCTGCACGTCGCCTTCCAGCATGGCGCCGACCTTCGGCATCACGGCAGCGACATGATCCGAATTGCCGTGCGCATCCAGCGCGCCACGGTCCCTGTAGGCTTCCAGCGCCACGAATACCTGCGGGTCCTTCGTGGCATAGCCGCGGTAGAAGTGATTGCCTTGTTCCTGCGATTCCACGGTGCGGGTCATGCCCGCCATATGGGTGCGGAATGCGTCGACCTGCTCCGCCTTGATACGGAGGGTTGCGATAACGCCGATCATGCTCGTCTCCCCTTGTGCGGGCCGAGCATAACGCCCGGCCACGAGCACTGACAACCGCGGTTCACGCGCCCGGCACCGCTTCCGCCGCGCGCGGCGCTGGCCGGGGCGGATGCAGGAATGCCATGGCGATGATCGACGGCACCAGCAGCGCCAGCAGCATGTAATAGGCGCCGTCATAGCTGCCGGTGACATCGCGGACCCAGCCCGCGAGGACTGCGCCGAACGACCCCAGCGTAATCAGGAACAGCAGCATGCCCATGACCTTGCCGAAGTCGCGGGCGCCGAACTGGCGGGCGCAGAACACGCCGAGCAGGGTGAATTCACCGGCCGCCACCCCCATCAACGCGGCGAACGCCCAGATCGCCGGCATGGACGGCCGGCCGATCAGCAGCAGCGCGCTGGCGGCAAGGCAGGCCATGGCGATCCAGTACAGCGTCCGCAGACCGAAACGGTCGCTGAGCGCACCGAATGCCAGCTTCGAGGCCATCTGGCCGGCGGCGCTGATCGACACGATGAACGCGGCGGTCTGCGCGTCGAGGCCGATGTCGGCCGCATAGGGCCCCCAGTTCTGCTGGATGCCGCGAAACGCGAAGTTGGGCGTGAAGAATGCGATGGCGAGAATCCAGAACGCCCGGTTGCCGAGAATCTCGCGCAGTGTCCACGCCCGTCCATCCATGATTGTGCGCGCCATCGCGGCCTCGTCGCCGGCCGGTTCGGGTTCGAGCCCCATGTCCTCGGGACGGCTTCGCACCACCAGCCACGCAGCGGGCAGGGCGACGGCAGCGACCAGTGCGGCCAGCGCCAGATGGGCGTGGCGCCAGCCCAGCTCGCCGATCAGCCAGGTGGTCAATGGCGGCATCAGGAACCCGCCCATGGCGAGGCCGCTGATGCCGATACCGATGGCAAAACCCCGGTTGCGTCGAAACCATGCGGCGCCCAGCGCCTGCGCGACCAGTGGCCCGGTCAGCAACAGGGCGACGCCGACGAGGGTGGCGTAGATGGCGCCCACCTGCCATGCAGCACTGGCCTGCGACAGCATCACATAGGCCAACACGAACGAAGCGATTCCGCCGCACACCAATATCCGGATCGGCACCCGCGCCATGGCGCGGCCCGCGAACGGCGCCATGGCGCCCATGGCGGCGATGGAAAACGACGTACTCCACATCAAATCGGCCCGGCTGGCGCCGAACTCGGCCATCCAGTGGGTCACCCAGAAGGTAAAGGAATACATGGCCAGGCCATAGACCAGCGCCTGACACATGAACGCCACGGCCATGACGTTCCAGCCGTAATACAAGCGCATGAACCCGTCGCCTCCCCGAAATTCCCCGGGGTCGATGCTAGTTCATCCGATCCATCATCGACACCCGAAACGCGGAACAGGCCCGGCACATTGTCGCGCGGCCGGGCCTGTGGATGGCGGAAAGTGGATGTCAGAAGGAGGCGGAACGTCTCCGGCGCCGGACCAGCGCCAGGCCCATCAGGCCGGCGCACAGAAGCCCCAGCGCGCCGGGTTCCGGCACATCGACCGTGAAGGCAACTTGGTCCACATGGGGAGAGATCGCCGAGTTCCCGCCAAGGGCCTGGAAGACCAGCCGGATGGTTTCACCGGCGGCGACAGTCACGTTGAAGACATTCGGCGTCCACAGGGCGTTGTTCATCGCCATCGAGGAGGGCGCGAGGATCGTGCCGGAAATGGTACCCACCAGCGAAACCGCGCCCAGCGCCGCCTGGCGCGGCCAGGCGTCGAAGCTCAGCACAGCCGAACTCGAGGTGATGTTGAGCGGCACCGTGAACAGCTGGAATACGGAATCGCTGCCATTGTTGGCGTTCAGCTCCAGGCTCTGGCCGGTCGACAGGCCATCGCTGCCCGTCGTCGGCGATCCCAGGAAGCCCTGCTGCCACAACTCGATGCCGCTGCCGGTGGTGCCCCAGCCGGGAACGCCATTGGTCGGAAAGATGGTGTAGTCGGTGACACTGCCGGGCGTTTCGAACTCGCCATTGGAAATCAGGTTGACGGGTGTCGCCTGCGCGGCGCCCGTCGTCACGATCACGGCAAAAGCCGCCGCAACAAAACCCATTCCCAAACGCATTCGCTGTCCATTGCCCGATTGGCGCGCCTTGCGGCACTCACTATTTATTTCGAATTTTATATATCATCCGGGCGTCGGACACAAGGAGCGATCCTGCAGGGAACCCTGGAGCCGTCAGGGCTGCTCCTCGAGATACAGGCTGTAGCCGGGCCGCCACAGCTCGTGCGCACGCTTCCAGGTGGCGAAGGATTGCAGGATGTGCGGCGGGTCGCCGTGGATTTCGGTGAAGCAGCCGTTGACCGAGCGCGTATCGAAATAGGCGGCGTCGACCTTGTCGGCATAGAGCCGGCAGGCGCATTCAAAGCCCATGTCGAGCAATCGCTGGTACTCGACCTCGAAGTCATGGACCAGCACGCCAACATGGTGGTGACCTTCCTCGCCCCGCTTGAACATGTCGCGGTAGATGGAGGCCTTCTCGTCGTGCTGCTCGATGAACTGCACCATGATGTCGCCCTGATAGCCGAAGGCATAGGACACGTCGGCTTCCGTGTCGGTGCCGCGATAGTCGAACTTGTCGGTCTTGTGGTGCGGCACGCGGCGAAACGGGCCGGCGCCGAACAGCCGGTTCCAGCGCTTGATCGCATCCTCGATATCGTCGACGAAATAGGCTTCCTGAAACAGGCTGTACTTGGTCACGGTCATGGTCGGTCTCCTTCCCCTGGGAGCGGCAGTATCCCGAACGTCCATGCCGAATACAAGCACCCTTGCAGAAAAGTCTCAGAGCTTGATTTCGTAGCGCGCCACGGCCGCCTCATCCCACTCGACGCCGGAGCCGGGCCGGGTGGACGGCTCGAGGATGCCGTTCGCGGCGCTGACCGGTTCGGTGAGGATCGGACTCGCCCATTCGAGGAATTCGAGCCAGTGCGCCGTGGGCGTGACGGACATCATCTGGGCGCTGATTTCCGGAAAGAAGTGGCTGGACAAAGGCACGCCGTGCGCCTCGGCCAGCGCCGCGCATTGCAACCAGCCGGTGACGCCGCCGATACGGCCGATGTCGATCATGACGCAGTCGGTGGCCTGGGCCTTCACCGCCCGGGCCATGTCCTGCACGTTCCACCAGTTCTCGCCCATCTGGATCGGCGTACGGAAGTCGCGGGCCAGCGCGGCGTGGCCATCCAGATCGCCTGAATCCAGCGGCTCCTCGACCCACAGCAACCCTTCCGGCTCGAGCGCGGCCATGCGCGCGGCGGCCTCGATGTTGGACAGCCGCATATTGTAGTCGACCATCAGCTTCATGCCCGGCACCTCGGCACCGATGGCGCGGATCACCGCGAGGTCATCGTCGGCGGTCGGATAGCCCAGCTTGATCTTGATGGTGGCGAAACCGGCATCGGCCAGTTCGCGCGCCTCGCGCGCCACCGAGTCCGGGCCGCCCAGACCGGTGCTGTCATAGGTGGCAAGCGGCTTGGCCGTGCCACCCAGTAACCGGGCAAGCGGCAGGCCGGCCGAGCACGCCAGCGCATCCCAGGCAGCCATGTCGATCACCGACAGCACCATGGCGGCGATCCCCTGCATGCCCAGATAGCGGAAGCTGCTCCAGATCTTGCGGTTGATGGCCAGCGGCTCGAGGTCCATGCCGACGAGCAGCGGTTCCATGTTGCGGGTCATGGCCACCAGCGGCGCGACCGCCTCGTCGTGATAGCAGAACAGATAGGCGCGGCCCGTGACGCCCGCGTCTGTCTCCAGATCCAGCAGCAGCAGGGGCGATTTGGTGAACTTCGCCGTATGGAAGATCAGTGGCCGGGGGCGCGGCACGACGGCGGCACGTACACGCAATCCGGTGATTTTCGGGGTCATGGCTGTTTCCTGTTCCGGGGACTGCGCAGTCTTAGCCGGGATCGTCCGCGCCGCCAACACCGGGCCTTGCCATTTTTTATATCGCGATATAATTAATGGCATCGCAAACCTGGGAGCCCGCCATGGAACTGGATTTCGCCAAACTGTCCCGCCCCGAACGCTACAAGCTGCTGGTGTCGACCGTGGTGCCGCGCCCCATCGCCCTGGTTACCACCGTCAGCAAGGACGGCATCGTCAATTCGGCGCCTTTCAGCTTTTTCAATGCCATGAGCAGCGAACCGCCGCTGGTGGTGCTGGGGCTGGAGGTCACCGATTATTCACCGCGCAAGGACACCGGCGACAACATCCGCGACACCGGCGAATTTGTCGTCAGCCTGGTCAGCGAGGCAATCGCACCGCACATGAATCTGTGCGCCATGGACTTCCCCGCCGAGGAGGACGAGATGGACAGCGCCGGTCTGACCGCCGTGCCCGGCGTGAAGGTGAACGTGCCCTACATCAAGGAATCGCCGGTCAGCTTCGAGTGCAAGCGCATGACCACCATGGAAGTGGGCACCGGCAACCGCATCGTCGTCGGCGAGGTGGTCTACATGCACATCGACGATGCCTGTTTCGACGCTGAGAAGATGTATGTGGACGCGCCCATGCTGAAGCTGATCGGCCGCATGCATGGCGGCGGCTGGTACACGACGACGGCCGGCATGTTCAACATGCCGCGCATCGCCTATGCCGACTGGGCGGTCGAGCGGAAGCGGCCCTAGGCCGCCCGCCAGCCATCCGGCGTGATGATGCGGATGGGATCGCTGCCGTCCCAATCGACGGAGGCGCGGCGCACCATCTCGTTGCGGGCGAGGATGCCGGGCGAGGCGCTGATCACCTCGGTGAAGATGTCGAAGTCCTTGCGGGTGTCGAAATAGCCGAACTTCACCGAGCCGTCGGGCGCGCCGCCTTCCATGGCGGTGGCGTAACCGGCCTGCTCGTAATAGGCCTTGTCGGCGGCGAAATCGTCGGTGTAGGTGCAGACGTGGTGAAACCCGGTCTGCCCTTCGGGAACCATGTCCCGGTAGACGCTGGGGCCCTTGCTGTGCTGGAAGATCAGCTCGATCTGCACCGACTGGGCCTGCGCCAGGCCCACGGACAGCCGCAGCTCCGAAGGCTGGCCGCGATAGAGCGTGCCGTCCAGGTTCAGCTGCTCGAGCACATAGAACGGGCCGATACCGTAGAAGTCGAGCCATCGCGTCATGGCGGCTTCCAGGTCGTTCACCACCCAGGCGTTCTGGAACACGTTTCTGTCGGTCGGCAGCCGCATCGAATTTCCCCATGATTGCGCAATTGCGGCCCTGACTGTGAAAGCTCCGGCGGCCAAGCGCAAGGCGGCCAGCGCCGACCCTGTTGACCTTGGCCTCTTCCGGCCCATCTTCCGGCGACGCCCACCAGGGAACCCATATGCGCCTGCCCTCCCTCTTCCTGATCGTCATGGCGCTTGTCGGCGCGCTCCACGGCTATATCGGCATCCGGCTGCTGCCCGACCTGCCGGTGAGCGGCACCTGGCGCCTGGCGGGCGCCGGCATGCTGACGGCGTCGTTCCTGCTGATGCCCATGAGCGTGGCGTCGCGGGGAGTCCGGCAACAACCCTTGTCCGATATCCTGGCCTGGGCCGGCTCGCTGTTCATGGGCTTGTTCTCGTCGCTGCTGATCCTGACCCTGATCCGTGATCTGGTGCTGCTGGGCATGGCCCTGTCCGCGTCCGATCCGGCGTTCACCCGCTTCGCGGTCCGCTCTGCCGTGGCCGTCCCGGTCCTGGCTGTCCTGGCGACACTGATCGGCTTGATCAACGCACGACGGCGCGCCCAGATCAAGCATGTGGAGGTGCCCATTGACGGCCTGCCCGATGCGCTCCACGGTTTCGTCATCGCCCAGATCACCGACATCCATGTAGGACCGACCATCAAACGGCGGTACCTCGATGCCATCGTCGATGCCGTCAACGGCATTGGCGCCGACCTGATCGCGGTGACCGGCGATGTGGTCGACGGCAATGTGCGCGACCTGGCGCATCACACCCAGCCCCTGTCGCGGTTGACCGCGCGGCACGGCGCCTTCTTCGTCACCGGCAATCACGAATATTATTCGGGCGCGCCGGCCTGGACTGCCGAGATGCGGCGGCTGGGCCTGATCGTGCTGGTGAACGGTCACAACGTACTGGACCACGACGGCGCGTTGCTGGTGATCGCCGGGGTACCGGATTACAGCGCCCATCACTTCGACCCCGCCGAGCGCAGCGATCCGGCCGCCGCCATCCGCGGCGCGCCCGAGGGTCTGCCGCGTATCCTGCTGGCGCACCAGCCGCGCAGCGCAGCGGCCGCCGCTGAGGCCGGTTTTCACCTGCAGTTGTCCGGTCATACCCATGGCGGCCAGTTCTGGCCCTGGAACCATTTCGTCCGGCTGCAGCAGCCGTTCATCGGCGGCCTGGACCGACTCGGCGATCTGTGGGTCTATACCAGCCGCGGCACCGGCTATTGGGGCCCACCCAAGCGTCTGGGCGTGCCATCGGAGATCACCCGGATCCGGCTGATTCCGGCCGGTTGACTCGAATCCCCTTCGCTTGTGCGAAACGGCACGGCTGACGTGCGCGGCGCGGTAGCCTTGACATCCTCCCAGGCGGCGCACCTATACTGATGCCAATTCCTGGCAGGCCGGTTCGAGTCATTCTGCAGCGCAACATCGTAGCGGAGGATTCCCCGCCGGATAGCCAACCAGAGAGCCGATCCGTGAGCGCCACGCGATATCGCCAACAGCGTCAGCCCGGCTTCCCATCGCTCCGGCGTATCGCCCTTGCCTGCATGTTGCCGTTGTGGCTCGCCGCCTGCGGCGCCGAGGGCGAGACGTCGGGCGCGCCGCCGCCACCGCCCGTCAGCGTCGCCAAGCCGCTGGTGCGCGAGACGGTGGAGTGGGATGAGTACACCGGCCGGTTCCAGGCCACCGAGGACGTCGACGTGCGCGCCCGGGTGAGCGGCTACCTGTCGTCGATCAACTTCGCGGACGGCGAGACCGTGAAGAAGGGCGCCCTGCTGTTCGTCATCGACCAGCGGCCGTTCCGCATCGCCGTCGACCGGGCGCAGGCCGAGCTGGTGTCCGCCAAGTCGCAGCTCGACCTGGCCGGCCGCGACCTGGAGCGCGCCGAGGCCCTGTTCAGCCGCGGCAACATCTCCGAGCGGGTGCTGGACGAGCGCCGCCAGGCCAAGCGGTCCGGCGAGGCCGCCGTCACCGTCGCCGAGTCGGCGGTGCGCGACGCCAGGCTCAACCTGGAGTTCACCGAGGTGCGCGCGCCGGTCGCCGGCCGGGTGAGCCGCTACCAGGTCAGCGTCGGCAACCTGATCAGCGGCGGCACTGCCGAATCGACGCTGCTGACCACCATCGTCTCGCTCGACCCGATCCACTTCTATTTCGACGCCGACGAGGCCGCCTACCTGAAATACACGCGGCTTTCCAGCGAAGGCAGCCGGCCGAGTTCACGCGACGCACCCAACGAGGTCGCCGTCGCGCTGCAGGACGAGGACGGCTTCCCGCACAAGGGCCACATGGATTTCGTCGACAACCGGGTCGACCGCTCGACCGGCACCGTGCAGGCGCGGGCCGTGTTCGCCAACCCGGACAACGTGCTGCTCCCCGGCATGTTCGGCCGGCTGAAGCTGATCGGCAGCGGCAGGTACAACGCCGTCCTGCTGCCCGACAGCAGCATCGGCAGCGACCAGTCGCGCAAGTTCGTCTACGTGGTCGCCAGGGACAACACCGTGGCCTACCGGCCGGTCGAACTCGGCCCGCTGTCGGACGGACTGCGCATCGTCCGGTCCGGCGTCGGCAAGGACGATCTGGTCATCGTCAGCGGCCTCCAGCGCACCCGGCCCGGCGGCAAGGTGACGCCGCAACCGGTCGCCATCGACAAGCTCGGTGCGGCGGCGGCCGGCGGCACATGAAGTTCAGCCATTTCTTCATCGACCGGCCGGTCTTCGCGACCGTGCTGTCGCTGTTCATCGTCATCGTCGGGCTTATCGCCTACGCGGTGCTGCCGGTGTCGCAATATCCCGAGGTGGCGCCGCCGACCATCGTCGTGACGGCCGCCTATCCCGGTGCCAGCGCCCAGGTGATCGCAGACACGGTGGCGACGACGCTGGAGCAGGAGATCAACGGCGTCGAGCACATGATGTACATGTACTCGCAGGCGACCGGCGACGGCCGCATGACCCTGACCATCACCTTCAAGCTGGGCACCGACCTGGACCAGGCCCAGGTGCTGGTTCAGAACCGGGTCGCCATCGCCGAGCCGCGGCTGCCCGAGGAGGTGCGCCGGCTGGGCGTCACCACCCGCAAGAACTCGCCCGACCTGATGATGGTGATCCACCTCCTCTCGCCCAAGGCGACCTACGACCAGCTTTACATCAGCAACTACGCCCTGCTGCAGATCCGCGATCCGCTGGCGCGCATCGACGGCGTCGGCGACCTGCAGATGTTCGGTGCCCGCGACTACTCCATGCGCATCTGGCTGGATCCGGACCGACTTTCCACCCTGGACATGACGGCGGGCGACGTGGTCGCCGCCATGCGCCAGCAGAACATCCAGGTGGCGGGCGGCACGCTGGGCGCGCCGCCGGTGCGCACGCCCGAGGCGTTCCAGCTGTCGGTCCAGCTCCAGGGCCGTCTGACCGAGCCGGCCCAGTTCCAGAACATCATCGTCAAGTCGGGCGCCGACGGAAAGCTGGTGCGCCTCAAGGACGTGGCCAGGGTCGAGCTGGGCGCCCGCGACTACGTCACCCGCAGCTTCCTCGACGGCCAGCAGGCCGTGGTCCTCGCGGTGTCGCAGCGGCCCGGCGCCAACGCGCTGGAGACCGCCCGCAAGGTGCAGGACGAGATGGCGGCGCTGTCGAAGAACTTCCCCAACGGCCTGGAATACCGGATCATCTACAATCCCACCGAGTTCATCGCCGAATCCGTCGACGAGCTGATCAAGACCATCTTCGAGGCGGTGTTGCTGGTGGTTGTCGTCGTGCTGGTGTTCCTGCAGAGCTGGCGCGCGGCGGTGATCCCGATCATCGCAATCCCGGTGTCGTTGATCGGCACCTTCGCGGTGATGGCGCTGCTGGGCTTCTCGATCAACAATTTGACGCTTTTCGGGCTGGTGCTGGCGGTCGGCATCGTGGTCGACGACGCCATCGTCGTGGTCGAGAACGTCGAGCGCAACCTGGCGCTGGGCCTGTCGCCCAAGGAGGCCTCGCGGCGCACCATGGACGAGGTCGGCGGCGCGCTGGTCGCCATAGCGCTGGTGCTGGCGGCGGTATTCATCCCGACGGCGTTCATCTCGGGCATCTCGGGCCAGTTCTACCGCCAGTTCGCGCTGACCATCGCGGTCGCCACCGCGATCTCGGCGTTCAACTCATTGACCTTGAGCCCGGCGCTGTGCGCGCTGCTGCTGAAGCCGCACGATACGGCGGGCCATGCGGAGAGGCCGTTCCGCGCGGCGCCGCTGGCATGGAGCTTCGCGCGCTTCAACCGGGGCTTCGACTGGCTGTCGGACCGCTACGGCATGACGGTGTCCGCGGTGACGCGGCGGAGCGGGCGCATGCTGTTGCTGTATGGCGGTCTGATCGGCCTTACCGTGCTGGCGTTCAGCCAGGTTCCGGCCGGTTTCATCCCGGTGCAGGACAAGGGCTATTTCATCGTGCCGATCCAGCTGCCAGACGGCGCCTCGCTGGACCGCACCGCCGAGGTGGTCGAGCGCGCCGAGAAAATCATCCTGGGCACCAGGGGCATCGTCCACACCGCCACCTTCGCAGGCTTTTCCGGCGCGACGCGCACCAACGCCTCCAACGCGGGTGCCATCTTCGCGGTGATGGCGCCGTTCGACGAGCGCGCCGCCGAGGGGCTGACCGGCGACATGGTGCAGGCCGACCTGCGCAAGCGGCTGATGCAGATCGAGGACGCGTTCATCCTGGTGCTGCCGCCGCCACCGGTCGAGGGCATCGGCACCGCCGGCGGCTTCAGCATGCGGCTGCAGGACAAGGAAGCGCGCGGCCGCGCCGCGCTCGAGCAGGCCACCGGCGAGATCATCCAGGCGGCCAACGCGACGCCGGGGCTGGTCGGCGTATTCACGCCCTACAGCGGCAATACGCCCCAGCTTTACATCGATGTGGACCGCGAGCGGGCCCAGATGCTGAACGTGCCGGTCGCCAACGTGTTCGAGACGCTGGAGGTGTTCCTCGGCTCGGCCTATGTCAACGATTTCAACCTGTTCGGCCGCTCCTACCGGGTGACCGCCCAGGCCGACGCGCCATTCCGCATCAAGCCGGAGGACATCGCCCGGCTGCGCGCCCGCAGCGCCGACGGCGCCATGGTGCCGCTGGGCTCGCTGGTGACGTTCCGCGACATCTCCGGCCCGGACCGGGTGCCGCGCTACAACCTGTACCAGGCGACCGAGATCAACGGCGACATGCTGCCGGGGTTCAGCTCGGGCGAAGCGATCGAGGCGATGGAGGAACTGGCCGCCAGGCACCTGCCCAGCGGCATCGGCTTCGAATGGACCGACCTGGCCTACCAGCAGACCCAGGCCGGCAACACCGCCGCGCTGATCTTCGCCCTGTCGGTGCTGTTCGTTTTCCTGGCGCTGTGCGCCCAGTACGAAAGCTGGACCTTGCCCTTCGCCATTATCCTGATCGTGCCCATGTGCCTGCTGTCGGCGGTCGGCGGCGTCATGCTGCGCGGCATGGACAACAACATCCTGACCCAGATCGGCTTCGTGGTGCTGATCGGCCTGGCCAGCAAGAACGCGATCCTGATCGTGGAATTCGCCCGCGCGCTCGAGGACCAGGGCCGCGACCGCTTCCAGGCCGCCCTCGAAGCCTGCAAGCTGCGGCTGCGGCCGATCCTGATGACGTCGTTCGCCTTCATCCTGGGCGTGGTGCCGCTGGCCATCGCGTCGGGCGCCGGCGCCGAGATGCGGCAGGCGCTAGGCACGGCGGTTTTCTTCGGTATGCTGGGCGTGACGGTGTTCGGGCTGCTGTTCACGCCGGTGTTCTACGTGGTGATCCGCGGCCTGGCCGAACGGCGTGCCCTGCGCCGAACGGCGGACGCGGGCGCTTGACGCGAGGAGCATGGCGATGCTTGACATGGACCTGGATACGACGGTGCGGCGGCTCGCCGCCTGCGTGGTCGAAGGCGGCTGCGACCAGGGCGAGGCGGCCGAAAGTTCGTCGAAGCGCATGACCGCCGCCCTCGCCATCCTCGATCAGCAGCTTCAGGCCGTGGAGCGGACGCTGAGCGACGACGAGGCCGAGGCGCTGGTGCCGCTGCTGATGCGCTACCGCCGCGCCGTCCAGGAGGGCACCGCCGACTACAACCTGTCGCTGCTCGCCCAGGCCATCGCCAACGTGGCGCGCGCCGGCACGGCGGCCGGCGAGTTCCTGCCGCTCGCCGATATCCTCGCCATCATCTCGCCGCGCGAGATGGACGTGGTGCAGAGCCTGCATCAGTACGTCAACGATTGCGGCATGCTGCTGCGCGACAAGACCAAACGTAGTGCCAGCGCCGAGCGCCGCGCCATCGAGGCGCTGGTGCCGTCGGTGTTCAGGTCCGAGGACGAGTTCCGCTCGGTCGCCGCCGGCCTACTGCGTACCGGCCTGATCGAGCCCATGCTGACCCACGGCAGCATCATGTATGCGCCGTCGGCGCTGGTCGACCGGCTGGACCGGATCATCCCGCTGGGCGACTGCCCCAACTCGCGGCGCGCCGTTTGAGTACGGTCGACGACATGGCCGAACCGCTGCCGGACGAACTGCGCAGCCGCGAGCACCAGATGTTCCCGCACCTCCCCGAAGAGGTGGCGGAACGCATCGCCGGGTACGGCCAGGTCGAGGATGTGCCGGCCGGCGTGCTGGTGTACCAGCGCGGCCAGCGCGACAGCGACTTCTTCCTGGTGCTGGAGGGTGCGCTGGAGATTTTCGGCCACGACGAATATGGCCGCGAAACCAGGGTCACGGTGCACCGCGAACGCCAGTTCACCGGCGAGGTCGACCTGTTCAACGACCACGAGAACCTGGTCAGCGCCCGCGCCGTCGTGGACGCGCGTCTTGCGCGGCTGGACCGGGCCGCCTTCCGCCGGATGATGTCCGCCGAAGCGGACATCGCCGAGACGATCATGCGGGCGTTCATCCTGCGCCGCGTCGGCCTGATGCGCCGCGAGCAGGGCGGCGCGGTCGTCGTGGGGCCGGGTCATGGCGCGGATACCTTGCGGATCATGCGTTTCCTGACCCGTAACGGCTATCCCTACCGGCTGGTCGATACCGACAGCAACCCGAACGCGGCCGGCGTGCAGCTGTGCTTCCAGATCGGCCCCAACACGCTGCCGGCGGTCATCGTCCAGGGCGGCGCCGTACTGGGCAATCCGCCAATTCCCGAGCTGGCCGACAGGCTGGGCCTGACCGCCAGCATCGATCCGCTGCATGTTTACGACCTCGTGGTGGTGGGCGCGGGCCCGGGCGGACTGGCCGCGGCGGTCTATGCGGCCTCGGAAGGCCTCGATGTGCTGGTCGTCGAGTGCATGGCGCCGGGCGGCCAGGCCGGCACCAGCTCGCGGATCGAAAACTATCTGGGCTTTCCCACCGGCATCTCGGGCGAGGCGCTCGCCGGCCGGGCGCAGGTGCAGGCGCAGAAGTTCGGCGCGCGGCTGGCGGTGTCGCGGCAGGCGCTGAAGCTGCATTGCGAATACCTGCCCTACCAGCTCGAGCTCGACGACGGCAGCAGGGCGTCGGCGAACGCGGTCGTGGTGGCGACCGGCGCCCGATACCGCCAGCTCGACGTGCCGGACTACGGCCGGTTCGAGGGCCAGGGCATCCATTACGCGGCCACCGCCATGGAAGGCCAGCTCTGCCACGGCGAGGAGGCCATCGTCGTGGGCGGCGGCAATTCGGCTGGCCAGGCCGCCGTGTTCCTGTCGCGGATCGCCAGGCACGTCCACATCCTGGTGCGCGGCCCGAGCCTGAGCGCCACCATGTCCGACTATCTGGTTCGCAGGATCGACGCCTCGCCGCGCATCACCTTGCACCCCGGCTGCGAAGTAACGGGCCTGGAAGGCGATGCCACACTGCGCCATGTCTCATGGACCTGCCGCGATAACGGACAGGTCACCCGCATCGATTGCGGCAACCTTTTCGTGATGATCGGCGCCGTACCGAACACGGACTGGCTGGACGGCTGCCTGGACCGGGACGCCCAGGGCTTCGTCGTCACCGGAGGTCACAATCATGGCGCCTACCCGGCCTCGCCCTATGAAACCAGCCGCTCCGGCGTCTACGCCGTTGGCGACGTCCGCGCCGGGTCGGTGAAGCGCGTGGCCTCGGCGGTGGGCGAAGGCTCGGTGGTGGTGCAGGCGGTCCATGGTTACCTGGAAAGCCTGCGGTCCACCATCGCCTGACCCGGACGGATTAGGCGACCAGCGCCTCCGACGTGTTGAAGAACAGCGCCTGGCTGATCGTGGCCTGGACCGTGCGATGGTCGAACGGCTTGGTGATCAGGAAAGTCGGCTCCGGGCGCTCGCCGGTCAGCAGCCGCTCGGGGAACGCGGTGATGAAGATCACCGGCACTTCCATCTGGCCCAGGATTTCCTTGACGGCATCAAGGCCCGAGCTGCCGTCGGCAAGCTGGATATCGGCCAGCACCAGGCCCGGCTTGTGATCTCGCGCGGCCTTCACCGCCTGGTTGCGGGTCATGGAAATGGCGACGACCTGGTGCCCCAGATCGGTGACCAGCGAGGCCAGATCCATTGAGATGGCCGGCTCGTCCTCGATGATCAGCACCTTGGTGCGCTCCTGGCGCTGGATATCTGCCAGCGCCATCTCGACCAGTTCGCCCACTTCATCAGGCGTGATGCCGATGATCTCGGCGGTCTCGTTCTCGCCGAAGCCCTCCATGGCCGTGAGCAGCAGCGCCTGCCGGCTGACCGGCGTCAGTTCTTCAAGCCGCCGCTGCAACCGCCGCTCGGGCTTGGCCATCGAATCGTCGAGGTCGGCCGGCTCGTCCACATGGGCTGTCATCCAGATGGCATAGAACACCTTGTAGAGGCCCACCTTGGCGCCCACATCGCGCGGAAATTCGTCCGGCGCCTCGACAATGGTCTCGAGGCAGGCCCGTACATAGGCGTCGCCATGGACCTGGCTTCCGGTCAGCGCGCGCGCATAGCGGCGAAGATGGGAGAGATGAGGAGCGAGGTCAGCTGCGAGCGACATGGGAACTCTCCGTGTGTTTTCGAGTTGTAGTAGCGACACGAGGCTTCACATCGAGTGAAAACCTTGAGTCGTGGGGATGCAAGCGTTCAGTCATTGACCCGTTTTCGCCGAAGGGCTGATAATCGGATGAATCTAGAACGGGCATTCGGGCACTGACAGGGCAGGTGAACGTGACGCAAGGCAAAGACTCCGGGATCAAGAAGCCCGAGCAACGCAAGCGCTTGGGCGACAATCTCCGGCGATTGTATGACGAAGTTGTCAACGAACCAGTTCCCCAGGAGATGCTGGACCTGCTGTCTCGCCTGAAGGACGAGCCGCCGAAGAAGTAGCCGGCGCCTCGTTGATTACCGGAAATTTCATCTCGCAGCGTAGCCCCTCGGCCGCATAATCCATCTCGATCGAGCCGCCAAGCGCCATCAAATTGTGATTGATCAGGCGGGAACCAAAGCCGGATTCGACGGGCGCCTCGACCCTGGGGCCGCCGGTCTCGCGCCAGGTCAGCGCGACCATGCGCTCGCCGTCCTCGTCGCGGACAACCCGCCAGCGTATTTCGACGAAACCCTCGCCTTCAGCCAGGGCGCCGAAGCGGGCTGCATTGGTGACCAGTTCATGGAACGTCATCGCCAGCGTCAGCGTGGCACGCGGCCCGAAATCGGCGTCGTCACCCTCCACATCGAGCCGCGATGAGCCGAAGGCCGAGAGCGCTTCGGCGAGGATGATCTTGAGCGGCGTCTCCTGCCACTGGCACCGTACCAGCAGATCATGCGCGCGGCTCAGCGCGAGCAGACGGCTGCTGAACGACTCGCGGAACGATTCCAGCGAATCCGTATAGCGCAGGGTTTGCATGGCAATGGCATAGACGGTCGCCAGCGCATTTTTCACCCGGTGATTGAGCTCGCGCGCAAACAGGATGTGGCGATCCTCGGCCACTTTCTGATGGGTAATATCGGCCATCATGTTCACCGCGCCGATGAACCGGCCGGTTGCGTCATAAAGCGGCGTCGGATGGGGCAGGATCGCGACCCGGGAACCGTCCGGACGCTCCAGGGTCAACTCAACCCCCCGTACCGGCCGACGCTCGCGGATCGCAATGGCCATGGGCGTTTCATCGTGGGGCAGCACCGATCCGTCGCTGCCGTAGACTCTCCAGGGAGCGCTCCAGAGGCTGCTGCCCTCTTCCGGTACGGCGCCCCAGAGGTCGGCCGCCGCCTGGTTGAAATAGGTAAGGCGTCCCTCGGGATCGGCGACGCAGATTGCCGCCGGCAAGACGTCGAGCATGTCCCAGAAACGGGTGGTCGTGCCGGACGATTCAGGACGGGACTGGAAGGTCACAACCGTGCCGACATATTCGCCTTCGTCCCACACCGGCTCGGCGTTGGCCAGCACGTCCAGGCGTGTTTCGGGCGAGGGGCACAGGGTCAGCGCCGCATTTGTCTGGGCCTGGCCAGACTCCAGGAGGGCCTGGAACTGCCGCCCGGAGCCGTCGTTGCCGGCCATGCTGGCCCACGTATCTTCCGGCCCGGGCTCGCGGCCCCACACGCCCGTTGCCTTGGCATTGCAGCCCACAATCCGGCCTGCAGCATCCAGGATGCAGGCAGGCGTCGGCAGCAGTCGCAGCGCGTCTGCAAGAATAAGCAAATCTCCCCCGTTGGCCTGGTTCATCACGTGCCCATTCTGTGCCTCCAAAAAGGCGGCGTTCATTGCAATCCTATTCCGGCGTCTTTCCCAGGGACGCAGCGGGTTGACCATCAAGGGCCTCGGAAATCGTGCCGCCATCCCATACCCGCCGCTCCGCGGATACGGTGCCTGCCATTATACAACCGGTCCGCGCCGCCGAAGTTCCCGGACAGTGCGGATTTTCCGGCATCGGGCGCGTCAGGCGCCGCCCGGTACCTTCAGGAGGTGATCAAGGATGGCTTTCAGGTCCGATTCGGCGAACGGCTTGGGAAGCACGGGCTGTTCGGCGTATTCGCGAAGGGTGTCGGCCGAATAGCCGGTAAAGAACGCGAACGGAATGTTGCGCTTGGTGAGGATGCGCGCCACTTCGAAGGTATCCTGGCCATGCAGCTTGAGATCGACGATGGCGCAATCGAAACCGCCGCTGCTCGCCGCCTCGACAGCGGCAGGAAGCCGCCCCGCCGTGGTAACGTTCGACATCCCCAGATCGATCATCATCTCCTCGACGATCATCGAGATTGCCGGATCATCCTCGACCAGGAGAATGCTGGTTTCGCGCATCAATCAATCCCCAACTCATTACCGTAATCGGACGGAACCGCCCGCAAAAGCCGCGCGGGCCTCAAGAGGCCCAGCAAACTACCCTAGACCAAGAACTCGTTGGCGGTAACTCACCACCTGACAATCGGTTCCCGAAAAAATGCAGGCATGGCCGTCCCGCTACTCGGCGGGGCCATTCATGAGGCGGCCCAATTCGGCCCGGCCGCGTGCGACCCGGCTCCTGATCGTGCCGATGGGACAGCCGCAGATTTCCGAGGCTTCCTGATAGGACATGCCGCCCGCCCCCACCAGCACCACGGCCTCGCGCCAGGCGTCGGGAAGTTGCATCAGCGCGCGCTGCAGGTCGTCGAGCATCAGCCCCTGATCCTGCGAGGCCGGCGTCGACATGGCCGAATCGGCAATCTCGCCGCCAGTCTCCATGGTGGTCGAAAGCCGCCGCCGGTCGGACAGGAAGGCATTGCGCAGGATCACGAATGTCCAGGCCCGAAAGCTAGTGCCGGCCCGGAAACGGGTGCGCGCAGCCCATGCCTTCATCAGCGTTTCCTGCACCAGATCATCGGCCCGGTCACGCGTGCCGCTGAGGCTGCGGCCGAACGCACGAAGCGACGGCAGCACCGCTTCCAGCTCGCGGGCGAACTCGGCGTCAGACAGCGATTCGCCGATTTCGGACTCTGTGTCTTCGCTCACGGGCCTGACATCGTTGTTATCGGACTCTACTCGTACCGCCGCGTAGGAACCATCATGCGCGTCCAATGTCCAGCCGACCCAGCGTCAGTCTGGTCCGGCATGAATGGCCTCGTGGACCTTGTGCGCCAGCTGATACAGCGTGAACGGTTTCCCGATCAGTTGCACGCCCGGATCGACCACGCCGTTGTGTACGACCGCATTGCGGGTGTAGCCGGTGGTGAACAATACCTTAAGTCCCGGCCGACGCTCCAGCGCCCGGTCGGCCAGTTCCCGTCCATTGACGTCGGGCATGACGATGTCGGTAAACAGGAGCGTGACCTCCGGGTGTTCGTCGAGCAGCCTCAACGCCGCTTCTGCACCATTGGCATGGATGACCGTGTAGCCCAGGTCGCGCAGCGCATCGACCGACATCTGCCGAACCCGGTCGTCGTCCTCCACGACCAGAATCACCTGATGGGGCGCGCCCTGGGGCGGCGGCGCCATGTCGGCATCGGGCTGCGCCGTGGTTGCGGCACCATGGTGCCGCGGCAGGTAGATTTTCACCGACGAGCCGGAACCCGGTTCGGAATAGATCTTCACGTGACCGCCCGACTGGTAGACGAAGCCGTGGACCTGCGAAAGGCCCAGCCCCGTGCCCTTGCCGGCCTCCTTGGTGGTGAAGAACGGCTCGAATGCCTTGGCGACCACCTCTTCCGGCATACCGGTGCCGGTGTCCGAGACCGCTACCAGCACATACTGGCCCGCCGGCACGCCTACATGGTTTGCGGCGTACATGTCATCCAGATGGGCGTTGGCGGTTTCGATGGTGAGCCTGCCACCGCCGGACATGGCGTCACGGGCATTCACCGAGAGGTTCAGAATGGCGTTCTCCAGCTGCCCCGGATCCACGTTCACGGTCCAGAGCCCGCCAGCGAGGACCGTTTCGACCCGGATGGTCTCACCCAATGTCCGGTTCAGCATGTCCGACATGCTGGCGACCAGCCGGTTGATCTCGATAGGCTCCGGCGACAGCGGCTGCTTGCGTGCGAATGCCAGCAGGCGGTGCGTCAGTGTCGTGGCGCGTTCGGTGCCGTCCATGGCCTGGGCGATATAGCGCTCCACATCAGTTTCGCCCCTGGCCAGCCGCCGCGACAGCAGATTCAGGTTACCGACGATCACCGCCAGCATATTGTTGAAGTCGTGCGCGAGACCGCCGGTGAGTTGCCCCATGGCCTCCATCTTCTGCGACTGGCGCAACTGTTCCTCGACCGCCGCCCGGGTTTTCGCCTCCTGCACCAGCTGGCTGTTGACCACCCGCAGTTCGTTGCGGGTCCGCACCAGACCGGCGCTTCGCCGATAGGCGTCAAACACCGCATAGGCCGCAAGCAGGATCACCGCCACAATCGCGGCGACAATCGCCATCTCGAGGCGTCGGACGGCGCGGCGGGTATTGTCCTTCAAGGCGTCCAGATACTGGTCCTCGCCGGACCGCATGACCGCGACGATGGACCGCGCCCGGTCCATCAGCCGCTTGCCCTCGTCGCTGCCGATAATTGATGTGGCCTCATCGATCCTGCCGGCTGCATAAAGGGCGATGCCGTTATCAATGATGACCAGCCGCCGCTCCATGACCCCTGCGAGCGCGTCGAGCGCCTGCTGGTGCGCCGCGTTTCCTGCCGTCGCCCGGCGCAGATATTCAAGGCGCTCCGGGATATGCGGCGCGCCGTTGTTGTAAGCGTCAAGATATTGCGGGTCGCCCGTAAGCAGATAGCCGCGCTGGCCCGTTTCGGCATCCTGCAGCGCCGACAGCAGCTGCCAGAGGCCGTTTTCAATCTCCAGCGAGCCACGGACCTTCTCGTTCATGTCCTCGTGCGCGCGCACGAGCGCTCCGGTCGCCAGGACCACGAGCACAAGCATCATAAATCCGATGATCAGCGGGAAAATGCTTCTCATAGATCGGCCGCAACCTCATCCCCGGCGCAATGCAAGACTGTGTCCTCTTCCCCTGAGCGGCGCGCCTGCACCTGCTACCGCAGCCATCACTGCCGTTCGATGCTATCGCATCCGATGTGCCGAAACACTGGCACAGGCAGGGCGTCAGCCTCTTTCGGCATTCCCCGGCAGATGCCCCATGACCCACCTGTCGAGTTCCTCGCGGTCCAACCGCTCGACCCCCTCGAGGAAATCCCACACCTGCGGCACCGTGGCGGCTTCCGAGATGATCCGGCCATCCGGGTCGGGAAAGGCCAGCAATACCTGTCCGCGGCCGTCCCGGTGCACCCCGATCGAGCACCAGTTGCCTTCGTAATGGGTGACGAATTCCGCTGCTCTTGTCCTTACTTTCATGATGCCGGCGTGTTGTTGAAGGGTGTCGACAGGCATCTCGGCCCATATGGTCAACAACATCGGAAGGCGAAAGTTCCCGTCAGATGGAGCCGCCGCCATCCAGCACCACAAGGCTGCCGGTCATGAACGGGTTCACCATGCAGGCGATTATCTGCATCGCCACGTCATCGGCTTCGCCGACCCTGCCAACCGGCAATCCCCGGCCGATCTGCTCCATGCGATCGGCCTTCTTGTCGGCTGGCATGGTGTCCCACAGCGGCGTGTCGGCCGCGCCCGGAATGATCGTATTGACCCGCACCGGCGCCAGATCCTGCGCCAGGCCGCGCGACAGGGCATTCACCGCCGCGCCGATTGCCGACAGGGCGGCCATGCCCTTTGGCGGTCGAAGCGTGGCCGCGCCGGTTACCAGTGTCAGCGAGCCGCCGGGTCCGAACTGCGCGTTACGCGCCACATGGATGACGCTCCAGAACCGCGCATTGGCCTGTTCGTGCATGTGCTCGAGCGACATCGGCCCGGGCGGCGGCAACTCGCCGGCCGACAACACGATGTGATCAAGCGTTCCCAGCCGCGCCAGCATGCCGGCAATGGCGTCGCCATCGCGGACATCGACCACGGCCGTCTGGCACTGATCGCCGATCCGCGCCGCCGCCGCGCGCAGCTTGTCCTCGGATCGGGAGGCGATGGTGACGTGGGCGCCTTCGCGGGCGGCTCGCGCGGCGGTCGCCTCGCCAAAGCCCGAACTGCCGCCGATGACGAGCACCCTTGCGCCGTTCAGCGAAATCGCGGCCACGGTCCGGCCCCTAGGCCGACTTGGTGAACTTGAGATGCAGCTCGAGCAGCCCCATCATGATGCCCGGCTGGTGCCGGAACGTGTTGCCCTCGTCATATTCCAGGCTGTCGATGCGATCGAGCAGGCGATCCCAGGCAATCTGCTGTTCCAGCCGCGAGATACCTGCACCCGGACAGATGCGGGGCCCCTGCGAGAAGGTCAGGTGCCGGCCGACGCCCTTGCGGTCGAGCATCACCTCGGCCGGACATTCGAACTCGTCCGGGTCCAGATTGCCGGCAGCCCAGCGCATATGAAGAATGGAGCCTTTCGGCACCTTCACGCCCTGGAACTCCTCGTCCTGGATGGTGTAGCGGGTCGACAGACCTTGCGTCGGCGCCCGAAGACGCATGCCTTCCTCGGTAAAGGGGCGCAGCTTGGAGCGGTCTGCCTTGATGGTCTGGAACAGATCCGGATCCTCGCAGAGGAGCTGGGCTTGTTCGGCAATGGCATACTGGGTGGTCTCCAGGCCGCCGATCAGCATGGCATAGACGATGCCGTTGATCTCGACGTCGGTCAGCTTGCGATCCAGCGCCTTGTAGGTCACCTGGGTCAGGAACGAGATCATGTCGTCCTGCGGATTGCTGCGCTTTTCCACGACCCAGTCGGCGACATATTCCTTGAAGCCGTCGAGAATCCTGAACTGCTCGGCGGTCTCTTCGGGGGTGAGCTGGTTGCGGTGGCCGCGGCCATAGACGAACGCCGCGACCTGGGCGGTGCCCCAGCGCTCGAGCTTCTTCAGGTCCGACTGCGGAAAGCCGAGGACGGCGGCCATTACCATCTGCGGTAGCGGCCGGGCGAACTCGTTGACGAAGTCCACCTTGCCGTTGTCGATCCAGTTGTCGATCAGCTCATCGGTAAATCGTGTGATCATCGCCGTGTTGCGGGTGGCGCCCGGGCCAACCCATGGATCGGTCAGCTCCTGCCGGTGCGCACGCCACAGCTCTATGCTGGGACGCAGGCTGAGGATGGACACCTGCATGGCGTTGAGCTGTTGCTGCGAGCCATCGGGATTGGGCTTGGGCTTGTCGGACAGGAAGGCGGGAAAGCGCACCGGATCCTTCACCACCAGCGAGATGTCCTCGTATTTGGTGAGGATGAAGCCGTCGTGGTTCGGCGTGGTGCCTTCGCCGGGAATGCGGTGCACCGGGGACTCGCTGTGCAGGATCGGATAGGCCTCGTACCAGTGTTCCTGCGCGCCCGGCGAGAACAGGTCCACGTCTCTCACGGACACGGGACATTTCATATGGTTCGGTTCGGTGCGCGGCGTCGTGCGTGCCATGGCGAAAATCTCCCGTTTCTGGCCAAGTGGCGGCCATTCGGCCCTGCCACAGTCATGCTTGCAGGTGAACAGGATTGCAAGAATTTTGCAATGGGTCAGTGGCAGGAACGGCACCGCCTGCCCGGCAGACCTGCGCCGTTGCGTACGCGGCCATCAATGCGGATCTGCCAGCACGAGCGGAAATCCGGCAAGGAGGGGCGTCCGGTCATGGTGCAGTCGATACGGCATCGCACCGTTTACCGGTACCATCAGGCAGTCCAGCCGGCCCCGCACCGGCTCGCGCAAGCCGTTCTGTTATTCCGGTGCTGAATTGACCGTTCCGGGCGCTCTGGCGACCCAGAGCCGTAACGACGAAGGCACCCAGTCGCCGGCCGCAACCTGACACCGGTGACGGTCACGCGCCACATCGGGCAAACCATCCCCGTCTCCGGAAGCGTCATCGGCATGACGAATGCCCTCAGGGTGATGCCGGTAGAGGTGAGCGTGACGGCCTGAGCCGATCCTAGGCGGCGAGCGGAACGTTTCGCGACAGCGGGTAATCGTCGGCATCATAGAGCCGGCGGATATCGGCTTTCTCAAAGCGGTCGCCGTCGACCTCGAGCGTGGCCGTCGCAAAGCCACTTGCTCCTTCAACCGCGAACTGAACTGCCGCGGCGGCCGAGACAAAGCGCTTGTAGACGAGGCGTTTGCCACCCGCGCCAATGCCGCGCAGGAATAATTCAGCTGGTACCTGGTAATCGAAGGCGTTCATATCCGTATCCTAGTTGAGTAGCCTGCCGTCGGACTGGCGCGTGTCATCGAAGCAATCCATGGTGCTCACCGTGTGCCACATCAACTCGGCAAGCCACGTCCGGGTTGTCACTGCAGCGGCCGGCCGGTTCAGCGCGTTCCAGGACTTCATGATGGTGTGATGCACCAGTGCATAGGCCAGATTCGGGTCGTCCGTGTAGGACGACGCCCAGGCATGCAACTCGGGTTCCATCAAGAATATCTCTTCGCGCCGGCGGGACGCTTCCATGGGCATAGCGGTCTTTCATGGTATCGCGGGATTGCATGGCGCCGACGGGCGGATGGCCACGCAAGGTCGTTTAGAGGGGCTGAACGAATGACTATACAATGTTTTCCAAAAAAATTCCATGCCGGACATCCGGCAAAGAAATAATAACCAATATTGCGCTTGCATCTTCCGTATTTATACTCTAACTACGCCTCATCAAATTCGTATTGGTACGGCCAAGCTCGATGCTCCAGTAAAGTGCGAGCGCCAACCCTGACCCCCTCAATATCGAAAATTTGGTTCGTCCGGAACTGTTCCGGCCGATGATTCTATTCCACAAGGAACGCACTATGACCAATGGAACCGTGAAGTGGTTCAACGCCCAGAAGGGCTTCGGATTCATCCAGCCCGACGACGGCAGCGCCGACGTTTTCGTGCACATCTCGGCCGTCGAGCGCGCCGGGCACACCAGCCTCAATGAGGGCCAGAAGCTTGGCTTCGAGCTCGAAAAAGATCGCAAGACCGGCAAGTCGTCGGCCTGCAATCTGCAGATCGGCTAAGCTGCGGCATTTCATGCCGTCCCTGGCATGAGCTTCGGCTCGCCGGGGCGAGAGGCGGTCCGCAAGGACCGCCTTTTTTGCGTTCAGGGCACGTCCTGCCAGGGGTCGAGCGACAAAAGGTCGGTCACGCCGCCGATGGCGGCCACGTTGCTGGCCGCAGCCCGCTCCACCGAGAAACGCGTCAGATAGTGAGGACCGCCTGCCTTCGGGCCGGTCCCGGACAGACCCTCGCCACCGAACGGCTGGATGCCGACGACGGCGCCGATCTGGTCCCGGTTCACGTAGATATTCCCGACCTTCATGCGCGCTGCGACCCGGTCGATGACCGACGGCAGCCTCGTGTGCAATGACAGGGTAAGGCCGAAGCCCGCGCCGTTGATCAGATCGCACAGCCCATCGAGCGACTCGCCGGCATAGGGCGCCACATGCAGCACCGGGCCAAACACTTCGCGCGCCGGCATCTGCGGCCTGGCAAACCGGATCAGATGCGGCTGCAGGAAGACGCCGTCGCGGGGCACCGTGCCGCTGCTGACGACGTCGAGGCCCCGCCCGCTCATCTCCGCCACATAGGCGGCCAGCTTATCGCGCGATGTCTCGTCGATGATCGGACCGATGTCGGTCGATTCACTTATGGGATCGCCCAGCCGGAGTTCGGCCATGGCGCCGGTCAACAGGCTGGTGAACGCGTCATGCACATCGGCCTGCACGAACACGACGCGGGCGGCCGAACAGCGCTGACCGGCGCTGTCGAAAGCCGAGCGAATCGCATCCGCCACCGCCCGCTCGAGCAAGGCGCTGGAATCGATGATCATGGCGTTGATGCCGCCGGTCTCGGCGATGAATGGCACGATGGCGCCGCCGCGCGCGGCGAGGTTGCGCTGGATATTGTCCGCCGTGTCGTTCGAGCCGGTGAACGCAACACCGGCAATCCGCCGGTCACCAATGAGCGCACCGCCCACCGCTGCGCCGCGACCGGGCAGGAAGTGCAGCACGTCGACGGGCACGCCTGCCTCGTGAAGCAGCCGGATCGCGGCGAAGCCAGTCAGCGGCGTCGGCCCCGCCGGCTTGGCGCACACCGCGTTGCCGGCCGCCAGCGCGGCCGCGACCTGGCCGGTGAAGATGGCCAGCGGGAAGTTCCATGGACTGATGCAGGCGAACACGCCGCGCCCGCGCAACGTCAGCTCGTTACGCTCGCCGTCCGGCCCCGGCAGCACCATTGGACGTTCGAAACGCAGCCGGGCCTGCGCCGCATAATATCGCAGGAAGTCCGTCGCCTCGCGCAGCTCGGCGAGCGCGTTGGGCACGGTCTTGCCGCCCTCGCGCACGCACAGCGCCATCAGCAGCGCCCGGTCGCGCTCGAACAGGTCTGCGGCTTTTTCCAGGATTGCCGCGCGCGCCGCGCCGCCCCGTTGGTCCCAGGACGCTGCGGCGGCAACCGCCAGCGACAGGGCGCGGTCGACGTCCGCCGCACCGGCATTGACCATGGTGCCCACCAGTCTCGACCTGTCCGCTGGCTCGCGCAGGTCGACGGGCTCGCCGCCCACCGGCTGCCCGCCAACCAGCGCATGCCCCTGCAGCGGCACCGCAAGGGCGGCCGCCATATCGCGCCTGATCGCATCGCCGAAGGGCGGCTCGCTGACGATCAGGCCCCGTGCGTTGCGCCGCTCCGGCTGGTAGAGATCCGCCGGCCGCCGAACCGCCGGATGCGGCTTGGATTTCAATGCCGCCACCCGCTCGACCGGATCGGCGATCACCGCCTCGACCGGCACGTCATCATCGGCCAGCCGGTTGACAAAGGAGGTGTTGGCGCCGTTCTCCAGCAGCCGGCGCACCAGATAGGGCAGCAGGGTCTCGTGGCTGCCCACCGGCGCGTAGATGCGGCACGAGACGCCCAGGGATTTCACAGCCTGCTCGTGCAGTGCGTCGCCCATGCCGAACAGCCGCTGGAACTCGTAGTCACTGCGTCCACCCGCCATGGCATGAACGGCGGCGACGGTGTGGGCATTGTGGGTGGCGAACTGGGGCACGATGTAGGGCTGGGCCAGCATCCGCCGGGCGCAGGCCAGGTATGATACATCCGTGGCGCCCTTGCGGGTGAACACCGGGAACTCGTCGAGGCCGAGCTGCTGGGCCAGCTTGATCTCGCTGTCCCAATACGCGCCCTTCACCAGCCGCACCGGCCAGCGCCGTCCGGTGACGCGGCCCTTTTCCGCCAGCCAATCGAGCACTGCCATGGCGCGCTTGCCGTATGCCTGTACCGCGAGGCCGAAGCCGTCCCAGCCCGCCAGACCGGGCGCGTCCGCGACCGCCTCGATGACCTCAAGCGACAGGTCAAGCCGCGCGGCTTCCTCGGCATCGACGGTCAGCAGGACGCCAGCGCCGCGTGCGGCCACGGCCAGCTTGTGGAGCTTGGGCACAAGTTCGGCCATCACCCGGTCCCGTTGGCCCGGCTCGTAACGGGGATGCAGCGCAGACAGCTTTACCGACACGCCCGGCGCGGTGAGCGGATCGAACGGACCGGCGCCCTTTGCGACCGCCATGATCGACACCAGGTAGCGGTCGAAATAGTCCTGGGCCTGGGCCGCGGTCATCGCCGCCTCGCCCAGCATGTCGAACGAAAACCGGTAGCCGGGCCAGTTGGCGGTGGCTTTCAGCGCCTTCTCGATGGTCTCGCCCATGACGAACTTGCCGGCGAGCAGCAGCATGGCCTGGCGGATCGCGGCGCGCACCACCGGCTCTCCCATGCGGCCGACAAGGCGCGGCAGCAGGCCGCCCGCGTCGTCGGCCATGCGCAGCACCCGTGCGCCCAGCACCAGTCCGTAGGTCGAGGCGTTGACGAACAGCGAATCGGACTCGCCCAGATGGGCCCGCCAGCTTGCCGAGCCGATGCGGCTTTCGATCAGCTCGTCGACGGTTTCGGTATCGGGAATACGCAGCATGGCTTCGGCAACGCACAGCAGCGCGATGCCTTCCTCGGTCGACAAATCGTATTCCTGCATGAAGCGGTCGATGCCGCCCTGCCGCCTGCGGCCGTCGCGCGCCGCGGCGACCAGCAGGCGCGCGACCCTGTCGGTCTCGCGCGCTTCCCCGGGCGCCAGCCGGGCGACAGGGACCAGCCGCGCGACCGCGTCGGTCTCGTCCCGGAGATAAGCCTCGGCGATGGCCTGGCGGGTTTGGCTGCTCATCGATTTCCTGTCGCAGGATGTGCCTCATCATAACATGGCGCCAGAACGGCCCCCGTCATCTGCTTGACCCTCATGCTTGACTTGCGCGGCGGATGCCGCCCAACTCTGGGCATCATTCCAGGGGAGAATTCAGGATGCGCGATCTATCGGGCCGGACGGCCTTCATCACGGGCGGCGCCAGCGGCATCGGCCTGGCCATGGCGGACGCGTTCGCCGACAAGGGCATGCGGCTGGTCATCGCCGACGTCAACAAGGCCGGGCTCGACCAGACAGAGAAACACTTCAAGGCGCGCGGCACCGACGTGCTGACCATGCTGCTCGACGTCACCGACCGGGGCGCGCTGGAGGACGCGGCCAGGAAGATCACGGCGTTCGGCAAGCTGCATGTGGTGTGTGCCAATGCGGGCATTCCGCCGTCGGGCGCCAAGGTTGCCGAGACCGAGCCGGAGAAGTGGGACCGGATGATGGCCATCAATCTGACCGGCGTCTACAACACGGTCCACTACATGCTGGGCCTGCTGCGCGCCCATGGCGAGGGTGGACACATCGTCATCACCTCGTCCATGGCCGGCGCCGTGGCGGCGTCGCCCATCGGCGATTACGTGGTGGCCAAATATGCCGCGGTCGGCTTCGGCGAGGTGATGGCCTGGGAGCTGAAGCCCGACAATATCGGCGTGTCGATCCTGATGCCCGGCACCGTCGTCAGCAATCTCAGCGGACGGCCCGCCGACGGCCCGCCGACCGGCATGAACGCATCCGACGTGGGCCGGCGCGTGGTGGAGGCCATCAAGGCCAATGAGCTCTACGTCTTCACCCATGGCGACTACCGCGCCCATGTGCAGGCCCGGTGCGATGCGCTGATGGCGGCGTTCGGCGACTCCGCCCAGCCCGGCTTCAAGGAGCCGAAGCAGGTGATGGCCATGATGAGCCAGAACGCCTACCCGCCGAAGGAATAGGCGACTCGCCCGCCGGATCAGGCGGTGCCTGGCGCAGGATGGGCGAATTCTGCCAGCGGGATACCCATCTGCCCAAGGAGACGGTCGAGGGAGCGCAATTCGAAGTCCTTGAACTCCCCCGACCTGACCGTGGCCATGAGGCGCGAGACCATCTCGACGCGCCATCTGTCGGCGCCCGTAAGCACCATGGACCCCGAGAGCGCGATGAGCTCGCGCCAGCAACCGGCTTCCGCGTCACTCAGGGATTGCGGCGGCTCGCCCACGCCGGAGGTCGCCTGCTGCGCCTTGTCGGCGTCCCTGTAGCGCTGCAGTGACGTTCGCTCGTCAACTTTGGCGGTGCGAACCGGCTTCGCGCGATCGGGGGGTCGACTCATCTTCGGTTCCTTTGGTGACGGGGCTGCGCGACATGCGGAAAATCCGTCTGTGGCACTATCCCTCGACAATACGCCTTAAGTAGGACGGAACGGTCTTACACCAAGCCAGCGTCGGGCGATCGATCCCGCCTGTCAGGCATCCCTGAATTCCTGCCAGCGGCGGTCGAGATGATCTTGCTCGTCCATCACCGTGTTCCAGCAGGCGATCCGGCCCAGCCGGTCCCAGATGGCGCCGCCGAACCGCAGGAAACCGGCGGGGCTGATCACGTCGCCGAAGGCGTCGGTGATCGGCTCGACCGACGGGCGGCCCTCGTACCAGAAATCCCATTCGTTGCGGGTGAGGAAGTCGCGTGCGGTGGCCGGCACCGAACTGTAATAGCCGGCCCGAGCCACATAGGCGCCGGCCCAGCCTGCATTGTACCAGTTCATGTACTGGTAGGCGGCCTCGAGCGTCAGGCCGTCCACATGGCGCATGATGCTGAGGCCGGCCGACCAGCCGCGGTAGCCTTCCGCCAATCCGGGATAGTCGCATTGCACCCCGAGAGCCCGTACCTTGGACACGGCGGGCGCCCACATGGACTGGATCACCACGTCACCCGAGGCGAGCAGATCGATCGATTCCTCGTAACGCTGCCACAGGATGGTGAAATGGCCGGATTTCTTCAGTTCCATGAGCCGGTCCACGGTGGCATCGATCTCGGCGCGGGTCATGTTTCCCATGTCGGCATAGCGCACAACGCCCGCCGCCTCGAGCGCCATGGCCGCGTCGAGGATGCCGATCGCCGGGATATCGACCAGCGCCGCCCTGCCTTTGAACTCGGGATTGACCAGATCGGACCAGCTTCTCACCGGCCGGCCGATCAGATCGGTGCGCACGCCCAGCGTGTCGGCGTTGAGAATGTGCGGCACCATGGCGATCGTATCTGTCTGGCCGGGCGCGAACTGCTTGCTCGACGGCGTATCCAGATACTGCACCGTGAAGGGATTGCTGCCCTGGCGCGGCGTGGCGGTGCCGTCCGGCCGCGTGCCGGTGGTGAAGATCGGCAATGTCTGGTCCCACCAGTCGTAGCGAAATAGCGGGATCCCCTGAAGCACGCCCCTTGGCACCACCAGTTCGTACGCCCAGTGATCCAGATCGAGGATATCGGTGAACTCGGGCTCGGTGATCGCCCGCTGGATCAGGGTGTCCTCGTCGTCCACCGTCATCTCGATCCGGAAGCCCAGATCCTTCTCTGCCTGCAGGGCGATCTGACCGATGGCGGAATAGCTGGGACCATGATGGCGCAGCACAACTTCCCGGAACTTCTGGTCCCAGAACACGGGTGCGCGTTGCGGTTCGTCGGCCATTGGCCCTGCCTCTGGATGTGCGGATAGCTGCCTAGCCAGAGTCCGGAATCCCGCGGCGAAGATCAACTGGAGATTGCGGTGCGCCGCACCTGATCACAGGCCCGATGAATTGTTTTGGGCGACGCGGCGATGCCGCTTATTCTTGCCGCGAGACGCGTGACGGGGGAGGCAGGATATGGCGCCGCGGGCTGAATGGCTGGAGCTTGTGAAGGAAGAGGCGCTCGACCCTGACCGCCCCATCGTCGACCCCCATCATCATCTGTGGGAGCGACCGGGCTTCCGCTATCTGCTGGATGAATTCCTGGCCGACCAGCAGGGCCACAACATCATCGCCACCGTCTATGTGCAGGCCGCGTCCATGCACCGGATCGACGGGCCGGAGCCGCTGCGGCCGATCGGCGAGACCGAATTCGTCAACGGTATCGCGGCCATGAGCGCCAGCGGCATTTATGGCACGTCGCGGATGAACGCCGGCATCGTCGGCCACGCGAATCTTCGTCTGGGCGCCGCTGTCGCCGACGTGCTCGACGCCCACCTGGCGGTGGCGCGCGGCCGGTTCCGCGGCATCCGGCACGCCGTTGCCTCGGACACCGATCCGGCCGTCGACAGGGCGATCATGATCGCCGCCGGCTGGGATCCATCCAAACCGCCGCCCGCGCGCCCGGTGCCGCCGCCGGGCCTGCTGGGTGACGCGGCGTTCCGCGAGGGCATCGCGACGCTGGGCAGATATGGCATGAGCTTCGATGCCTGGCTCTATCACCCGCAAATCCCCGAGCTGACGGCACTGGCCCGCGCGCGGCCCGAGGTCAGCATCATCCTCGACCATGTGGGCGGCGTCCTCGGCATCGGCCCCTATGCGGGCAGGCACGCCGAGGTCATGGCCAAATGGAAGGCAGACATGGCCGAGTTGGCCACCTGCCCCAATGTCAGCGTCAAGGTTGGCGGCCTGACCATGCCGATCTGCGGCTTCGGCTGGGAAAACAACGCCGCGCCGCCCACCTCCGAAGATGTCGCCGCCCGCACCCGCGACTGGTACCTCTTCGTCATCGACACCTTCGGGCCGGAGCGCTGCATGTTCGAGAGCAACTTCCCCGTCGACAAGTCATGCTGCTCCTACATGGTGCTATGGAACGCGTTCAAGCGCATGACCGCCGATTTCTCCGAAGCGGACAAGACGGCACTGTTCTCGAGCACAGCGAAACGGGTCTACAGGCTTGACCTGTAACTCCTGGGCGGCGTCCGGCGAATGATCCATGAGACTTCATGGAGGCTGAGCCATGTCACGCAAGATCCGCGCGGGATTGGCCGCGCTGGCGATCGGAATCGTCCTGGCAGCCGGGCCCGCGTCGGCCACCGCGCCGGTTGTCGTCGAATTGTTCACCAGCCAGGGCTGCTCGTCGTGTCCGCCGGCCGATGCCCTACTGGCCACGCTGAGCGAAAGGCCGGGCATCGTCGCGCTCAGCTTCGGCGTCACCTATTGGGACAAGCTGGGCTGGAAGGATACGTTCGCCAGCCGGGAATATACCCGGCGCCAGCACGATTACGCCGCCACGCTGGGCAAACGCAGCGTGTTCACACCGCAGATCGTCGTGAACGGGCGGGCCGATGCCGTCGGCAGCCGCCGTCAGGAGGTGGACGCGCTGATCGACGCCGCGCGCCGGCAGCAGGCTGGTCCCGCGGTCACGCTGTCGGCGAAGCAGGTCACCATCGGACCGGGCAGGACGGCGCGGGCAGCCGACGTGTGGCTGGTGCGTTACGAACCGCGGATTGTACAGGTGGCGATCCGGCGCGGCGAGAACGGCGGCCGGACATTGCCGCACAGGAATGTGGTCCGCTCGCTTGTCCGCCTCGGTGGCTGGACCGGCGAAACGACCGTCATGCCGCTGCCGCCGGCGCCGCCCGGTCTCAGGACGGCGGTCCTTGTGCAGATGCCGGACGGCGGACCGATCCTGTCGGCGGCGTCGCGATAGGCCACCGGCGAGCGCCGCACTGCAAGGCGCCGCCCGATGTCTGACGCTGCTGGAGAATCCTCCACGCCGGCGCCGCCCGACGGGCTGCTGAAGCACCGCGCATTCCTGTGGTTCTGGACCTCGCGGGTGCTGATGGCGATGGGGTTCCAGATCACCTCGGTCGCCATCGGCTGGCGCATCTACGAGATGACCGGCAGCGCCTATGCGCTGGGCTTCGTCGGCCTGGTGCAGTTCCTGCCCATGCTGGCGCTGACCCTGGTGAGCGGCCATGTGGCCGACCGCTACGACCGCCGGATGATCGTCATCATCTGCCAGTTCTTGGAGGCGGCGACACTGGCCTTTCTGGTCTACGGCATCTTCGCCGGGTGGACGGGCGTCTTCGGCATCTATGCGGCGGTGGCCCTGCTCGGCGCGGCCCAGGCGTTCGTTGCGCCGACTCTCTCGGCCATGCTGCCCGCCGTGGTGCCCACGGCACTGCTGCCCAGGGCCATGGCCATGTCCTCGTCGGCGTTCCAGACCGCCATGATCGTCGGCCCGTCGGCAGGCGGCGTGCTCTATGCCTTCGGCGCGCCAGTGCCGTTCATCGCGGCCGGCGTCTGTTTTCTTGTCGGCGCCCTCGCCACCATCATGATCCGCGTCGAGCGGCGCGCCCCGTCGCGGGAGCCGGTAACGCTGAAATCCGTGTTCGGCGGTCTCACCTTCATCTGGGGGCGGCCGGTGGTGCTGGGCACCATTTCGCTGGACCTGTTCGCCGTATTGCTGGGCGGCGTGGTGGCGCTGCTGCCGATCTTCGCCAAGGACATCCTGCAGACCGGGCCGTGGGGCCTTGGCCTGCTGCGCGCCATGCCGGCGGTCGGGGCGCTGGCGATGGCGGCAGTGCTGACCAAGTACAATGTCGAGCGCGGCATCGGCATGAAGATGTTCTGGTCGGTGATCATCTTCGGCGTCGCCACCGTCATCTTCGCGCTGTCGGTCAATCTGTGGCTCTCGCTGGTCGCGCTGTTCGTGCTGGGAGCAGCGGACAATGTCAGCGTGGTGATCCGCACCTCGCTGGTGCTGCTGCAAACGCCCGACGAGATGCGCGGCCGGGTGAACGCGGTCAATTTCCTGGCGATCGGCACCTCCAACCAGCTGGGCGAATTCTGGGCCGGCATGATGGGCGGCCTGATGGGCGTGGTGGTGGCCGGCGCGCTGGGCGGCACACTCACCATCGCGGTGACGCTGCTGTGGATGAAACTGTTCCCCGACCTGAGAAAGGCCGACCGGTACGAAGTTGCCGACGATTGATCGTTACCGCGTCCAGCCCCCGTCGCGGGCGGCCTTTTCCGCCGCGGCGTCGAATGGCGAGCCGCTGATCATGGTGTCGACCGCCTCCAGCACGGACGTCTCGCCAGCCGCCTGCCGATACCCGCCACCTATTTCGGGCGCGGCGCCAATGGCGAGCCGGAGCCGCCAGTAATCGTCCGATTTGCAGGCGATGCCTGAAACAGCATCCTGCCTTGCTGCGCTGAAACTTCGGCACAGGGCGCCCCCGGCGTCTCGAAACGTCAGGCCGATCCTGACCGGGCTGCCAACGGCCGCCGGATCGTCGGCGGCAAGTTGGCGCTCCAGCGCCCGGGCCAGATCCCCGCGGGCGACAAGACCGTCGCCAGCCGTGCCCACCATGCCGGATGGACCGGACAGCAGATAACCCGCGGCCACGCCAACGGCCAGCGTCGCGGCAAGCGCGCCCCACCGGGCCGCGAGCGATGGCCGATGCAATTGCCGGCTTTCACGGGCTACTGCGAGATCGGTCACATCGGCTCCGCCGGCCAGCGCCGCGAGGCCTGGCGGCAGCGGTTCGGAAAGAATGGGCTCGAATGCGCCCCTGATCGCGCCGCGCAGCGCCATGTGCCGTGCCAAAACCTCCGCCAGCGCCGGGTCGGCGGCGACGGCGGCCTCGACAGCTGCCCTTTCCGCGCCGGTCAACTCACCGTCCGCATAGGCCATCAGGGTGTTGTCATCCACGATCACTGCCATCCTCCCCATCAACCGGCGCCAGCGCCCGCACCAGCGCAGCACGGCCACGCAGCAGCCGGCTTGTAAGCGTGCCCACCGGTATCTCCAGCACATCAGCTGCCTCGGCATAGCCTAGGCCCTCGACCAGCACGAGGGCGATGGCCTCGCGCTGCTCGTCCGGGAGCTGTTGCAGGGCTGCCTGGGCCCGGTGAAGATCCAGCCGCGCCTCAAGGGCCGGGAGCGGATCGGCGCCTACCCCCATCCCTTCTTCCTCGGCGCCGAAAACCAGGGCGCGTCGCCGCTGCGCGCGAGTCTCATCGATCCAGGCGTTGCGGATGATGCGAAACATCCAGCTGTCAAGGCGCGTTCCAGGTTGCCATTGCCGGCGTGCCCGAAGTGCCCGCTCCACCGCCGACTGCACAATGTCGTCAGCCTGAACTGCGTCCCGCACAAGCGCGCGCGCGAACCGCCGGAGCCTGGGCAGCAGGTCGACCAGTGCGGTTTGAAATTCGTCCAAAGGCTTCCTACGCTCTTCATGTGGATGAAACGGCCGGGACCCGACGTTTCATCCATGACATAGACGTTAAACGCATCAGACATGAAACAAGCACTGAAGATTACTGGATTGCTGGCCGCCACGTTGCTGTTGGCTACGCCGGGACGAGGCCAGATTCTGGGTCCGGTCGGTCAGACCGTGGACGGTTTGGCGCGGCCGGTGCTGCGAGGCGCCGGTCTGGATGGGACGGCCGAGGCAATTATCCGGCCGGCGCGAAGTATCGCGAGTGTCCAGCTGAAGTCTCTGCTGCGGGACAACGCGGCGGTGCTGGAGGCCGACGACGGCGGATTTCCAGTGGTTCGCGGCACGGTTGTGGCGCTTTCTCCGAATGAAGCCGCGGTTGGTCGCGCCCGCGCGGCAGGCTTCGACCCGGTCAGCCGGGAAACGCTCGAAGGCCTTGGCGTCACCCTGGTTACGCTACGTGTTCCCGAAGGCATGCCGGCGCGCCGGGCACTAAAGAAGCTGAGGGCGCTTGATCCGTCCGGACGCTACGACCTCGATCATCTCTATACAGGTGCAGGCGCGAGCAGCGACAAGGCGCTCGCGCCTCCCGCCGCTGCGACAGGCGGCACCCCGCGCATCGGCCTCATCGACAGTGGCGTGGCCGCCCATCCCGCGATCGACGGCCTCATCGCCGAGCAGTCCGGCTTCGCTCCGGGCGGCGTGGTCGCCGGCGCCCATGGCACCGCCGTCGCTTCGTTGCTGGCGGGACGGCATGGAACATTCAACGGCGCCGCGCCGGGCCAGATGCTGCTGGTTGCCGACGTCTATGGCAGCGGACCGACTGGCGGTTCGGCACGAATGCTGACCCGTGCGCTGGCCTGGATGGCCCAGCGCCATGTGCCGGTTGTCAATATCAGCCTGGTCGGGCCGCCCAACGCCATTGTCGAGGCGGCGATCTCGGCCCTCATGCGCCAAGGCGTCGCCATCGTCGCCGCGGTGGGAAACGACGGTCCTGCCGGCGCACTGGCCTTTCCCGCCGCCTATGATGGCGTGATCGCGGTGACTGGCGTAGACCGCCGGGACAAGGTGCTGACGGAAGCCGGGCGCAGCAAGCGGGTGGACTTTGCAGCGCCGGGCGCCGACATGGCGGCAGCGGCCGCCAGCGGCGGCTATGCGCGAGTTCGCGGCACATCCTATGCGGCGCCGCTTGTGGCCGGAAAACTCGCTCTGGCAGCGCCCGCATTGAACAACCCCATGGCTGCCGTAGAGACCTTGGCGGCACAGGCGCAGGATCTGGGCCGTCAAGGGATCGATCCGGTCTATGGCCGCGGCCTGATCTGCGGTACCTGCCGCAACGCCATGCCCTGACACCGCTGTACCCGGAAAAAACGCCGTCCGCGTGAATGAAAATCCCGATCCGAAACGTTGTTGGCTTGAGGGACACGAGAACGTCCCGCTTTGACAATGGAGACGGACAATGCGGAGCTCGAAATTTGCACTACTCGTCGGCCTGGGCGTTTCCTTCGCTCTCGCCGCCCCGGCATCGGCCCAGTTGCTTGGTGGCGGCGGCCTTGGCGGGTCCGTGGGCGGCACGTTGAACGGCGTCGGCAATGTGGGCAGCGGCCTTAATAACGCAGGCCGCGGCGTATCCGGGAGCGTGGCTGGCACCGGAAATGTCAGCGGCAAGGCCTCCGGCAGCAAGTCGGTCGACACGCGTTCGGGATCGGCAGGCGCGAGCGGCAACCTTACCGGCGCGGCGACGGGCACGCTGGACAGCACGACCTCTGCGGTCGGCCAGAGCGCGACCGGCTCGCTAGGCGGTAGCGTTGCCGGATCGAACGAGGTCAATGCGGGCGCCGCCTCACCCGTTGGTGGCACCGACGCTATCGGATCCACAGTGACCGGCGCACAGGGCACCATCGACAGCACGGTCAGCGATACGTCTGGCGGCGCCGTCGATGGCGCGGCGTCCGGACTGAATGCCGCAGGATCGGCAGCTGGCGACGCCTCGGGTGGCGCCGATGCCGATTCCCCTTCGATGCTGCCCGATGTGGGCTCGGCCGCTTCAGCGGCCGGTGATGCCACCGGGGCCGCAACCGGCGCAACGTCGGGCGCAGGCAACCTGACCGGCGCCGTGACGGGCCAGGGAAACGCCGGCAGCTCGGCAGGCGGCGGCACGGCAGCGGCGACGAGCACCTTCGATGCCGCCGGCAGCACCGCCACCAAGGTCAATCCCGGCATGGTGGTAAAGGATGAGGCCGGCCGCACCATCGGCAAGGTCCAGTCAGTGAACAGCACAGCCAGCGGCACCGTCGACAGCGTCCTGGTCAAGACGCGGGGCGGGATCGCAGCGATCCCCGCCGACCAGCTGTCCTTCTCGGGTGAGGGCCTCCTGAGTGCCATGAGCCGCGCTGATGTCCGCAAGATGGCCGGCAGCGACGCAGCCGCCGCAGCCAGTGGGACGGGCACCGCATCGGGTGACGGCGCCGCCCGACAATAATCCACGGGGCGCCGCCCGCAGCCCAAACCAGCGGACAACGGCGACGGTGGAGGAAGAGGCGGCCGGAGGGGGCTGCCTCTTCCGCTTATCGCTCCAGTCCCATATAGGCGGGATCCACCTCGTTGATGGAACAGGCCGGAGACGCGTAGTCGCCGGGTTCCTCGGCCATGCGGAGCACCCGCGCCTCGAAGGGCCGCAGGACGCGGCCGTGGCCGTCGTAATTGCCGGTCACCATCATGCCGTCCCGGCCCAGGTCGCCGATGTCGACGGCGGCGGCGGATACGTTGAGCATCACCAGCAGCAGCACGTCGTCCAGCGCCCGGACATAGGCGAAAATGTCCGGATTTCCCGCGTCGACGGGTACGAAGTCGCCATGAACCAGCGCGGGCGTGGCCTTCCTCAGGGCGATCATCCGCCGGTAATGGTGGTACACCGAACCCGGATCCGCCCGTTCGGCGGCGACGTTGGTGACAGCATAATCGGGATTGGTTCGAATCCACGGCGTGCCTGAAGTAAAGCCGCCATGGCGCGAGGCGTCCCATTGCATGGGCGTCCGCGCGTGGTCCCGGCTGACCTGCATGTGTTCGGCAAGGAACTCGTGCTCGGCGCGCCCTTCGGCGAGGGCCGCCGCCCAGCCGTTCCGGGCGACGATATCGCGAAATTCGCCGATGGCCTCGAACGGCGTGTTGATCATTCCGATCTCGTCGCCCTGATAGATGTAGGGCGTACCGCGCAAGGTCAGCAGCATGGTCGCGAACAGCGTGGCGGCCGCCCGCCGGTGCGCGCCCGTGTCACCGAACCGCGACAGCAGGCGCGGCAGATCATGGTTGCCCAGATAAAGGCTGTTCCAGCCTCGCCCGGCCAGCGCCCGGTCCCAGCGGATCAGGATGTCCTTCAGGTCGGACAGGCGCCACGGCGCGGGACGCCAGAAATCGTCGGGCATGCGGTCCAGCCCGGCATGGTCGAAATGGAAGATCATGTCGAGTTCGCCGCGCTCGGCCGCCACGTAGAGCGGCGCGTCTTGCGCGCTGACGCCGGGCGCCTCGCCCACACTCATCACCCCCAAAGGCGCCAGCACCTCGCGGCGCATTTCCTGCAGATAGAGATGCACCTTCGGACCATTGGCATAGAACTCGAAATGCACGCCGGCTTGCGGGGTATCGAATGGCTGCTTGGAAATGAACGAGATCACGTCGAGCCGAAAGCCGGCCACGCCCTTGCCGGCCCAGAACCGCATGACGTCGTAGAGCTCGCGCCGCAGTGCCGGGTTCTCCCAGTTCAGGTCGGGCTGCCCGGGCGCGAAGAGGTGGCAGTACCAGTCGCCGGTCGGCTCGTTCCGCGTCCACGCGCTGCCGCCGAACACGGCACGCCAGTCGTTGGGCGCGTCGCGCCAGAGATAATAGTCGCGGTACGGGCTGTCCTTCGACGCCCGCGCCGAGCGGAACCACGGATGCTGGTCCGAGCTGTGGTTGAACACCAGGTCCATCATCAGCTTCAGGCCCCGCGCGCGCATCTCCGCCACCAGCCGGTCGAAATCCTCCATGGTGCCGAATTCGGGCGCGATGGCGCGGTAATCCGACACGTCATAGCCGTTGTCCACATTGGGCGACGCACAGACCGGGCACAGCCAGACGATGTCGACGCCCAGCTCGGCCAGGTAATCCAGCTTTTCGGTAATGCCCCGCAGGTCGCCGATGCCGTCGCCGTCCGCGTCACGGAAGCTGCGCGGATAGATCTGGTAGACGACGGCTTCCTTCCACCAGGCCCCGGCGTCCGCCTCAATAGGCATTGGAGAAGCGGGTCATGTCGACCCTCTCGCGCGTGCTGCCCCAATCCCCTGGACCCGGCTCGAACAGGCCGGGAATGGCGGTGCCGCAATTGTCGCAGCGGCCATGGGCGTCGAGGTGCCAGTCGGACAGCAGGTGCCAGTCGCGGCCGACCAGCCGCTCGCCGCAGCACGGACAGTAGGTGCTTTGCCGGCCTACATCGTGGACGTTGCCCACATAGGAATAGTTGACGCCGTTGGCGCGGGCGATGCGGCCCGCGCGGATCAGCGTCTCGTGCGGCGTGCGCGCCTTGTCGAGCATGCGGTAGTCCGGATGGAACGCGGTGAAGTGCAGCGGCACGTCCGGACCCAGATTCTCCATCACCCACTGGGTCATGGCCTGGATCTCGGCTTCGCTGTCGTTCTCGCCGGGGATCAGCAGGGTGGTGATCTCGAACCAGACGTCGGTCTCGTGCCTGAGATATTTCAGGGTCTCGAGCACCGGCTGGAGATGGCCCTTGGTGACCCTCCAGTAGAAGTCCTCGGTAAAGGCTTTCAGGTCCACGTTGGCGGCGTCCATGTGGCGGTAGAACTCGGCGCGCGGCTCGGCATTGACGTAGCCGGCGGTCACCGCCACCGATTTTACCCCCACCTCGTGACAGGCCTGTGCGATATCGATCGCATATTCGTGGAAGATCACCGGGTCGTTGTAGGTAAAGGCCACCGACCAGCATCCGGTGGCGACGGCGGCTCGCGCGATGGCCTCGGGCGAGGCGGCGGCCGCCAGCTTGGACGCCTCGCGCGACTTCGAAATGTCCCAGTTCTGGCAGAAGGTGCAGGCCAGGTTGCAGCCCGCCGTGCCGAACGACAGGACCGGCGTTCCCGGCAGGAAATGGTTCAGCGGCTTCTTCTCGATGGGATCGATGATGAAGCCCGACGAGCGGCCATAGGTGTCGAGCTGGACCTTGCCGCCGTGGGCCGAGCGCACGAAGCACAGCCCGGCCTGGCCCTCGGCCAGCTTGCAGGCGCGCGGGCACAGGTCGCACTGCACCCGCCCGTCGCCCAGCGCGTGCCAGTAGCGGGTCGGATGGCCCGTGTTTGCCGTTTGGTCTGCGCTCGCCATATGGCTATTCTAAAGCGCTTTCAGCCAGGGTGAAATCGCCTTGGCACCCGAAAGGCACGGCAGCATTGCGCTGGTGCGGGCCAAAGGATTGGGAACTGGACATGAATGTCGACGCCAACCGCGTGAAGCAGCCAGGCGTGGCCGGCCTGTTCTATCCGGCCGACCGTGAAGCCTGCGCCGCCCAGGTCGACGCGTGCCTGAAGGCCGCGCGGCCAGCCTCGGTCGACGCCAAGGTGCTGGTCGCGCCACATGCGGGCTTCGTCTATTCGGGCATGGTGGCGGGCACCGCCTATGCGACGCTGAAGGAGCGGCGCGACATCATCAATCGCGTGGTGCTGCTGGGGCCGAACCACCGGGTCGGTTTCTCCGGCCTGGCGCTGTCGACCGCCGAGCGCTGGGCGACGCCGCTGGGCGAGATTCCCGTCGACCTGGACGCCATGGCGCGGCTGCGTGCCCTGCCCGGCGTGATGGTTGCCGACGAGCCCTTCGCCCAGGAGCACAGCCTGGAGGTACATTTGCCGTTCCTGCAGGCGGTGCTGGGCGAATTCTCCCTGGTGCCGGTGCTGGTCGGCAACGCCGGCCCCGAGGAGGTCGCCCGGGTGCTGCGCGAATGCTGGGGCGGACCCGAGACGCTGATCGTGATCTCGTCGGACCTGAGCCATTTTCACGACCACGAAACCGCGACCCGCATGGATGGCGAGGCGGCCCAGGCCATCGAGCTGCTGCGCCCCGACCTGCTGAAGGACCAGCAGGCCTGCGGCAATCGGCCGCTGCGCGGCCTGATGCTGGAAGCCCGCCGCCGCGACCTGCGGGTGACGGCGCTGGACGTGCGCAATTCGGGCGACACCCGCGGCAACAAGGAGCGGGTCGTCGGCTATGGCAGCTTCGCCCTGGAATATGCCGAAACCGCCCGCGTCGGCGACGGGGACCGCCGGACGCTGCTCGACGCGGCGGTGGCCTCGATCCGCTACGGCATCCAGCACGGCAAGGAACCGAACGTGACGCTGAAAAACGTGTCGCGCCCGGTGCTGGCCATGCGCGGCACCTTCGTCACCCTGACCCTGGACGGCAGGCTGCGCGGCTGCATCGGCAGCGTCGTCGCCAACCGGCCGCTGATCAACGATGTCGTCTCCAATGCCTACAAGGCCGCCTTCGCCGACCCGCGCTTCCCGCCGCTGACCGCCGCCGAGCTGGACCGGCTGGATGTGGAGATCTCCATCCTCAGCCACCAGCGCCCGATTTCGTTCGACAGCGAGAAGGCGCTGCTGGCCGCGCTCCGCCCCGACCGGGACGGGCTGGTCATCGGGGACGATGGCAAGCGCGCGCTGTTCCTGCCCACGGTATGGCAGACGCTGCCGCACCCGCGAGATTTCCTGCTCCAGCTGAAGCGCAAGGCCGGCATGGCCGACGACCACTGGTCGGACAGCTTCAAGGCCAACCGGTTCACGACCGAGACGTTCCACCGGCATTTCGGATAGGGCGGGAGTCTACCTCAAAGCTGTCATCCCCGCGCATGCGGGGACCCAGGCGGGGCAGGGGCTCCGGCCACACTGCGCCTCGATCACAAAGAACCTCGTTCTATAGCCGGAACCCAGCCCTATGAAGAACTGGGTTCCCGCGTGCGCGGGAATGACGGCCGATGGTTGGCTAACTCTATTCCGCCGCGTTCGCCGCCACATTCAGCGGCTCGGCCGCGTGGTGCCAGGGTTTTTCCTCGTAGGGCTCCATCATCGGTACGGCACGCAGGTGCTCCGGAATATTCTCGACGCCGATCATCCGGTCGATGGACTCATGCGCATAATAGATGCGCCGTTCCATGTAGCTGAGCCGGTAGCCCTTGAAGCCGGGCGAGAGCACCGCCTTCTGCTGCCATTCGAGGAATTGCAGGTCCTCGGCCATCACGATGTCCCAGAACGCCAGCAGCGGGTCCCAGCCCGCCGGGCGCGGCGCGTCGCCCCAGTCACGGCCGAAATGCACCACGTCGACGCGGGTGCGGGTCCGCGAGATCGGCCAGAACATCAGGAACTGGCGGGCGGTCTCTCCCACCGGCGTGATGATGTTGGGGAAGATGTTGTGCGAGACATGATAGTCGCGGGCGATTTCGCCGGCCGGCACATTGGGCATGGTCACCACGTTGCCGTCGCCGTAGCCGCGCAGCTTGCGCTGCTTGGCGGGCGGCGCGTTGGTCGGACAGGTCATGCGGGTATGGCCGTTGGGCAGCAGGCCCATCACCGCGCCGCGGTGATCGAGCGACTCGCCCACCGTCGTCGGATGGATGCCCTTGATGTGATAGACCTCGAGGAATGCATCCATGGTGAGCTTCCAGTTGCAGTCCAGGGTGTAGGACTTGATCTCGGCCGGGCGCAGCTGGTCGATCTCGAACTGCTGGAACTCGTCGGCGATCATGCCGAGCCATTCGAGCAACGGCGGCGCGTTCTGGTCCTCGTTGACGAACACGAAGGGGCCCCACATCTCGCAGCGCACTTCCTGCAGGCCGAGCGTGGACTTGTCGAACGGCGCGGGGAAATCGCGCTCGTCCATCACGGAAATCAGGCGGCCCTTGGTGTCATAGGTCCACTGGTGATAGGTGCAGCGCAGCAGCGACTGCTTGCCGCAGGCCTCGCGCACCAGCGGCGCGCCCCGGTGCGAGCAGACGTTGTAGAACGCCCGGATCTTCTGGTCCTTGTCGCGGATCAGGAAGATCGGCGCGTCGGGAATGTCGAGCAGCACGTAGGAGCCGACCTCGGGAAGCTGGCTCTGGTGCGCGGCATAGAGCCACACCTTCGACCACAGGTGCTGCTTCTCCAGCTCGAAGAACTCCTGGCTGACATAGCGGCCCGGTGGCAGCGGTGGCAGCGCCGGGAAATCCGCGGGCGGCCCCTCGCGGTCCTGCTCCCACTTCATCCGCGCCTTCAGATTCGCAATCGACTTGGGATCGTCCATCGCCCGTTCTCCCCGGCAAGGTCCTGCTCAAGTATGACGCCCGTTTTACCATCACGCGAGCATAATAGGAATAGTAGATTATGTGCCAATTTTAGTAAACCGTCCTGACGGCAGGCCGACGCCAAAACGGTTCTGGACGCCTCATAGTTTAGGCGGAACAATGCCGCCGACTGTCCCTGGGGAGAATTCCATGTCCGAACCCGTGCTGCTGGTCGAGAAGACCGGCGAGATCGCCACCGTCACCCTCAACCGGCCCAGCGCCATGAACGCCCTGTCGCGGGAGCTGCGCGGCGCCATCGCGGCGGCGGTGGACGAGCTGGAGGCCGATCCCGCAATCCGCGTGATGATCCTGACCGGCGCCGGCAAGGCGTTCTGCGCCGGCCTCGACCTGAAGGAGCTGGGCCAGAAGGGCCTGTCCAATCCCAACGACACCATCACCTTGGGCGATCCCGTCCGGTCGCTGGGCAAGTTCAGCGGGCCGATCATCGGCGCGATCAACGGCGTCGCCATCACCGGCGGCTTCGAGTTGGCGCTGGCCTGCGACGTGCTGGTCGCCTCGCCCAACGCCAGGTTCGCCGATACCCATGCGCGTGTCGGCGTAATGCCGGGCTGGGGCCTGAGCCAGAAACTGAGCCGCGCCATCGGCATCTACCGCGCCAAGGAGCTGTCGCTGACCGGCAACTTCCTGTCGGCCCCGCAGGCCGCGGAATGGGGCCTGATCAACCGGGTGGTCGCGCGCGAGGAGGATCTGCTGCCCACCTGCCGGCAACTCGCCCAGGACATGCTGTCGGTGATCCCCGAAATGCTGGTCAGCTACAAGGGCGTCATCGACGAGGGCTTCGCCCAGTCGTTCGGCGACGGCATGCAGACCGAGCAGCGCCGCGCCCGCGCCGCCAATGTGGCCGTGTCGCCCGAGGAGGTCGAGAAGCGCCGCGCCGCCATCCAGGCGCGCGGCAAGTCGCAGGTGTGAGCATGGTCCCGTTCCATTTCGGCATGACGCTGGACGTGCCGGCGACGACCGCGTGGAAGGTGCTGCGCGATTTCGGCTCGCTGCTGGCTTGGGTCAAGGGCGGCGACACCGCCACGCTGGAGACGACCGGCAGCGGCGTCGGCATGGTGCGCGACTTCACCCTGCCGCGCTTCGGCACCGTGCAGCACCGGCTGGACGAAGTGAACGAGGCCGAGCGCGCCATCCGCTATTCCCTGACCAAGGGGCGGCCGCTCGACATGAAGGACTACTGGACCCGCATCTCGCTGACCGACACGGGCGGCGGCCAGTGCCGGATCGACTGGCTCTCGGAATTCGAGCCCCATGACGGCGCCGACCCGGACGTCATCGCCGAGGGTCTCTCCGGCGCCTACCGCGACATGTCGGAGCGGCTGGCGGTCTACGCCAGCACGCTCTGACCCGGCCGTTCCCTCAGCCGAACGAGGTCGGCGTCATCTTGCGGGGGAAGTCGTCGCTGACCATGCGCTTGGGCCACAGGAACTGCAGCACGCACTTCTTGATCTTCCACTCGCCGCCGACCTTCTCGTAGTCCTCGTCATAGATGCCGTACCAGACCACCGGGTTGGCGCGCGGGTCGGGCTCGTTGGAAATGTCGTGCAGGTAGGTGCGACTGATGGCGTAGGTGTCGCTGGTCATCTCGATCCACATGTTCGTGGTCGCGTGGAAGCCGCCATAGGGGACCGCGTTCTTGAACACCTCGGCCCAGCCCTTGTGGATCTGGTCGCGGCCGGTCCAGGTGCCGTACGGGCCGAACACGCAGACGCAGTCCTCGGCGACGATCTGGGCCAGCGCCGGAATGTCGCGGCCATCCATCAGATGCGAGTACATCTGCTTCACCTTGCGGATCTTTTCGATCTCCAGCAGCTTGCGGAGTTCCTTGACCTCGTCGGCGGTAAAATCGCTCATGCTTTCAACTCCCCTGCGCGCGCTCCGGCCCCTCCGGAATCAGTCACGCGTGAAGGCAGACTAGCATGACGCCGCGGGCTTACAACGGGCGATAAGGACGCTACTGTGCGCCCGAACGGGAAGGAGATTGCTGTGGAGCAGGCCGCGGCCCTCGAAGGCACCTGGGACTACGTCATCGTCGGCGCGGGATCGGCCGGATGCGTGCTGGCCAACCGGCTATCGGCGGACCGTGCGGTGCGGGTGCTGCTGCTGGAGGCGGGCGGCAACGCCAACTACCACTGGGTGAACATCCCCATCGGCTACCTGTTCTGCATGGGCAATCCGCGCACCGACTGGCTGATGAAGACCGAGCCCGACGCCGGGCTGAACGGCCGGGCGCTGGACTATCCGCGCGGCAAGGTGCTGGGCGGCTGCTCCTCGATCAACGGCATGATCTACATGCGCGGCCAGGCTGCCGACTATGACGGCTGGCGCCAGCAGGGCAACACCGGCTGGGGCTGGGACGACGTGCTGCCCTATTTCCGCAAGTCCGAAGACTATCACAAGGGCGCCAGCGACCTGCACGGCAGCGGCGGCGAATGGCGGGTGGAAAAGCAGCGGATCTCCTGGCCGATCCTGGACGCCTTCCGCGATGCCGCCGAAGAGGCGGGAATCCCGCGCACCGACGACTTCAACAAGGGCACCAACGAGGGCTCGGGCTATTTCGAGGTGAACCAGAAACGCGGCGTGCGCTGGCACACGGCCAAGGCGTTCCTCGACCCGGTGCGCGCCCGGCCGAATTTGCGGGTCATTACCGGCGCCGAGACCGAATCCCTGGTGCTGGACGGCAAGACGGTCACCGGCGTCCGTTTTCGCCAGAACGGCGTGCTGAAGCAAGCCCGCGCCGAGGGCGAAGTGATCCTGTCCGCAGGCGCGGTCAACTCGCCGAAAATACTGGAGCTGTCGGGTATCGGCGACCCGGCCGTGCTGGACGGCTTCGGCATCCCGGTCGCCCACGCGCTTTCGGGCGTCGGCGGCAATCTGCAGGATCACCTGCAAATCCGCACCGTCTTCAAGGTGTCGAACACCGTCACCCTGAACCAACTGGCCGGCAGTCTGTTCGGCAAGGGCAAGCTGGGGTTGCAATATCTGCTGACCCGGTCAGGACCGCTGTCCATGGCGCCCAGCCAGTTGGGCATCTTCGCGCGCAGCGACCCGCGGCTGGAGACGCCCGACCTGGAATATCACGTCCAGCCGCTGTCGACGAACAAGCTGGGCGAGCCGCTGCACACATTCCCGGCGGTCACCGCCTCGGTCTGTAATCTGCGGCCCGAAAGCCGCGGCACGATCCACATCAGATCGGCGGACCCGCGACTGCCGCCCGCCATCAAACCCAACTACCTGTCGGCCGAGAACGATCGCCAGGTGGCGGTGCGCTCGATCAAGCTGACCCGCCAGCTCATGGCGGCAAAGGCGATCGCGCGGTTCGAACCCACCGAGGTGCTGCCCGGCGCGCAGGTGGCAACGGACGCCGAACTGCTGGCGAAAATCGGCGATATCTCGACCACCATCTTTCATCCGGTCGGCACCGCGAAGATGGGGGATGGGCCGGACGCCGTGGTCGACGCCCGGCTGCGGGTTCACGGCCTGACGGGGCTGCGCGTCGTCGACGCCTCGGTGATGCCCACCATCGTCTCGGGCAACACCAACTCGCCCGTGATCATGATCGCCGAAAAGGCGGCGGACATGATCCTGGCGGATCGCCGGTCCTAATCGGGCCTGGCCGGCGCGCCAGGCGGGTCGCCTACGCCATTGCCGGTGCTGGGAGCGCTGGGCGAGCCCATGGACGTGCCGTCCGGTGCACTCGGCCGGTTGACGTCGCCCGCGCGGCCGGCTGCGCCGGGGGTGCCGTCAGCGTCCCTTTCGACCGCGACCCAGGCGCCGCTCCGGTTCAATACGCCCTGGGCAGCCGGACAATCCTGCAGATATTCGTAGAGGTCGCTCGCCAGATCGGGATCGTTGGTGCAGTGCCTTACGCCGGGACGGTCATCGTCCGTGGTTCGATCGGCAGCATGGACATAGGTACCAGCACCCATCGTGAGGGCGCACGCGGCGGCAAACATCGTAACGCGAAACGGTGACATGGCATGTCTCCCTGGTCAGGTCGCCCCCAACCGGGCAAAAACCACCGGACAGACGATTGGTTCCGTCAGGTCGCCACGTCCAGGATTTCGCGCAGCTTGGCCGCGATGGCCGCCCTGGGAAACGGCTTGGTCAGCAATTCCACACCCGGGTCGAGCCGACCTTCATGGCCCATGATATTGTCGGTGTACCCCGACATGAACAGCACCTTGCACGACGGCACCCGCGCAACCACGGCGCTGGCCACCTCCGGACCGCTCATGCCGGCAGGCAGCACCACGTCGGCCAGGATCAGGTCGGGCGCCAGCCCGCCGTCGATCAGGTCCATCGCCTCGGGTCCGCTGCCGGCGCCGTGCACGATATAGCCCAGGCCGCCGAGGATCCGGCTGATGCCGGCGCGCACCGTGGGCTCGTCCTCGACCAGCAGGATGGTTTCACCCTGCGCCTGCGCCGGTTTCCTGGTGCGAACCGGAATCTGTGCAAGGGACTGGGCGCCGGTGCGGGGGAACAGCATCCGCACGCTCGTCCCCTTGCCCTCCTCGCTTTCGATGCTGACATGTCCGCCCGATTGTTTGGCGAACCCATACACCATGCTGAGGCCGAGCCCGCTGCCCTGTCCCGCGGGCTTGGTGGTGAAAAACGGGTCGAACGACCGGGCGGCCACTGCGGGCGGCATGCCGCAGCCATTGTCGGTGACCGTGATCGACACATAATCGCCCGGCCGGAGTCCCTCCATATCCGCCACATCCGCCTCGTCGAGCCGGGTGTTTGACGTCTCGACTCTCAAAATGCCGCCGCCGGGCATGGCATCGCGCGCGTTGAAGGCGAGGCTGACCAGCGAATTGGCGAGTTGGGTGGGGTCGACCTCAGCCGACCAGGCATCGCCCGCCAGCGATGTCCGGACGTTGATGGAATCCGGCAATGTCCGCTTCAGCTGCTGGAAGGTATCGCCGACCAGCGTATTGATGTTGGTGACTTTCAGCTGCAGCGGCTGCTTGCGCGAGAACGCCAGCAACCGGTTCGACAATTCGGCGCCGTGCTTCAGCGCCTCCAATGCCAGGCTCATGGAATCGACCGCCGCAGGGTCGTCGCCGAGGTGATCCTCGACCAGTTCCAGGTTGGTTTGCACGGACATCAGCATGTTGTTGATGTCGTGCGCGACGCCGCCCGTGAGATTGGACAGCGTTTCCATCTTCTGCGCCTGCCGCAGACTCTCCTCGGTTGCCTTGCGCTCGGACACGTCCTGGATGCTGCCGACGAAGTGGGTCCTGCCGCCGGTGGTCATCTGGGCGACGCTCAGTTCCATGGGGAACGTCTTGCCATCCTTTCTCCGGCCGAGAAGCTCGCGGGTGCCCGTGCCCACCACATTACTGCTGCCGGACCCCAGGAAGCGGGCGATATGGCCATCATGGGCCTTCTGTTCGGGCTCGGGCATGAGCATGGACACGTTGGCGCCGACGGCGTCGTTCTCCGCATAGCCGAAGATGCGCTCGGCTTCCGGATTGAACGACCTGATGATGCCGTTCTCGTCGATGGTCATAAGCCCCACCGCCGCCGCATTCATGATCGTCCTGGTGCTGTCCTCGAGGGCGGCGAGCGCGCGGATGTTGCGTTCCTGACGCCGTCGCCCGATCGCGAACAGGGCGGCGATCACGGCGATGAGCATGGCAACCCCGGCTCCTGCCGCGCGATAGCCCCAGACCCGGGCGATCCAGTCGCGGGCGTCGACATCGATGCCCAGGACAGCCACCGTCTTGCCGGTGGCGGGATCCAGGATCGGAGCCTCGCCGGAAACCCACACACCCCACTGATCCTCCGCCATCGGCTCGACGAAAGGCTGGCCGGTGCGCAGCACGGTTTCAAATCCCGACGCATCGTCCCGGTAGATCTGACCGGGCGGTGAATAGTCCGCCGAGCCGACCGTCCCCGCATCGGCCAGGAATCGCCAGTCCCCGGCCGATTTGGCAATCAGGTAGATGAACTGCGAATCGGGGATCGATTGCCGCATGCGCGCCAGCGCCGCCCGGATGTCACGGAACTCTCGGGTGCCGGTGAGGCCGTCATAGTCGGTACTCGCGGCCAGCGCAGCCACGTCGGCGGCCTCCAGCGAGGCAGCGGCCATCACGGCGAGGTCGCGCAGCCTGCGCTCCTCCAGCCTCGTGCCATAAAAGTTCGCGGCAAAAATCAGCACCGCACCGGTCAGCAGCAGCGCGGCGGCGACCGAAATCTCCCATTTGGATATGCGCGTCATGGCCCAGGCAGTTCTTGGTTCCGAAGCAGCCTATCACAGGCTCGCGCCGGTCAGGTTCGGCTTTCCGCGATCATGCGCGCCAGGTCCGGGTTGTGCCAGTCGCCGACCGGACGCTCGTTCTCGGCATCGTACAATTTCGTATGCACCTTGAAGCGGTCCGTCCACCTGGCGACCAGCTCGCCCAGTTCCGGCGCGCAGAGATGGGCGGCGAGCGCTTCCTCGTCACGCCAGATCTGCAAGGTGATGATCGTGCCTGCCGCGGCATCTTCGAGAGCGAAGGAATAGAAGTGGCAGCCGTCCTCCTGCAGCGTCCGGTCGATACCCGCGCGCAGGTCGGCCAGCAGGTCATGGACCAGCGACGGGTCGGTCTCCAGCCGTCCGGTAGCTATCAGCATCGTCATCTCCCTCGGATATCCAGACGATAGGTGCCGCCGTCACGGGCAATGCGGCCGGCGGTCGGGTCCGGCCAGTGGGTGCCGATCACCAGCGTCGGCGTGTCGGCCAGGGTCGCGAACACGCCCTCGCGCGTCTGCGCCGACTGGGCGGGATCGAAGTCCGATGTCAGCGACCACTCGGGATGGGCCAGCTGGCAGGGATGATGGATGAAGTCGCCGGTGATCAGGCCACTCTCGCCCCGCGAGTCGATGCGGATGCTGACGTGGCCAGGCGTGTGGCCCGGCGTCGGCACCAGCCGCACTTCATCGCACACCACATGATCGGGCGTCACCAGATCCACCAGTCCGGCCGCCAGCACCGGCCTGATCGAATCGACCATGACGGCCCGGTTCATGTCGCGCGCCCATTGCTCCTGGCCATCGTCGGCGCCTTCGGTGTCGAGAAAGCCGAATTCGCTGCGCTCGATCAGGTACCGGGCGTTCGGGAAGGTCGGCACCCATTGTCCGTCGACCAGCATGGTGTTCCAGCCGACGTGATCGAGATGCAGATGGGTGCACAGCACGGTATCGAAGAACTCCGGTGCGAAGCCTGCCGCTTCCAGATCCTGCAGGAAACCTGTCTGCAGCATGTGCCAGATGGGGAATGCCTCGCGCGGCTTCTCGTTGCCCACGCAGGTATCGACGATGATCCGGCGCGACGGCGTCTCGATGACCAGTGCGTGAATGCTGAACTTCAGCACGCCGTCTTCGGTCAGGAAGGGGCGCAGCCAGTCGTAGCGCAGCACCGCGTCGGGCGTCGCGTCCGGCAGGAAGGCTTCCAGCCCCTCGAAAGTCGATTCGACAATCCGGGTGACGGTGACATCGCCGATTTTCCAGCGCATCCGGGTCTCCTAAAGGTGGGTGTGGCCGTGGGTTCGGCGAACCGCATGGATTTGGTCCATGCGCATTGTCCGTCTAGGCGGGCTTCCACTCGCGCTCGTAGCGCTCGAGATCGTCCTTCAGCGGATTCCGGCGCAGGGTAAGGCCGCCATTCACCTGCAGGTCGTCACCGGTCATGAAGCACTCGTCGCTGGCCAGCCAGACGGCGGCGGCGGCAATGTCCTCGCAGGTGCCGTAGCGGCCCATGGGCGTTGCGTCGGCGAAGCAGGCCTTCATCCAGTCCGGGATGTCGCCTTCATAGGCGCCGTGATGCATGGGCGTGTCGGTGTGTCCGGCGGCGATGGTGTTGACCCTGATGCCGCGGCGCCCGAACTGGTTGGCGACGGCGCGCACCACGTGATCGATGCCGGCCTTGGTGCCCATATAGGCGTCGAAGCCGCCGTCGACGGTGGTCGAGCGCTGGGCTACCGCCGAACTGAGCTGGATGATCGATCCACCGGTATCGAGCATGGCCTGCACCATGGCCTGCAGGAAAAAGAACGCCCCCTTGAACTGCAGCGCGATCAGGGTATCGAGGTCCTTCTCCTGGAAGTCGAGGAACGGTCCGCCCAGCGCCAGGCCCGATGAATTGACCGCGATATCGACCTTGCCCATCTTCTGCTTGCCGAATTCGGCCAGCGCGTAGAGGTCGTCCTTCCTGGTGATATCGCAGGTCGTCGAAAACCCGCCGATCTCCTCCGCGAAGGCGGCCGATGCCTCGGCCCTGCGGCTGGCGACGACCACCTGGGCGCCTTCCTTGCGGTAGCGCCGGGCGATGGCCTGCCCCATATTGCCGGTGTCCGACGCGCCGATGATGATCGCGGCCTTGCCGTCAAGCTGACCCATGATTGTCTCCCCTGTCCCGTTTGCGCGCCGCTTTCGCATCTCCCCGATGCCGCCGCGTTGGTCATCCTAGCATCGCTTTTAATTGTGCAATTGTGCAATAAAAAATATACTGCGTCCGAATACGGGGAAGGCACAACCATGAACGACGTCCTGAAGACTCTGACCAAGGGCCGCGCGACGCCGTCCGCGCAGGAGATGGTCCACCGCGACGGCAAGCCGGTGCCGCCGGTGTTCGAGTTGGTCAGTCCGCGCTTCCTGGGCGACGAGGACATCCCGTTCGAGCGCTATACCAGCCAGGCTTTCTTCGACCGCGAGATGGAGCGCATGTGGACGCGGACCTGGCAGTGGGCGTGCCGCGAGGAACACATTCCCGAGCCCGGCGACTATTACGTCTACGAGGTGGGGCGCCATTCGGCGCTGGTGGTGCGCCAGGACGATGGATCGGTGTCCGGCTTCATCAATTCCTGCATGCACCGGGGCACCAAGTTCGCCATGGGCGGCATGATGGGCAGCGTGGCCGAGTTGCGCTGTCCGTTCCACGGCTGGACCTGGTCGCTGGACGGCGAGCTGCAACGGGTTCCCTATGGCTGGGACGCGCCCCATGTGAAGGAGCGGGACTTTTCCCTGCCGCGCGTCAGCGTGGGTCTTTGGGGCGGCTTCGTGTTCGTGAACTTCGACCCCGATGCCGCGCCGCTGAACGATTATCTGGCGCCGCTGCCCGAGCATTTCGCCAATTTCGCCATGGCGGACCGGTTCGTGGAACTGCACATCGAGAAGGAGCTGTACTGCAACTGGAAGGCCGGCAAGGAAGCCTTCATCGAGAACTACCACACCCAGGAAACCCATCCGCAGCTGCTGCTCGGCTCCGACGACGAGGGCACCCAGTACGATGTTTTCAGCGACAACGTCTCGCGCTTCTTCTGCGCCTTCGGCGTGCCCAGCCCGCTGATCCAGCCGCGCCCCACCGAACAGGAGCTGATCGACACCATGCTGGTGGGCGACCGGACCATCCTGGGCGACGCCATGATTGTCGGCGAGGGCGAGACGGCGCGGATCGTCATGGCCCGCGTCCTTCGCAAGAGTCTGGGCGATACCTACGGTGTCGATCTGAGCCGCTACACAGACACCGAGATGATCGACGTCTCGCAATACGGCGTGTTTCCCAACATGATCCTGTTCCCGCAGCTGTCGCTGCCCATGGTCTACCGTTTCAGGCCCATCGGCAACGATCCCAACCGGACGCTGTTCGAGCTGCTGATCCTGCGCCCGGTGCCGGACAACGGCCCGAGGCCCGAGCCGGCCGAGCCATTCAGGCTGAGCGAAGCGGACAGCTACACCACGGTGCCGGGCTTCGACCCGATCCTCGGCCATGTCTACGACCAGGACACCAACAACCTCCGCGCCCAGCAGGAAGGCTTCCATGCGGCGCGCAAGAAGGGCGAGACCCTGCTGAACTACCAGGAGGTGCGGGTCAGGTTGATGCACCAGACGCTGGACAAGTATCTGGAGGGCTGAGCGTCATTTCGGCAGTGGTGAAACACTGTTCTAAATTAAAGCGCCGTCATTGCGAGGAGGCGAAGCCGACGCGGCAACCCAGTCTCTCCGCCCGGCGATTATGCGGCGGAGAGACTGGGTTGCCGCGCTTCGCTCGCAATGACGGGTAGAGGTTTTTAGCTTCTAGGCTTGAACAGAATCTCCGGCGAGGCCTGGTTGACGTCGGTCAGGCCGGTGAGGCCCACCGACACATCCAGTTCGTAGCGGATGATGTCGAGCGCCTTGGCCACGCCCTTCTGGCCGGCGGCGCCGAGGCCGTAGAGATGGGCGCGGCCCAGCAGCACGCCTTTGGCGCCCAGCGCCATGGCTTTCAGGATGTCCTGGCCCGAGCGGACGCCGCCGTCGAGCAGCACTTCGCCCCGGCCGTCGACCCCTTCGACCACGTCGGGCAGCATGGAGATGGTGGATGCCGAACTGTCCAGGTGGTTGCCGCCGTGATTGGAGACGCTGACGGCGTCGGCGCCTGATTCCATGGCGAGGCGCGCGTCCTCGCGGTCGCAGACGCCCTTGATGACCAGCTTGCCCGGCCAGATCGACCGCAGCCACTCGATGTCTTTCCAGGTGACCGAGGAATCCAGCTGGCCGATGACCGCCGGAATGGTCGCCTCTTCCTTCATCCGGCCGGTGAAGTTGTGGAATGCCACCGGCTTGCCCTTGAGCGCCCGCCAGACCCACATGGGACGCGTGACGAACTTGGCGATGAAGCTGGGGGTGAGCGGCGGCGGCAGGTCGACGCCGTGGCGCGTCATGCGGCTCTGCAGGCCCGACACCACCCAGGTGACGGTGAGGACCAGCACCGGCGATCCGGCGGCCTTGGCCCGGTCGACGAAGTCCTGCACCAGGCCGCGGTCTTTCAGCATGCACATCTGGAACCAGACCGGACCGGCCGCCTTGGTCACTTCTTCCAGGGTCGAGACCGACATCATGCCCAGGGTGAACGGGATGCCGAATTCCTTCGCCGCGCGGGCGGCCGCGATCTCGCCATCGCCGCCCCACAGCATGCCACTGAGACCGGTGGGCGAGATGGCCGCCGGCATGGCGCAGGGCTGACCAAGGATCGTGGTCGACAGCGAGCGGACAGACACATCCTTCACCACCCGCTGGCGAAACCGGATCTTCTCGAAGTCCTGCACGTTGGCGCGCAGGGTCACCTCGCTGAACGCGGCGCCGTCGACGAAATCGAAGATGGGGGCCGGCAGCTTGCGGCGGGCTTCGTCGCGCAGGTCCGCGATGGTGGCGATCTTGTCCATGGTCCTCCCCAAACATCAGATGGCCGGCCGGACCATGGCGTCCGGCCGGCCACTACTATCGCAGGCAAAAACCGTCGTGTCGCTCAGTACCGCCAGGTAACCTCAACAGGACGGTACGCGCCGGCAATGCCGGCGCTAACCGTGCCCCCTGGCCGCCAGGGCGCTGCCGATCATGGCGCTGTAGTCGAGCGTCCGGGCCGCCTCGGCAGCCTCAGGCGAGTCCGATTGCGGGCCGGGAAGAATGCCGAACCCGCCGACGAGCCGGTTCATGAAACTGAACAGGCAGCACACCGCGATTGCGTCGTGGAAGGCTTTTTCGTCCCACCCGGCGTCGAATACCGCATCGGCATCGGCCTGGGTCATCCGGTGGGGCGTGAGGGTGAGTTTGCGAATATAGCGAAGGACGGGCTTGAGACGCTCGTCCACCCGGGCCTGGTCGATGTCGCCCAGCAGATCCTCGATGGTCTCGTGCGACACCCCGAGCGACTCGGCGATGAATGCGTGCCCGCCGCGGCAATACTGGCATTCATTCAGCCCGGATGTGTAGACCGCGATGATCTCGCGTTCCTTGTGGCTCAGGCTGGACGGCCCCCGCATGATGGCGTTGATCGTCTGGACCCAGGGCTGGTAGATCGCCGGATGCGCGGCGAAGACATCCACGGCGCTGGCGTCGTCAGGCATGGATTTCACGAATGGCATATCGAATCTCCTTCGGTTCCCCGTAGTGAGCGATGGCGCCGATACGGCGGCGAAATCCCGGTAGCCGGGTTCACTGCACGCAGTATCGGCGCCGCGCCACGGTCCAGATACTAATAACGCCAGGTCACCTGGAACTGGACGGTCCGGGGCAGCGAGGCAAGGGCAAGCTGGTCGGCCTGGATGCCGGCGGGCGTGCCGGTTCCCGAGCCGGTGCTGGGATTGGCCTGCACACCGCCAAAGTAGAACTGGTTGGTCAGGTTGCGGCCGATGATCGCGAATTCCCAGCGGTCGTCGTTGCTCCGCAGACGAATGGAGGCATCGAGATTGGCATAGGCGCGTTGCAGCGACAGCGGCGCGCCGAAGCTGGACCCGAGATATTTCGAGCTGTACCGGCCATCCACCGACATGCCGAGATACCAGTCGGCGCCGAACGGCATTTCGTAGTTGATGCCAAGCGCGGCGGTGACCTTGGGCGCAACGGCGGTCGGGCTGCCGCTGAGATCCTGGCCGGGGCCGCCCTGGAAAACGAGCGTGCAGCCATCGGCCGGCGTCTGTCCGTCGTAGCAGGGCGCGATATAGTTGGTGAACCGGGCCCGGTTGAAATTGAGGCTGCTCCGCATGGTCAGCCCGGGGACCGCATCGGGCGCATATTCGGCTTCGATCTCGACGCCCTTCGTCCGCGCCGAACCCGCATTGGTCGTAATGAACTGGAACGTGATGGAGTTGAAGAAGTCCACCTGGAGGTTCGTGTAATTGTAGGTGTAGGCGGCCACGTTGAGCCGCAGCTGACGGTCGAACAGCAGCGTCTTCAATCCGACCTCGAACCCCTTGGCCTTTTCGGGTCCGAACGACACGTCGCTGGGTATGGTCGCCGATGTGATCAGGGCGCTGTTGGAGAAGCCGCCCGACTTGTAGGCCGTCTTGTAGGCGCCGTAGACCGACACGTCGTCGGTCACGCTATAGGTGATGGTGGCTTCCGGTGACCAGTCGTTGAACGTCTGATCGCCGAAGATCGGTGCGTTCTCCGGGAAGACACCCTGAAGCAGCACGTTCACATAGGTCTGGTTGAGGAAGCTCTTCTTGGTTTCGTGGGTGTAGCGAACGCCGCCAGCCAACTCGAGATCCGGCAGCACGTACCACTTGGCCTGGGCAAAGCCGGCGATGGTCTCGCCCTTGGTCACCGAAGGCTTGTCATAGGCCAGATAGCGGCGCTCGATCGGCTGGCTCGAATCCTCGATGCCGCCGAAATTCGCGGCCTGCCGGTGATCGCGCTTGGTGTCCTGGTACAGCATGCCGACCATGAAGTTGAACGGCCCGTCGAAGGTGGATTGCAGCCGGGTCTCGTTGGAGAAGGCCTCCCAGATCGACAGCTCGGTGGCGGCGATGAAGGCCAGCGGCGTCGACAGGTTCTGGCACGAGCAGCCCCAGTTGTTCCGGTTCCGCTGGTAGTTGGAGACAGAGGTGATGGTGAGATTGTCGAATTCGTAGTTGATGGTGCCCGAAACCGAATAGGACTGGTAGCGGTTGAAGGGCGACCCGTCGTCGCGGCCGTACTTGATGTTGCCGGCCACGTCCTCGGGGAAGTAGTTCAGATAGACGTCGAAGTTCTTCTTGCAGGGCACGTCGGGATTGAACGACGCGGTGCCTGTCGGGCAGGCGAAGAGCACGTAGTTCCACGCATTCGATTCATCCACCGTATTCATGTAGCTGGCCTTCAGCGTCGCGGTCAGCCGGTCCGACGGGGTGAACTTGATGGTGCCCCTGAGGAATTGTTCGCTGGTGCCGGGCGCGCCGCGGTCGAGCTTGCGCGACAGATGCGGGTTCAGATTGAACGTGGCCGCATCGAACGTGTAGTTGGTCACGTCGAAACCGCTGTTGTTGAAGTAGCTGCCGAACATCTCGCCGACGCGGACCGCGAGCCGGGCGCCGACCTTGTCGGACAGCGGGCCCGACACGAAGCCCTCGGTCACCAGGTTCTCGGAACGCGCCTCGAAGCCGATCCGCGCCATGGCCTCGAATTCGTCGCCGGGATCGGCGGACGTGATCGAGATCACGCCGGCGGTCGCGTTCTTGCCGAAGAACAGCGACTGGGGTCCTTTCAGCACCTCGATCCGCGACACATCGAACATGGCTTCGTTGATGGTGCGGCCCTGGCCGTAATAGACACCGTCCATGACGACCGCGACCGACTGCTCGATGCCGATCGAGGTGGGCATCGAGCCGATGCCGCGCATGGTCAGCTGCGCGCCGCCACCGTTCGACGCGCGGCCGATGATCAGTTCCGGCGTGGACGTGGCCAGCTTTTCCAGGCTGACCAGGCCATAGCGATCGATCTGCTCGGGCGAGAACACGGTCGCCACGATCGGCACCTTCTGGAGCGATTCCTCCTGTTTGCGCGCCGTGACCAGAACTTCTTCCACGCCGCCCTTGCGGACGAATGGCGCGGGCTGCTCGGATTGCGGCTCGGCGGCCAGTGCGGCCCCCGGGGCCAGCGATAGCGCCAGGCAACCGGCGCCGATCGCGGACAGAACCTTGTGACGGATCGACATGATATCCTCCCCAGACATCTTTATTGTTCATCAGGTGAACAAAATAAAATTCACCTGTCAACGATATTGGATTGACGGCGCCGCGGTCTCCGGCGCGTGACCGGACTCAGGCCGCGAACGACGCGCCCGGTATTTCCTCGAACAGTCCCGACCAGAGCGGCGCGCCCAGGCTGTCGGACATGGCGATCTTCCCGTCGGCCACCGCCGCGCCGAGGCGCTGCAATGCATCGACGGGCTGGTCGCCACTGCCTTCGAAAACAATCAGATATTGATAGGACTCGCCGTCCCCGCCGGTGCCGGGCACCAGCTTCATCCGCTCGGCGCGAATGAAGCCGGCGGCGCGCACCACTTCGGGAAGATGGGTCTTGCTGTGCCAGGCATTGAACTCGGCATCCTGTCCATCGGCAGCATTGGCCAGGACAACGAATTTGTAGCTTTTCGACATTTCCCGTCTCCCCTCAGGAATGGCTCAGGCGGCGATCATGCCGCCATCCAGGTTCAGCGCGGCGCCCGTCATGTAGCTGGCGCGACTCGACAACAGCCACGCGACGCCCTCGCCGATTTCCTCCGAGCGGGCGATGCGTCCCATCGGCACCATGCCGGCAAAGGCGTCGTCGTTGCCGCCGGTCGAGACATCGAGGGCGGGCGTCTTGGTCATGCCGGGGCAGACCGCGTTGATGCGGATGTTGAGCGTGGCGTATTCCAGCGCCGCCGACTGGGTCAGGCCGACGATGCCGTGCTTGGCCGCCGTGTACCAGTTGAGCGTGGGCATGCCCTTGATGCCGAAGATCGAGGCGTTGTTGACTACGGCGCCGCCGCCGGCGCGCAGCATGGCGGCCAGCTCGTACTTCATGCAGTAGAAGACGCCCTTGAGATTCAGGTCGATACCGTTGGAGAACTCGTCGATGGGCATCTCGTGGACCGGCGCCAGCACGTCATGGAACTTGCCGGCATTGTTGAAGGCAAGGTCGAGGCGGCCGAATTCCGTTTCGGCACGGGCGACCAGCGCCTCGCAATCCTCTGGCTTCGAGCAGTCGGTGCGGTGAAAGATGGCCTTCCCGCCGGCCTTGGCGATCTCCTGGCACGTTTCCTCGCCCTGTTCGGCCGAGCGGTTGCCGATGACGATGGTCGCGCCTTCGCGGGCCATGACGAGCGCCGCAGACTTGCCGATGCCGCTGCCGCCGCCGGTGACGATGGCAATCTTGTTCTCGAGTAGCATGATGAAGCTCCGTAATGGCGCGGCCTGGGGCCGCGCTGGTTCAGCAATTCAGGAAGGGGGGCTCAGGGCAGCGTGTGCATGCCGCCTTCGAGCATGAAGGTGCCGCCGGTCATGTAGTCGGAGCCGGGGCTGGCCAGGAACACGGCGATCGGTCCGGCGTCCTTGTCCGGATCGCCAAGACGGCGCATGGGAATTTTTTCCTTCAGCGCCTCGACGAATTCGGGACGTGCCGTTTTCCAGGCGTCGAATGCGCGGGTCTCGAGCGCCGGGTTGATCACGTTGACCGTGATGCCGTGCTGGCCCCACTCGTTGGCCGCTGTCCGCGTCAGCGCGCGGATGGCCTCTTTGGTGGCGTTGTAGCAGGTGTTGCCCGGGAACCCCATCTGACCCGAGCTGGAGGCGAAGTTGATGATCTTGCCATAATACTGCGCCTTCATGTGCGGGAACACCGCCTTCATGAACCACAGCGAGGCCGTGGCGCCGGTACGGAAGGTGTATTCCCACTCGTCCTCGTCGGTGTCCTCCATCGCCATGAACACCGTCGAGGCGCGCGGCTCGGCCTCGGTGCCGAAGCCCTGGGCGTTGTTGACCAGGATGTGGACGGTGCCGAACGCCTTCACGGTCTGGTCGACGGCCGCGAATACCTGGTCGCGCTGGCCGACGTCGCAGGCGATGCCGATCGCCTCGCCGCCCGCATCCTTGATTTCCCTGGCGACAGCCTCGACCGTCGAGGGTGTGCGCGACACCACGGCGACCTTGGCGCCTTCGGCGGCGTAGGCCATGGCGATGCCGCGGCCGATACCCCGGCCCGCGCCGGTAACGATGGCAACCTTGCCCTGAAGCGATTTCCCGTTCATCGAATTCCCCATTTACACAGTTTGTTATTCAACAGTTGAATAACAATACAAGCGCTGTCAACGGGAATTTGCCGCGCCCGGCGGCGTTTCAGGCGGTGATGGAATCAGCGGGTGTAGGCAAAGGCCGGGACGTTGAAGTCGGGCAATTTGGTGCCGGCGGGCGGCTTCGGCATCTTCTTCATCAACTCGATCTCGACCTTCACGAGCGCGCGCTGCGCCTCGGCGGGCCAGTCGGCCGGCTGCATCACAACGTGGGCGGCAAGGCCGTTCATCACAATCTGCAGGCGCCGGGCATGGAATTCCGAATCCAGCGTCCTCGGCAACTCGCCCCTGCCCTTCGCCCGGTCGAGCAGGTGCTTGATGGTATTGTGCGTGGCTTCCACGACACCGAGCCGAACCGCGGACAGCTCGGGGTCGAAAGTGGCCTTTTCCCAGAATCCGAACCACGCCTGCCAGTCGGACAATTCGTCCTCGTTGGTGGCAAGCAGGGTCTCAAGGCAGGCCGCCAGGTCGTTCTTGTCGAGAAATTCCTTGTCGACACGGATCGCTGCCCTGGATCTGATCGAATCCAGGGTGAAGGTCAGCATGTCCTTCTTGTCCTTGAAATAATGGGAGATCAGGGTCGAGCGAAAGCCGGCTTCGCGCGCCACGTTCCTGATGGTGACGGCATCCATGCCCTGCTTGGCGATCACGCGCTCCACGACGCGGGCGATGTAGTGCCGGCGCTCATCGTGATCGACAATTATGGGCATATGCCGCACTCCTGAAAATTATTGGCCGTGCCATCTTTGTCACCGATTAGCCGCCACAAATGAAAGTAGTTTTACGGGCACCACCGCCGCGCCAGGCAAATCCATGCCAACCGGCGGTGGTCCTGATATGATGAAACGCGACCCATTCAGCAGGAAAGAAACCTGGAGGAGCGGCAGAAACCGCATTGACAATCTAACTTATATTACACGACTGTTGAATAACAAAAGAGGTCTTGGGGAAACGGAGAGACCAGACGATGAACCGAATGACCGACATGAAGCCGGGCGAAGGACGGTGCCCGGGAATCAGCGTGCAGGATCTGCTGCAGCAGGACAGCCGTCCCGCGCCGGATTATCTGACCACCGAGTCCTATGCCTTTATGGGCGACGACCCTATCCCGTTCGAGCGGTATACCTCACCGGACTATTTCCAGCAGGAACTGAAGCTGCTGTGGCCGAAGATATGGCAATGGGCCTGCCGCGAGGAGCACATTCCCGAAGCCGGCGACTACATCGTCTATGATTTTGGCCCCTATTCGGTGATCGTCCAACGTACCGAAACAGGCGCGATCAAGGCCTTCCGCAACGCCTGCACGCATCGGGGCACCAAGCTGAAGCCGTCCTTCAGCGAGGGCAGCGGCAGCCGGATTCGCTGCCCCTATCACGGCTGGACATGGGACCTGGAAGGCACGCTGACCTCGTTCCCCTGCGAATGGGATTTTCCCCATGTGGATCCGGCCGACTACGCGCTGGACGCCGTACGCGTCGACACCTGGGGCGGCTTCGTGTTCATTAATCTGGACCCGGATGCGGTGCCGCTGCACGAATACATGCATCCCCTGCCCGAGCACATCGACAGTGCCGTGTTCGAGGCGCGCTACGTGGCCATGCACGTTCAGAAGGAACTGCACTGCAACTGGAAGGTCGCGTCGGAAGCGTTTCTCGAGGCGTATCACGTCATGGAAACCCACAGCCAGTTGATGCGGGCCAGCGGCGACGCCAACACGCAATACGATTATTACGGCGAGCACGTGAACCGGCTGATCGCCGTGGGCGGATCGCCCAGCGTGTTCCTGGAAGAACCCATCACCGAGCAGGAAATTCTCGACACCTTCCTGATCGGCGACCGGTCGGATGTGGGCGACAGGCTGCTGGTGCCCGAAGGCGGCACAGCGCGAAAGGTGATGGCGCAATATTACCGCGACATGGTGGCAGGCCAGGGCGGCGCCGACCTGTCGGCGGTCTGCGACAGCGAGATCGTCGACTCGATCGCCTATTTCGTGTTTCCCAACCAGCAGTTCTTCTCGGGCGTGTCGTTTCCCATCGTCTACCGCTTCCGGCCGCTGGGCATGCAGCACGACAAGGCGCTGTTCGACCTGGTGATCCTGAAGCCCAAGCCGCTCGATGGCGAGGCCTATGAAACCGCCGTGCCGGTGCGCCTGAAGGCCGAAGAATCCTACACCATCGTGCCCGGCATGGACCCCTATGTGGGACACGTCTTCGACCAGGATACCGGCAACATGGAAGCCGCCCAGGAGGGCGCGATGACGACCGGCAGGCGCGGCGCCACGCTGGGCAATTACCAGGAAATCCGCATCCGGCACATGCATCGGACGCTGGAGAAATATCTGGGCCGCTGAACCGGCCCGAAGACTGTCAGGGGAGACATCATGAATATTCTGATCACGGGCGCGGCCCGCGGACTGGGCTATGAACTGGTCAGGCAGTTTGCCGATGCCGGCCACCGCGTCTACGCCACGACACGGAACCCAGAGACGGCCGACAAGCTGAAGCAGGTCACCGACGCGTCGGGCGGCAAGGCGACGCTCCACCGCATGGATGTGGGCGACGGGGAATCGGTGAAAGCCTGCGCCCGCGAGATCGGCAACGCCCCGATCGACATCCTGATCAACAACGCCGGTGTCTGGGGCGGTCTCGACACCCAGACCTTCCAGAACATGGATTACGAGAACTGGGCCCATGAGTTCAACATCATGGCCATGGGGCCATTCCGCGTGGTCCAGGCATTTCTGCCCAATGTGCTCGCGAGCCAGCGGAAAATCATCGCCACCATGACCAGTCAGACCGCGGCGGCGGCCTATGACCACGTCATCGGCTATTCCTATGCCAGCGCCAAGGCCGGCCTGAACCGGTTGATGACGGGCCTCGCCAACGAGCTGAAGGACGAGGGCGTGACCGTGACCCTGATCCATCCGGGCTGGATTCGGACCGAGATGGCCGGGCCGGTCGCCGACATGGACCCGCCCGACGCGGCGGCCGATGTCATGAAGGTGATCACTGCCCTGACGCCCGCCGACAACGGCAAGTGGCTGAAGTGGACCGGCGACGAGCATCCGTGGTGACCGATACGCTCGCACGCCTTGCCGCCGAATCGGATATTCACCGGATCCTGCACCTTTACTGCCACGCGCTGGACCGGCGACGCTGGGAGTTGATGGAGCATGTGTTCCATGACGACGCCCGCTATGGCTTCGGCGATATCGGCGGCGACTGGCGCGGCTTCGTCAAGGCCGCCCGCTCGATCGTCGATCCATTGGGGCCGACCCATCACATGGTGGCCAATATCCTGATCGAGCTGAAAGGCGACACCGCCCAGGTGGAGACCTACGTCAACGGCTACCACGTGGTGCCGGCCGACTATCCGCCCGGCCTCAACACCAACGGCCTGTATTACAACCGGCCCGGCGAGCAATACGTGTCGATTGTCGGCGGACGCTATATCGATCGTTTCGAAAATCGGGGTCCGGGCTGGCGTATCGCGCGCCGCACGGGCGTCTATGACTGGATCCAGGACCTGGACTATACGGATGGCGGCCTGTCGCGCAGCCCGCCGGAAGCGCTGGGCAAATGGGATGAGACGGATCCGTCCTGGGGCGTGGTCAGCCGGCTGCTGGAACGCTGATGGACATCGTCGATTCGCAGATTCACTTCGGCCCCGGCGGTATAGACCGGACGCTCGCCGCCATGGACGCGCTGGGCATCGGCGCCGTGCTGGCCGACGAATTCTGGGGACTGGACAATTGGGGCCCCGGATACACCCTGCCGAACGGCGCCTACCGGGTCACCAGCCCCACCGCCGAACTGGCGGCCTGGCTGCATCCTGATCGCTTTTCCTACGTGCTGCGCATCGACCGGCTCGACCCTGAAGCCGACAGCCTCATCCGCATGTCCAAAGACGCGCCCCATTGCCGCGCCATCCGCATCCTGCCCGCGCTGACGGCAACGGAACTGGCGGCGTTCGAAAGCGGCGCCTATGACCGCCTGTTCGCCCTTGCCGAACAGATCGGTCAGCCCGTCTTCGTGTTCATCGCCGGGCACGTGGACCTGATGCCGCGCTACCTGCAGAAATTCCCGCGGCTCCAGTTCGTCGTCGATCATTGCGGCATGCCCATCGAGGCCAATGTCAGTTTCCTGGACGCGCCCACGCCGGGCCAGGAGCACGCCGGCCCCGACGTGACCTATTTCGACGAGGTTCTGAAGCTGGCCGTCCATCCCAATGTGGCGCTGAAATGGAGCCACGCACAGGGCATGTTCGGCATGCGCGACTACCCGTCCATCGGGCTGCGGCCCTATCTGCGCCGCGCGCTCGATGCCTTTGGCGCGAACCGGGTGATGTGGGCGAGCGACCACGGCGGCAACCAGACCGGCGAGACCTGGGGCGAACTGGTGCACTACATCCGCGACAACCCCGAACTGAGCGACGCCGAAAAGGCCCAATTGATGGGCGGCACGGTCCGTGCGCTGCTGAACTGGAAGAAGGGCTGAACCCCTGTTATTCGGGTACGACCTCGCCCGACCCGCCGGCCTCGGCGGGAAAGTCCTTCAGTTTGGGAAGTCCGTCCCGCACCGGCAGCACCGCCTCGGCGTAGTTCAGATGCACGGCGGGCCGGAAGGCGACGCCCTGCATGACCCCCGCGCGCACATCGGTCAGACCCATGCCGGGATGACGGCTCATGACATGGCCGCCGCATTTGGTGCAGAACTGACGGTCACTGACACCGGTCTTGTTGTAGCCGCCCAGATAGGCCTCGCCCCGGACGACCCTGACCTCGCCGGCGCGCCACAGCATGTAGGCGCCGAAAGGTGCTCCCGTATAGGCCCGGCAGGACGCGCAGTGGCAGTAGCCCATTTCCATGGGGTCGCCCTCCGCCTCGATCTCCACGGCGCCGCAGAAGCAGGTTCCCCGATAGATATCGGTCATCTCGCCCTCCACCATTGCCGGCGACTCGCCTGACGATATGCGCAGTGCCAATTTCCTGCCAGCATGGAAAAAGCCCCGGTCATCATGCCACCGGGGCGGACGCCGGGCAATCCGGGCGGACGGGCTCAAGTCCGCTTGACGAGAAACTCCAGCCGGCTGCGGCCATCAGCAACCCGGTAGTCGATGCGCTCGCACAGCGAATTGATGATCATCGCCTCAAGGCCGTCCTCGCCTTCGTCGGGGTGCATCTGGTTGCCGGCGTCACCGTCGCACTCGCAGTCCAGTTCCAGCTGGCCGTTCTTTTCCGAGTAGGAGACGGTCAGGTCGAGTCTGCCGCGCACCAGCCACGGCTTGTGAATCTGCAGCACTTCCTCGACCAGCAGCATCAGATTCCGCCGCGCCTCGCGGGGCACGATATGTTTCTCGCAGAAGGTCTCGATCTCGGCATTGAGGGCGTAGAGATCGAAATCGGGCGAGGCGATGTGGCTGACATAACTGCGGATGCGGTTGATGAATGCCGAGGTTTTCTCCCGCTGCGGATTGTCGAAGATCTGCGACGGCGGACCCTCTTCATAGATCAGGCCCTCGTCCATGTAGAATACCCGGTTCGACACGTCGCGGGCGAAGTCCATCTCGTGGGTGACGATCACCATGGTCATGCCTTCCTTGGCCAGGCGTCGGATTACCGACAGCACTTCGGAAACCATGGTGGGATCGAGCGCTGAGGTGGGCTCGTCGAACAGGATCACTTCCGGCTCCATGGCGAGGCAGCGGGCGATGGCGACGCGCTGCTTCTGGCCGCCGGACAGTTCATCGGGGAAGGCATGCGCCTTTTCGCCAAGGCCGACGAGACGCAACAGATCGAGCGCGCGGCGTTCCGCCGAAGCGCGGTTCTCGTCCTTCAGCTTGATCGGCGCAAGGGTCAGGTTGTCGAGCACCGACAGATGGGCGAACAGGTTGAACGACTGGAACACCATGTTCATCTTCTGACGCACGCCGGCCACGTCGGCTCCCGGCGCCAGGATGTCCTTGTCGTCGATCCAGATCGACCCGCCGCTGGGCTGGTCCAGCAGGTTTAGGCAGCGCAGAAAGGTGCTCTTGCCGGTGCCGGAGGGGCCGATGATCGACACCACCTCGCCCTTGGCGATCTCCACGTTGATGTCGGCAAGGACGACAAGGTCGCCGAAGCGCTTGGAGAGATGCTCGACCCGGATCATGCCGCACCTGCCTTCCGGCGCCCATATTGGGGATCGGTCTTTCGCTCAAGGTAGCCCAGCGACTGCATCAGCAGCCACGAGATCAGGAAGTATAGGATGGCCACCATCACCAGCGGGAAGAATGCGTCGAAGGTCCGGCTGCGAATGATGTCGCTGGCCTTGGTCAGGTCCTGCACGGCGATGTAGCCGACGATCGAGGTCATCTTCACCAGCGAGATGAACTCGCCCTTGTACACCGGCAGGATGCGCCGGACAGTTTGCGGCAGCACGATGTAGATGAAGGCCTGCAGCCTGGTGAACCCCATGGCGATGCCCGCCTCGGACTGACCCTTGTCGATGCCCACGATGCCGCTGCGGTAGATCTCGGCCGTATAGGCGGCAAAGTTCATGCCGAAGGCGATCACCGCCACCAGGATCGGGCTGATGTTCACCGAGGCGAACGCCACATAATAGATCAGCATCAGCAGCACCAGCACCGGCATGCCGCGCAGGATCGAGATATAGATCTTGGCCGGTATCTGCAGCAGCGTGTTGTGCGACATGCGCATGAAGCAGATCAGCGCGCCCAGCGCAGTGCCGAACAGGGTTGCGGCGATCGAGATCAGCACCGTGACCTTCAATCCCTCCCACAGCAGCAGGTAGCGCTTTTCATGGATGATATTGCTCTGGAAGCTGTCGGCGATGCCCTCCAGGAAAGACCGCTCGGGAACCGCCGTCGGCGCATCGGTGCCGGCCACGTCGATCTTGCGGACGGCCACCCAGCTTTCCATGGCGAAATAGGGATTGGAGAAGTCGATCTGCCGCTTGCGTTCCTCGGTGATGTAGATGGAGGCCGCGATCAGGTCGACCTTGCCGGCCGCCACGGCGGCGATCAGGGATCCGAATTCCATGTCGGCGATCTCGATGTCGCGGCCAAGGAAGGCGGCGAAGCGCCGGGTAAGCTCGATGTCGAAGCCGATCATCACGCCGTCCTGCACGCCCGAGAACGGCATGCTGCCGCCGGTCGCGCCCACGACGATCTTGCCCATCGGCGCATCCGCCCGGATCTGGGGCATGCCGAACTCGCGGTGGTCGATCCACCGCGTCGTCATGTCGTCATAGAGCCCGTTGCTGCGGATTTCGGCCAGAAACCGATTGAACTCGCCGAGTAGCGGGCTGCCCTTCCTGAACCCGATACCCATGGGCAAGGTGAACAGCGGCGGACCGAAATTCGTCAGGTCTGGCCTCTCCCGCAGGATCTCGCGCAGCGGTTCGGCATCGTAGAGAATGGCATCCACCTTGCCGGTCGCCAGCGCCAGCGCCAGGTCGGAGGACGACTGGTAGTTGAGGATTTCGGCCTTGGGCCATTTCTCCACCGCGTAGCCGTCATAGACCGTGCCCATCATCACGCCGATACGCTTGTCGGCCAAATCGTCCTGCGAGCGCAGTTCCAGGCCCCCGCCCGGTATCGGCCCCGCGCCGTCCCTGTCCGGCTTGCGGGTCATCAACACCTGGGCATTGGCGAAATAGGACTGGGTGAAGTCGACCGCCTTGCGGCGCTCGTCGGTGGCGGTCATGCCGGTCACGATCATGTCGATCTTGCCCGAGGCCAGTGCCGGGATCAGCGCCATGAACTTCATGTCGTGGAATTCGACGGGCCGACCGAGACGCTGACCGAACAGCCGTGCCAGCTCGCCATCGTAGCCGGTGAACCGGCCACCCTTGTCGACGAAACTGACCGGCTCCCGTGTGGCGGCGACGCCGATGCGCAGCGGCTCGCCGGTCTCGGGCAACTGGATGTCCGGTTCGTTGTACGGGCTGAGATCGTCCTTGAACCAGCGTTCCTTCATCTCCTCCAGGCGGCCCTCATTGCGCAGGTCGGAGATGATCCTGTTCACGTCGGCAAGCAGCTTGTCGTTGCCCTTGCGGAGCGCGGCAGCGGTGTTCTCGTTGGTCAGGCGCTCTTCCAGGTGGCGGAATTCGGGATTGGTCTTTGCCACCTGGATGGCCGTCGAGATGGCGGTGACGATGCCGTCGATCTGGCCGGACTTGACCGCGGCCACCGCGTCCATGATGTCGTCGAAGCTCTTGATGTCGGCGTCGGGAAAGGCGTGCTTGGCGTAGGCCTCGCCGGTCGATCCGGTCATCACGCCGATGCGGGCGTGCTGCGCGTCCTCGACCGTCTCCAGGACCGGCCGCTCTTCGCTGCAACCGGCGAGTGCCGCTGCAACCAGAAGCACGGCTCCGAAAACGAGTTTGCCAATCCCCACGTGTCACGCCCCCCAGCGCTCCAGCCCCACTCCCCAATGGTTGTACCGGCAACCAAACGATCGGTTCAATTGAAGATTTGACGGCGGCGCGCGGTCATTCGTCTCGTTTGATGCCGTCCAGCATCCGCGCGAGCTTCTGGGCTTCGGCCTTCCCCGCCTGCTTCTGCACCTTGGTCCGGCCGTGCAGAACGCGGTTGGCGGCGGCTTTCGCCTCGGCTTCGGTACGGGTCCGGGCCTTGCGAGCCTGCCTGAGATTGACAACGTTGGTCATGTCGCAATCTGGCGCCGGCGACCGGGCCGTGTCAACGCCGCGCGCCGACCACCGTCGGGGAACTGCCCGCGCATTCCCGATCTCGCCGAAATGCACTCAGGTGATGATGACGCCGCTGGAGGCGAAAAAGAAATCGACGCCCACATGACCGAAGCCATGCGGCCCGCTCATGCCGGATGGCCTGAAAAATGCGGCGTGTTCATCAGCGAGCCGGGCGCTGGCGGTATCGGACAGATTGCTGCAAAGTTGCTCGCACATCGATTGGGGAGGACAGCACGATGAACCGGAGACTCGGCAGCTACGCAAGAATGATCGCCATGACGTGCGCCCTCACGGGACTTGCGGCGATGCCGGCGGCGCGGGCCGAACAGGCATCCGGCGCCGCAGCGCCCAGCGCGCAGGCGTTGCAGGAGTTGCTCGACAAGCAGGCCATCGCCGAAGTGATGATGACCTATTGCCGGGCCCTCGATCATCTGGACGAGCCGTTGCTTCGTTCGGTGTTCCATCCGGATTCGCAGCACAATCACGGCTTCAAGGGCCCGAGTTCGGACCCCGCCGCCAAATCCGAGCCCGGCAAGCCCGGCGACTTCGTCGCCTATGCCCTGCAGGCGCTGACGCGGATGACCCGCACCCATCACCAGCTCGGCAATATCTTCGTCGAGGTGCATGGCGACGTGGCCTACACCGAGGCCTATTTCACCGCCTACCACCGCATGCGGGCCAAAGGCGACCCGAAGGCCGGATCGGACGCCTATGAGACCCAGATGGATCTGTTCGTGAGCGGCCGTTACATGGACCGGATGGAAAAACGCAACGGCGTCTGGAAGATCGCCCGCCGCACAGCGACCACCGACTGGGAGCGTCTGGAGCCGCCCTCGCCGCTGAGTTATGCCCGGGTGCCGCCCGAGCTGCGCTCGTACCAGAGCAGGGAAGATTTTGTCTACCGCCGGAAGGACGTTTACGGCGATTAGGTCGGCCGCCAGCCCCGGCGCCGCGTCCAGTCTCAGGCAGCGGTCGGCGGCGGCATATCCTTGCCCTTCGAGCGGCGCGGCAGGACGTGCATCGCGCCGACGATGACGCAGCCGATGACGAAACCGACCATGGCAGAGCCGAGCGCAAAGGCGGTCCATCCGGTAACGGCGCCAACTCCGGGGACCCCGCCCGCCCAATCAGAGAATTGGTGCACCAGATGGGGAATGGCCTCCAGGTGGAAATGCTCGAGGCCGTGAACGATGATGCCGCCGCCGACCCACAACATGGCGGCGGTACCCACGATCGTCAGGCCGGTCAGCAGCGGCGGCATGGCCTTCAGCAGCATCCGGCCTGTCCAGCGCATCAACGGATGACCGCGCTGCGACAGGTGCAGCCCGATATCGTCCATCTTCACGATGAAGCCGACGGCGCCATAGACCACCACGGTAAGCGCGACGCCGACGACCGCCAGCGCGGCCGCCTGGACCGCCAGTGACTTGTCCGCCACGCTGGAGAGGGCGATGGCCATGATTTCAGCCGACAGAATGAAGTCCGTCCGGATCGCGCCCGCGACCTTCTCGGCCTCCAGCTCGGCGGAACTGAGCGCCAGATCCTCGAGTTCCTCAACGTCGCCGTGGTGGCCGAAAGCCTCGATGATCTTCTCGGCCGCCTCGAAGCACAGATAGGCGCCGCCGATCATCAGCAGCGGCGTTACCGCCCAGGGCGCGAACGCGCTGAGCGCCACCGCGCCCGGCAGCAGGAACAGCAGCTTGTTGCGCAACGACCCGCGCGCGATCTTCCAGATGATCGGCAACTCGCGGTCGGGGGTGAATCCCGTCGCGTAGGCCGGGGTTACGGCGGTGTCGTCGACCACCACGCCAACGGCCTTGCTGCCCGCCTTGCTGGCGGCGGCGCCGATGTCGTCGATGGAGGCTGCAGCAAGCTTGGCGATGCCAGCGATGTCGTCCAGCAGAGCGGCGAGACCAGAAGCCATTGAATACCCTTACAAAAGCCCGAAATATGCGCGCCGGGTGGGGTGCAGGTGGAAATCACGGCAAGAAAGCCCAGTGACCCTATGCGGCCGCTGGAATTCCCTCAAGCTGCTATCGGTCGACCTGGACATGCAGCCTGTGCACGCTGCACGGCCCGCGCGCTACTTCAACGCCAGCGGGTTGACCGGCGAGCCGACGGCATTGGTGAAGGGAATCGGCGGCGCCGACAACAGAAAGCTGTAGCGGCCGTCCTGCGCGCAATCGGCGGCAAGCGCGTCCAGGTTGAACAGCTCGCCCAGCGGGCAGCCCATGTCGCGCAAGCAGAGCATGTGGAAGGCGAGCGGCATGTCCGACTGCCAGGCCTGCGGCGTCATGACCTCCACGGCCAGATTGTCGGCGCAGACCGCCGCCAGCGAATGGTCATGCACCCATTCGGCGCAGGCGGGGCTGAGGCCCGGCTGGGTGCCGTTGAACGCCGACCGGTCGCGCTCAAGCGTGAAGCGCTGGATGTGCCCGGTGCGAACAAGGACGATGTCGCCGGTCATCATCGTCACGCCCTGCGCCGCGCAGGCGGCATTGAGGTCGTCCACGGTAATGGCGTAATCGTCCGGCAGCCGGTCGGCGCGTTTCAGGCGAAGGATGTCGAGCAGGACGCCGCGCGACATGATGCCCGGTGCAGCCAGGTGCTCGATGCCCAGCCGCGACGCACCCTTGGTGCTCAACGTGTCGCACGCCTTGCAGTTGTTGTAGAGCACACCGTCATAGTGGACATGGGAGAGCGCGTCCCACTGGGTCGCTGCCTGCAGCGGCATGTGAATGACATCGTCCGAATAGACGGCGCTGGGATGGGCCGGATTGAGCGGGGTGAACAGATCGGTGGGATAAAGCCTGGGATTGAACCGGCCGGCGCCCAGTTGCGGCCCGTCCCTGTCGAAATTCAGGCCCAGACTGAACAGCTTGCCGGACTGCACCGTCGCCGCGGCGTTCTTCAGCGTCTCCGGTCCGATGTGATTGAGCGTGCCGCGCTGGTCGTCGTCGCCCCAACGGCCCCAGTTGCGCAGCCGCTCCGCCAACCTGTCGAAATCCGCGCGGCTCATCCCGAATTCCGCTGGACGGCTAGCCGAACTTGTAGGCGCAGAGCTTGTTGCCGTCGAGGTCGCGGAAATAGGCGAAATAGGCGCCGGGCGCACGTTCGCCGGGATCGCCGTCCGTGGTCGCGCCGAGTTCGAGCGCCTTGGCGTGGAACGCCGCCACCTCTTCCGGCGTATCGAGGCTGAAGCCCACCATGGAGCCGTTGCCGACCGTGGCCGGCTGCTTGTCGAACGGTCCCAGCACGCCGAACATGCCGGCATCGCCCGAATAGAGCCTCCCGCCAGACGGATGCTCGAATCGCGGCTTCATGCCGATGGTTGCAAGCAATGCGTCGTAGAACGCCTTGGCGTCTTCCAGACGGTTCGACCCGACTGTGCAGTAGCTGATCATGGCCATGAGAAGCATCCTCCCTGAATTGCCCTGCGGAGCATCGGCATGGCGGCGGCGGATGTCAACGCGTGCTGAACAGCGCCTGTTGCCTGAGCGGCTTACTGCGCATAAATTCGGCACCGTTGCACAATTGCTTTCGCTGCCGCGGGCCTTCGACGACCAGGCCGCCGGAGGATGGCGTCTCGAGCGCCGCAAAGGTATTCAGCACCGATGATGCGGCGGCTGTCGGCGAATGGGCTGACACGCTACAGTGACATCGGAAAAACGGGGAAATGACATGAGCGACAACAAATACTACCGGCGGGTGCCGGAATGGCCGAAATATCCCGAGGACATGGTCTTCGAGATGGGCTCGGGCGTCACCGTCGACGACGACGGGATCATCTACCTGTTCACCCGTGATCTTGAGCACTGGGCCGCCCACCCGCTGGCGATGAGCGCCAAGATGGGCAAGAGCAGCGTCTCGATGTTCGACCGGGACGGCAACTATCTGGGCAAGTGGGGCCCATCCGACGAGCCGGGTTTCGCGCTGGGCGCGCACACCATCTATTTCATCGACGGCCACATCTGGACCGTCGACCGCGACGGCCACATGGTCAAGAAGTACACCAAGGACGGCCAGCTGGTGCTGAGCCTGGGCACCCTGGGAAAGCCGGGCAAGGGACCGTACGAGTTCAACGGTCCCACCGGCGTCGAGGTGCAGAAGAACGGCAACATCGTCGTCACCGACGGTTACTGGAACGCCCGCATGATCTGGTTCACGCCCGAAGGCGAGTACATCAAGGAGATCGGCGGCTGGGGCAATGCGCCGGGACAATTCAACTCGCCCCATGCCGTGGCGCAGACGCCCGACGGCCGGCTGCTGGTCGTCGACTTCCGCGGCGGCGACATGCATGCCTACATGACCGTCCCCGGCCAGATCGCCGAGGAACGCCGCGAAAAGGACCCCGATCGCAAGAGCCGCATCCAGGTGTTCGACCCGGACGGCAACTTCCTCGAGGAATGGACCCACATCACCCCGCTCAGCATCCTGGTGAAGGGCAACCGCATTTATGCCAGCGACGAGTATCACGACCTGGTGGTGATGGACGCCACCACCTTCGAAATCCTCGAGCGGCACGAGAACCTGGCGATCTACATTCACCAGCTGGCGGTGGACGACCACGGCGACTTCTACACCGCCACGGTCTATCCCGAGCACAAGGGCGCCGCACGCGGCCGGGAAGGCCCGTCACACAACCGCTGGACCCGCGACCCGGTGGACGAGGCGTCAACTGCCCGCAAGCCAGTGTCCGAGCACGCCTAGACGACCGCATTTCATGGCGTCGGCGGATTTCCGCGCAAAACTCTTGCGCGCGGGTCCGCCGCTCGCTTAATCCACTCAGTCGCAAGAAAACACGGGGAGTTCACATGCCGCAGGTCATCATCCACGCCACCATCGATTTCGCAGACGAGGCCACGCGCGACGAGGCCGTCCGGCTGTGCGCGCCCGTGCAGTTGAAGACGCGCACCGAGGAACCGGGCTGCCTGGAATATTGCTTCGCCGCCGATCCCTGCGTGCCCAACCGCATCACCATCCACGAATTGTGGGAGGACCACGCGTCGCTGCACGCCCATTTCGCGCATCATTATTACGACCAGATGCGCCAGATCTTCGGCCCGCTGAAGCCGACCGGTTCCTGGAACCGGATGTACGAGGTTGGCAGAAACACTTCGGTCTACGAACCAGGCGGCAAGATCCGCCAGAAATTCTTCGAGGACGCATAGGGCGCAGCGCCCCGGTGGACGCCGGCGCCCGGATCGGGCGCCGGATCGCCTACATCGTCGAGTTGAACTGCCCGCCGTCGATCAGCAGGTTCTGGCCGACGAAGTAGCCCGCCTGCGCCGAGCACAGGAACGCACAGGCTTCGCCGAACTCGTATGGCGTACCGAGCCGGTGGGCGGGAATCGTGCTGAGCATGCCCGCCATCACGTCGTCCTCGTTTCGGCCCTGCTGCTGGGCCATGGCGCGCACCGGCACGCGAATGCGGTCGGTATCGAAGGCGCCAGGCAGCAGATTGTTGATGGTGACGTTGTGCTCGGCCAACTGGCGCGAGACGCCGGCGACGAAGCCGGTCAGGCCGGCGCGGGCGCCGTTCGACAGGCCGAGCGGCGCGATCGGCGACTTCACCGCGCCTGACGTGATATTGACGATGCGGCCGAACTTGCGGGCGATCATCGGATCGACGGTGGCCTTGATCAGTTCGATGGCGCTCAGCATGTTGGAATCGAGCGCGGCAATCCAGTCGTCGCGGGTCCAGTCGCGGAAATTGCCCGCTTTCGGACCGCCGCAATTGTTCACCAGGATATCCGGCTCGGGGCACGCGGCCAGCACGGCAGCGCGGCCCGCTTCCGTGGCCACGTCGGCGACCACGGCGGTCACGTCCGCGCCGGTTTCGGCGCGGATAGCGGCGGCGGTTGCCTGCAGCGCCTCCTCGCCCCGCGCCGAGATGGTCAGCTTGACGCCTTCACGCGCCAGCGAGAACGCACACGCCCGCCCCAGTCCCTTGGACGCGGCGTTGACGATGGCGTTGCGTCCCTTGATCCCCAGATCCATGAATATCCTCCCTGATTGAACGGCGGCATCGGGGCTTCCCCTATCGCCTCCCGTGACACGAAGCTAGTTCATAATTGGCTTCGACCCCAGCAGATGATCCCGCGGCGCCGGCGAGCGGCCCCGGGTGCCTTGGTCGTCCCCCGAGACACTGAAACCCCCTCTGTCCAGTTGCGATTGAGAATTATGACGATTTATCGCCGCCAGTAGTTGCGAATGATAATCAGAAGTATTATACGATTTTTGCAACGCACAGCGGCGACAACACGATCCACATGGAGGGAAACCAATGAACGCTGTAGGCAGCAAGACTGCGAAATCCACCTCACGGCGACTGCCGGCCAAAAGCCTGCGCAACACCTCGATCACCGCCAGTGCCCTGAGCCTTTCGGCGGCGATGTTGATTCCGCAGCAGGCGCTCGCGCAGGACGCGCCGGTTAAAATGCTGGCGCCGGTCAAGATCGAGGACACCGCCATCGATCCGAACCCGAACGCCGAGGTGGGCGTGCCCTACAAGGCCCGGACATCGGGCGACGAACGCCACACGCGCCCGCTGGCGGAAACGCCCCAGACCATTTCCGTTCTGACCAAGTCGCAGATCGACGATTCAGGCTACACCGACCTGGTCCGCATTCTGGACGCGCAGCCTGGCATCACCATCGGCACCGGCGAAAACGGCAATGCCTTCGGCGACCGCTACATCATCCGCGGCCAGGAAGCCCGCAGCGACGTCTTCGTGGACGGCTTGCGCGACCCGGGCATGACCATCCGCGAGAGCTTCGCCATCGAGCAGATCGAGATTTCCAAGGGGCCGAATTCCAGCTTTGCCGGTCGCGGCACGTCGGGCGGCGCGATCAACGCCATCACCAAGCAGGCGACCAATGCGTTCGACTTCGGCAAGATCGGCGTCGGTCTGGGCACCGACCAGCACGTGCGCGCCACCGTCGACGTCAACCACTCGTTCGGCGAGAAGTTCGCCGTGCGCGCCAACGCGCTCTACGCCTACGAGGAAATTCCCGATCGCGGTCCCGCCGACCGGGAGCGCAAGGGGCTCGCGGTTTCCGGCGTGTTCACGCCGAACGACAACCTGACCCTGACGCTGGACTATTACGGCCTGCGCGCCGACGACAACCCGGATCTGGGCAGCTACCTGACCGACATGCTGCCGACCAAGGGCGTGCCGGTTTACGCCCAGAAGCAGGATTTCCAGTCGTCCGACGTCGACACCTTCACGGCGCGTCTGGCCTATTCATTCAGTCCGGACCTGCGCGTCATGAACCTGATGCGGTATGGCCGCTCGGACAACGGCTACGTTGTCACCGGCGCGCGCGGCACGACGGCCCTGGACCCGGACGGCGATTATGCCAGCGCCACGCTCAGCACCCATCAGGGCTGGCAGGACGTGGAGTATTTCGCCAACCAGACCAACCTGTTCTGGGACGCGGACCTGTTCGGCCGCAAGCACGACTTCATTGCCGGCGTCGAATACACCAACCACAAGGTTCTGAACGGCGTCTACAACGTCAACAATACCGGTTCGCCAAATTGCATGACGGGCAACGCCACCGCTCCCAACAGTTTCTGCGCGATCGGTCCCGACGGCGGCGCGGTCAACGGCCTGAACACATTGCTGGGCCGCGAGATCACCCGGGGCAACTGGGATTCGGACTGGGGCGTCGAGACCATCGCCGTCTATCTGCTGGACACCTTCGACCTCACCGACCGGCTGTCCCTGTTCACCGGCGTCCGCTTCGATGCCTACAACTTTGATCTGGCCACACAGAACAGCCGCACGATGGCCCTGGACCGCTACAAGAACTCGGACTCGCTGTGGAACGGCCACGTGGGCGTGACCTACAAGGTCGGCGGCGGCGGCATGTTCTATGCCAGCTTCGCATCGGCTGCGGATATCAACGGCGGCGAATCCGACGTTGGCACCAACAGCGGTTACGGCGGCACGGTGATCTACAACGGCAGCATTGCGGGCGCGGCGCCCGAGCGCTCCATCAACCTAGAAGTCGGCACCAAGTGGAACATCCTGGACGAGCGGCTGCTGCTGACCGCCGCCCTGTTCCAGTCGACCAAGTCGGACGTCATGGAAGGCGCCGATTATGATTCGGTTGGCACCTTCAACACCGGCAAGAACCGCGTGCGCGGCGTCGAGTTCGGCGTCACCGGCAATGTCACCGACGCGCTGACGGTACAGGGCGGCCTGACCCTGATGGACAGCAAGGTGCTGAAGTCCGCCACGCCCGACAATGTGGGCAAGGTACTGAGCAACTTCGCCAAATATTCGGCGGTCCTGCAGGCGAAATACCAGCTCACCGAGAAATTCTCGTTCGGCGGTGCGGTCAAGTACGAGAGCAAGCGGTTCGGCGGCCAGCCCGACACGGCGGCCAGCTATGCGGCGGACGGCAGTTACCGGGTTCCCGTCCCGGGCTACGCGGTGTTCGATCTGTTCGCCACCTACCAGATCACCGACGATCTGGAGTTGAGATTGAATATCAACAATGTCGGCAACAAGGATTATTATCTCGCCGTCTATCGTTCGGGATCGTTCCTGTACAAGGGCGATGGCCGGACGGGCCGGCTGACGTTGACCTATGACTTCTAAGTGATCGACATGGGATGAGGCCGGGCCGGGCGAAAGCCCGGCTCGCGCATTCCACGAAAACGGACCATCCTGACGTGACCGCATTCAAGCCCATACCGTCCGAGATCCGCTGTGCCGGCGACTATGCGACGTTGGCGCCCCAGTTCATCCCGGAAGCCGCATTTGCGCATCTGGCCGCCGGCAGTGCGCAGGACCGCGCCGCCGCCGCCAATCTCGGTGCATTCGCGGCCTGCACCATTACCCCGCGCCTCCTCCGCGACGTGACCCGCGGCGACACGATCGTCAACCTGCCCGGCGGCGCGCATCCGCATCCCATCTTGCTGGCGCCGCTGGCTTACCAGGCGCTTTACGCCGACGGCGCCGAGCTGGATACGGCGCGGGCAGCCGGCGCGACCGAGACCTGCCTGATCTGCAGCACGCTGTCGTCATGCACGCTCGAGGACATCGCCGCCGTGGCCGGACCGGCGCGGTGGTTCCAACTCTATTTCCAGCCCCAGCGCGACGTGACGCTCGACCTGGTGCGCCGGGCGGAACGGGCCGGTTACGGCGCCATCGTCCTTACCCTCGATACGCCGGTGCGAGTCCCCAGCTTCAAGGCGCTGCGTTCGGGCGTCCCTGAAACCCGGGCCGGCAACCTGTCTTCGCCCTTTCCGGAAGTGTCCGCGCCGTCCCCGGAACCGGGGCAGAGCGGCATTTTCGGCGGCATGATGCGCCATGCTCCGCTGTGGCCGGACCTGGACTGGCTGCTGGCGCAGACGACGCTGCCACTCTGGATCAAGGGCGTCATGCACCCCGACGATGCCCGCGCGCTGGTGCAGCGCGGCGTTACCGGCATCGTCGTGTCCAATCACGGCGGCCGCGCACTGGACAGCGCGCCAGCCAGTCTGGCGGCGCTGCCCTCAATTCGCGCCGCGCTGGGCGACGCCTTCCCCGTGCTGTTCGACGGCGGCATCCGCTCGGGTGCCGATATTTTCAAGGCGATCGCACTCGGGGCCGACGCGGTGATGGTCGGGCGGCTGCAAGCCTACGCCCTGGGCGTCGCCGGCGCGCTTGGCGTGGCGCACATGATCAGGCTGCTGCGCGAGGAACTTGAGCTCTGCATGGCGCTGGCCGGCTGCGCCAGCCTGGCGGACATCCGCCAGGCCGATGTGCGGCTGCGTCAGGCGCAACCAATGGAGACAGCAGGCGCGCCATGCTGATCACCATCGAGGAATTTCTCACCAGGGACGAGGTCGCCCGCTTCCGCCGCCAGCTCGACGCCGCCGACTGGCAGGACGGCGTCCAGACCGCCGGCGCGCTGGCACGGTCCCGCAAGCGCAACCTCCAGCTCGCCGACGACGCGCCGCCGGCAATCAGCCTGGGCAACGAGATCCTGCGCAAGGCCGGATCGCATCCGCTGTTCGTATCGGCGGCCCTGCCCCGGCGGATCCACCCGCCGCGCTTCAACAAATATTGCGACGGCGGCGGCTATGGCTCGCATATCGACAGCGCCCTGATGCGCCTGTCCGATGCCGGCGCAACCATCCGCAGCGACCTCTCCGTCACGCTGTTCCTGTCGGAGCCCGACGAATATGAGGGCGGTGAACTGGAAATCGAGGGGGCGTTCGGCGTCCAGTCGGTCAAGCTCGCGGCGGGCGACATGGTGATCTACCTGGCCAGCAATCTCCACCGGGTGACGCCGGTCACGCAGGGCGCGCGTCTTGCCTCGTTCTTCTGGGTCGAAAGCTTCGTAAGGGACGACGGAGAACGCACGATCCTGTTCGATCTGGATCAGGCGATCCAGGGCGTGACACCCGCTATCGGCGCCAATGACGACAATCTGGTGAAGATGACGGGCGTCTATCACAATTTGCTGCGCCGCTGGGCGCTGACCTGACGCCGCCATGACGAACCCAGCCGCAGCCGCTTCTCCGTCACCGCCGCGCTATGGCTCGCATGTGCCCGCGTACCGGTCCGCGTCGCGCATGACGAGACGCCAGCGCATGATCACCTGGAGCGCCATCATCGGCGCTCACGCGGCCATTCTCGGCGCATTGCTGATCAGCCGCATCGCCGACCAGGAGCCGGCAGCAGACCGGGCCCTGATGGTGTCCTTCGTCGCCGAAGCCGCCGCGCCGGCGCCCGAGCCCGTCCCGCAACCGCCGCCGCCCGCGCCGCCCAGGCCCGCGCCGCTACTGGTGACGACGCCCAAGCCCAGCATGTCTGCGATCGTCGCGCCGCCGGTCGAGGACCTTGTCGTGCCGGACATCGCGCCGGCCCCGGCGGATCACGCACCGGCCGAGCCCGCCGACGCCGCGCCTGCAGCCGCCATCACGGCGCCCGATTTCAGCGCCGCCTACCTGAACAATCCCGGCCCGAAATACCCGTATTCGTCCCGCCGGCGGCGCGAAGAAGGCGTGGTGATGCTGAAGGTCCTGGTCGGCGCCGACGGGAAGCCGGAGCAGGTGATCGTCGACAAGAGCAGCGGCTTCGCAGCGCTCGACGGGGCTGCCGCCGATGTCGTCCGGGGCCGCTGGCGTTTCGTGCCCGCAAAGGAAGGGGACCGCGCCGTTGCAGCGTGGGTCGCGATCCCCATGTCGTTCACGCTGACGAATAACTGAGGATTCAGACCGTGGCATCCATGAACAATCTCAGCCACTTTCTCGCGCAGGCGGACTTCATCGCCCGGTTCATTCTGGTGCTGATGGCCGTCGCCTCGGCGACGAGCTGGTACCTGATCGTGACCAAGGCCGTGTCGGCAAGGCGCATGCGCCGCCGCAGCGAAGCGTTTCTGGACTTCTTCTGGAACGCGCCCTCGCTGGAGGCGGTGGCCAAGCGGCTGGAGGATGTCCCCCCGCAGGAGCCATTCGCGCTGCTGGCCTATCAGGGCATCTTGGCCAGCCGGCATCATCAGCTGCACGGCACCCATCGGCTGAAGGAAGCCGGCACCTCCAGCGAGTTCATCACCCGCTCGCTGCGCAAGGTGATCGACGACGAGACGACCGAGCTGGAGACCGGCCTGACCGTGCTCGCATCGATCGGTGCGACGGCGCCCTTCGTGGGTCTGCTCGGCACAGTATGGGGCATCTATCACGCCCTCACTGCAATCGGCCTTTCCGGCGCGGGCACGCTCGACAAGGTCGCCGGCCCGGTGGGCGAGGCGCTGATCATGACGGCCCTCGGCCTGGCGGTCGCGATCCCCGCGGTGCTGGGCTACAATTACATCGTGCGGAACAACCGCCTGACGCTGACACGGCTGGATGGCTTCGCCCACGATCTCTTCGCCTTTCTCACGACCGGCGCCCGCCTTGACGACCAGATGATGGCGCCTGTGGCCCGGCAGACCGTGCCCGCCGCGCCCGCAGCCGTGGTCCAGGCGGTCTGACATGGCATTCGGAGGCTTTCAGTCCGGCCGCAACAATGCCCCGATGGCCGACATCAACGTCATCCCGCTGGTCGACATCATGCTGGTGCTGCTGGTGATCTTCATCATCACCGCACCGCTCCTGACACATTCCGTGGTGATCGATCTGCCCAAGGCCTCGAATACGCCGAACGAAACCCGAAACATTGTCGTCCAGTTCGCCATCAATGACGCGGGCCAGATGTATTGGGACGGCGAGCCCGTCACCCGCGGCGAGATGGTCCAGCGGCTGGCCGAGGCAGGCGCGCGGCAGCCGACGCCGGAGCTGCATCTGCGGGTCGACCGGGAGGCACGGTACGCCGCGCTTGCCGACGTCATGAGCGAAGCCAGCAAGGCAGGCGTCACCAAGGTAGGGTTCGTCACCGATCCGTCCGGTGCCGTCAGCACCGCTGCCGGGCCCGGTTCGCCGTGACATCATCCGCTGCTGCCGGAACGGATTGCGGCCTATAACGCCGACTGATATAGTCGTCGTTATGGCACATCTGACCGTCAGCGTGGAATATGGCATGCACTGCCTGTTGTGGCTTGTGGACTCGGGCGACGCGCCGCTGAGCAGCCGCGACCTGGCCGAGCTCCAGGGCATCTCACCCACATTCCTGGCCAAGATTTTCACCAAGCTGGAGAAGGCCGGCATCGTCCGGGCGACCGAAGGCGTGCGGGGCGGATTCGTGCTCGCGCAGAACGCCGGGGAGATCAGCGTGCTTGATGTCGTTGACGCTATCGAGGGCGACAAGCCGCTTTTCGATTGTCAGGAAATCCGCGGCCGTTGCGCCGTGTTCGGGGACCAGGCGCCAGGCTGGGCAACGGCCGGCACGTGCTCGATTCACGCCGTCATGCTGCGGGCGGAAAAGGCGATGCGGGACGCGCTCGCCAGTCAGTCGCTGGCCGATATCGCCAGCGCCGTGGGCAGAAAGGCGCCCCCGGCATTTGCCCAGGACGTGCAGGGCTGGATCGATCGGCGGACCGATTCCCGTGCGCGAAAGTCACGCGTCTTGTCCACGACCGATTGAAAGGTCCGATCCCATGGCCACGGCAGCCGCAACGGAACGTCCCCTCGTCCTGATCGTCGATGACGACGACGCCGTTCGCGGCGCGCTACAGGAACTCATCCTGTCGGTCGGCCTCGACGTCGCCGGCTTCGCGTCGGCGAATGAATTGCTGAAAGCCGAGCTGCCGGATCGCTCGGGATGCCTGGTGCTCGACGTGCGCATGCCCGGGTCGAGCGGCCTCGACCTGCAGCAGCACCTCGCATCCACCGGCAGGGCCAAGCCGGTCATATTCCTCACCGGCCATGGCGACATTCCCATGTCGGTCCAGGCGATGAAGGCCGGCGCCGTCGACTTCCTCACCAAGCCGTTCCGAGACCAGACACTGCTCGACGCCATCACAGCCGGTATCGAGCGTGACATCTCACAGCGGGCCGAGGCCCGAACGGTGCGGATGCATGTCGATCATTACGGCACCCTGACGCCCCGCGAGCGCCAGGTCCTGGCTGCGGTCGCGGTCGGGCGCCTCAACAAGCAGATCGCCTTCGACCTTGGAATCAGCGAGGTCACGGTCAAGCTCCACCGCAGCAGCGTGATGAAGAAAATGCAGGCGGGATCGGTTGCCGAACTCATCCGCGCCTGGGAGGCGCTGCCAGCCGGCCTCCGGGAGAACCGCACCTAGACCAGGGGATAGTTACAAAAGGACGCAGAACGCGCGACATCCTTATGAGGCCGACACGGCCAACTCAGTAAGGATCGCAATTTGGTGAATACCCCCGTAATCGCAATCGTGGATGACGACCCGGCCATGCGCGAGGCACTAACCGAATTCTTTCAGGCAATCGGCATGGCGAGCCGGTCTTTTGACGGGGCTTCGGCGTTGCTGAAAGACTACGCGCCCGGCCGGTTTGACTGCCTGATTTCCGATGTCAGAATGCCCGACCTTGATGGACTTGCGCTGCAGCAAAGGCTGCGCGGGCTCGGCAGCGACATGCCGGTGATCTTCATCACGGCAGCGCCGGATTCGGCAACCAGGGCACGCGCCCTCGACGGCGGCGCATGGGCGTATCTGTCCAAGCCCGTTGCCGAGGATATCCTGCTGGATCACGTCCGGTCGGCGCTGCGGCGGGCCGGCCCTGTCGGCGAGCAGGGCGCGGACGACGGCAAGCCGCCTGGAGGCTGAGATGGCGCAGGGGCTTCCGCTGATCGACACGGGCCAACACGCGAGGCTCCCCGGCGATGATGATCCGGTGGCGCGCTGGCAGATCGACGTCGCCGGCGTGCGGCCGCTTATCGGGGCGATCGCCGCCGGGAAGGGTGAGGCCTCCAGCCACGTCGAGGCACTTCTGGCGAGGACACATATCGTCGACGTCAATCAGCACACCGTTCATCTGGTCGGCTCTTACGGCGGGCGCGGTTCGATGGTGGGCCGGCCCGTCTCCCAGTTCTGGCCCGCGGGCAGCCAACCCGATTTGGCCGAGCTGATCGCCGGCGTTCTTGCCGACGGCGCCCCGGATGCGGTCCGAACCCGCAGCATCAAGTCGTTGATGCTGCGCGATGCCCGCCTCGCCGTATGGCGCGCCGCCGAGGCGGGCCCCGATACGGTTTTCGTCGCCGTGGAGGGCAGCGCCAAGGATCCGCGATCGTTCTGGGCCATACGTGCCAGCGAGGAGCGGTACCGCACACTCATCCATCACCTGCCCTACGCCCTGCTGCAGGTCGACGCGCGGGAGATCGGCGAGACATTCGAACGCCTGAAAGCTTCGGGCGTGCGGGATCTGGGTGCCTATCTCGATGCCCATCCGGCACTGGTGGATTTCGGCAGTCAGGTCGTCCGCATCACGGAAATCAATGACAAGGCCGCCCATCTGTTCGGCATTCGTGACGCGTCCCAGCTCATCGGACCGGTCACGCGCCTGTTCGACGCCTCCCCGGAGACCGCAAGACGGGTGATGATCGCGCATTTCAACGGCCTGCGCAGCCACACCGAGGTGATGAAAATGCGGGCCTTCGACGGCCGGCTGCTCGACGTACAGTGCTCGGTGACCTATCCGAGGCCGCCCGAGCAGCAGGATGTGAGTTTCATCAGCCTGGACGACCTGACGGACCGCCTGCGCACCGAAGCGCAGCTTCGTCAGCTCGAGGCCGACTATTCGCGGGCGGCCCGTATCGCCACTCTGGGCGAGCTCGCCACCTCCATCGCCCACGAGGTCAACCAGCCGCTCGCCGCCATTGTCACCAACGCCGAGACCACCGTGCGCTGGCTGTCCCGCGAGCCTCCGGACCTGGTGAAGGCCAGCCAGCTCGCCGGTCGGATCGCCGCGAGCGGCCGGCATGCCAGCGAGATCGTCCACCGGATCCGGAGCATGGCGGCCAAGCACACCACCGAGCGCCTGCCGGTCGATATCAATGAGGTGGTCGAGGAAGCGTTGGTGTTCTGCCGCCACGACATCCAGTCCCGCGCCATCGTGCTGGCGTTCAAGCCGGCCGCCGGCCTGCCGACCGTGACCGCCGACCGGATTCAGCTTCAGCAGGTGATCGTCAACCTGCTGGTCAACAGCGTCCAGGCGATCGCACAGGCAGCTGAACCGAATGGGCTGATCGAACTTCGCACCCTGCCAGGGCCGTCGGGCGAGGTGGTCGTTGTGGTCGAGGACAATGGGCCCGGCATCCCGGATGCGAATCTCGACCGCATTTTCGTCGGTTTCTACACGACGAAAGAGGAAGGGATCGGGATCGGCCTGTCGCTTTGCCAGTCGATTGCCGCGGCACATGGCGGCGGTATCACCGCTTACAATCGTCCCAATGGCGGCGCGAGGTTCCGCCTCTGGCTGCCACGTGATGGCGTGCCCGTTACCGCGCCGCCGGAAGCTGCACCGTAACCGCGGTGCCGGCGCCCGGCGCACTTTCGATCCACGCGAAACCACCCGCCTCCTCGGCGAAACACCGAACCATCGACAGGCCCAGACCATGCCCGCCCGCGCCCGTCGTGTAAAAGGGCTCGAAGGCGTGGGCGGCGGTCTCGCGGGACATGCCGATACCGGTGTCGGAGACTCTGAGAACAATCCCGGCCATGTCGGCTTCCTCGCCATAGGGCAAGGCAGCGATCGATATGCGCCCGCCATCGGGCATCGCCTCCCGGGCATTGAGGACCAGGTTCAGCACGGCGTTCTCGAAATCCTGGCGGTCGCAGTTGACGGGCGGCAGATTCGTGCCGGCGCGGATGTCCATCTTGATCTCCCATCCCGCCGCCCAGCGGAGCGGCCGCTCCATCGCCGCAAGGCACGCCCCGATGTCCAGCACTTCCTGGTGCCGTTGGCCGGCGCCGGCCAAGCTGAGAATCTGCCGTGTCAGCGCCGCCGCCCGGTCGAGCGCCGATACGGCATCGGCCACGCTTGGCTGGAGATCGTTTGCCGTCCGCACGGAAGGGTGCCGTTCGAGGGCCCGAATGGCGCCCGACATGACCTGGACCATGTTGCCCAGGTCATGAACGATGCCGGCGGTCATCAGTCCCAATGACGCGAGCCTCAGGGTGTCGCCGGCGGGCGCCGACGCGACCGGAATTTTGGAGTGGACGGGCATGGCCGTCAGCTCCTCAAAAACGCCAGCAGATCCGCATTGAGCTGGTCCGCATGGGTCGACATCAGGCCGTGCGGCGCGCCGGGATAGTAGATTGCCTTCGCGTGCTCAATGAGCAGGGCGGATTTGTGCGCCGCATCGTGGATGGGCACGATCTGGTCGTCCTCGCCGTGCAGGATCAGTGTCGGCACGTCGAACGCCTTCAGATCCGCCGTGAAATCAGTTTCCGAGAACGCCCTGATGCAGTCGAAGGCGTTCTTCAGCCCGGCCTGCATGCTCCACAGCCAGAACTGGTCGATCACGCCCTGCGATACCTTGGCCCCGGGACGATTCGCGCCATAGAACTGCTGCGCCAGATCCCGATAGAATTGCGAGCGGTCGCGCACCAGCGCGGCGCGCAAGCCGTCGAAAACAGCCATGGGCAATCCCTCGGGATTGGCCGGCGTCTGGAGCATGGTCGGCGGAACGGCGGCAAACAGCACGGCCTTTGCGACCCTGCCCGTTCCGTATCGGCCGATGTAGCGGGCCACTTCGCCGCCACCCGTGGAATGCCCGACCATGGTGACGCCGTGAAGGTCGAGCGCCTCCATCACGGCAGCGAGGTCGTCCGCATAGCCGTCCATGTCGTTGCCGCTGGACGTCTGCTCCGACCGGCCATGGCCGCGCCGGTCATGCGCCACGACGCGAAAGCCGTTTTGCGCCAGGAACAGCAGCTGGCCGTCCCAGGCGTCGGCATTCAGGGGCCAGCCGTGGGAGAAGGTCACAACCGGTCCCTGGCCCCAATCCTTGTAATAGATCTCGTGTCCTTCCCTGGTGGCGATCGTCGGCATGGAATCCTCCTGGTTGATGCGCAGGCCCAAAGCGGGCCGCTCTGCAATGCCAGAAGGGTACGGATGCGGACCGGCGTCGGTCGATCAGACTAAAGGATGGCCGCGCGTTGCCGGCCGGCAGGCCGATGCAGGCGAGACGCAAGCTCCCCTGATCAGGTTGGCCAAGAGCGCATCGCTCAAACGATGGCCGGCATCAGCGAATCTCACGAGCCGCCCTGGGCCAAGGTGTAGGTATTGCGATCTTCTGGTGAGGGAAAATCATCCGGCCGCACGATGGTGGCCGGGCCACGAATTCGCGATCGTCATTCCTGTTCCCGGGGGCTGGCCGACGGCTGGCGGTCCCGGGCCCGGAATGCGCAGGACGCGCACTTGCCCAGAGGTGAATTCATGAAAATCACAGTCATAGGCGGAACCGGCCTGATCGGGTCCAAGGTTGTCGAGATGCTGACCGGAAAGGGTCATGCGGCACGCGCCGCCGCGCCCGAGACGGGTGTCAACACGGTGACCCGCGAAGGGCTCACCGAAGCGCTTGCCGGCGCCGACGTGGTGATCGACGTGGCCAACTCGCCGTCGTTCGAGGACAAGGCCGCAATGGACTTCTTCCAGACCGCCGGCCGGAACCTGGCGGATGCGGAAGCGGCGGCGGGCGTCCGTCACCACGTCGCCCTTTCGGTGGTGGGCACGGAGCGTCTGCAAGGCAGCGGCTATTTCCGCGCCAAGCTGGCCCAGGAGAGCCTGATCAGGGCATCGGTCATTCCCTACACCATCGTCCACGCCACCCAGTTCTTCGAGTTCATTCGCGGCATCGCACAGTCGGGTACCGTGGGCAGCAGCGTGCGGCTGCCGCATGCGCGGTTCCAGCCGATGGCCGCGCGGGACGTGGCCGCTGCGGTTGTCGACGCCGCGCTGGGGACGCCAGTGAACGGCGTGGTCGAAATCGCCGGTCCCGAGATGTTCTATCTCGACGAGCTGACCGGCCGGGTGCTCGCCTTCGACCGGGATCCGCGCAATGTCATCGCCGATCCTGAAGCGCGCTATTTCGGCCTGAAGCTGGACGACATGTCCCTGATGCCGTCGCCGAATGCGGCGATCGGCGCCACCAGCTTCGACTGGTGGCTGACCCATGTTGCGCCGCCGAAGGCAACGGCACCGGCGCCGCGATCCGCAGCCTAGAAGGACGAGCACCATGCTCCGCCATTTCTGCATCGGGACCGCCCTCCTGCTCGGACTGGGCGCCGCCGCGAACGGCCTGTTCATGCTCGTCTCGCCCGCCGCCTGGTATTTCACAGTGCCGGGCGTGACGACGACCGGTCCGTTCAACCAGCACTTCATCCGCGATATCGGGCTGATCTTCCTGCTGCTGGGCGGCGCCTTCATCGCGGGCGCCGTGCTGCCCCGGCATCGCATCGCCGCCTGGGGCGCCTCCAGCCTCTGGCTGGCCGGCCACGCGCTTTTTCATTTCTGGGAGGTCGCGGTCGGCATCTGCGGGCCGTCGGCGATCCCCAGGGATTTTCCCGCCGTCACGCTCCCGGCAATTCTCGGGGCGCTGCTGACCTTCTGGGCGATCGCAGACGCCCGTTCGACATCTCACCCCCCACTGGAGAGCGTCACATGAAACCCCGAATGAACATCTTCCAGATCGCCCCCGAAGGCACCAAGGCCATGATCGCGGTCGAAACCGCCATTGCCGACAGCGGCCTGGAGCACAGTCTGGTCGAGTTGGTGAAGGTACGCGCGTCGCAGCTGAACGGCTGTTCCTTCTGTATCCACATGCATGTGAAGGATGCCTTGAAGAACGGCGAGAGCAACATGCGGCTCCACCTGCTCAATGCCTGGCGGCATTCACCGCTATACACCGACCGCGAGCGCGCCGCGCTCAACTGGACCGAGATCCTTACCCGGGTCGGCAAGACGCACGCACCGGATGCGGATTACGAGCTCCTGAAGGCCCGGTTCAACGAGACCGAGATCGCCTATCTCACCCTGCTCATCGGTGCGATCAATGCCTGGAACATGATCCAGATCGGTCTTCGCGCGGTCCATCCCGTGGACAAATCGGCACCGGTTGCCGCCTGATCACAACCGGCGATGCGGCGCGTTGCGCGGCGCATCGCCGGGCCGGGTCAGGCGGCAAAGACGAAAGGCACTCTCATGAATGATTTCAACGGCAAAGTCGTGATCGTCACCGGCGGCAGCTCCGGCATTGGCCGGGCCGCGGCACTGAGTTTTGCCGGCAAGGGGGCCAAGGTCGTCATCACGGGCCGCCGCGCGCAGGCCCTCAAGGAAGCGGCCGGAGACAATCCCAACATCGCCGGCATCGTCGCCGACGCGGCCAGGCCTGAAGATGCAGCGCGCACGGTCGCGAAGGCTGCCGAAACATGGGGCCGCGTCGATATACTGGTGAACAATGCCGGCGCCGGGGCCATTCTGCCGCTGGCCGACGCCAGCGCCGACCGCATCGGCCAGATCCTTGCCGTGAATGTCATCGGGCCCAGCCTGCTATCCGCAGCGGCGCTGCCCCACCTGATCGCAGCGAAGGGCGCCATCATCAATGTCTCGAGCACCTTCGGCCACAAGGCTGTCGCCGGACTCGGCCACTACGCCGCGAGCAAGGCGGCGCTCGAGCACCTCACCCGGTGCTGGGCTCTAGAACTCGCGCCTCATGGCATCCGCGTCAATGCCGTCGCGGCCGGGCCGACCGAGTCCGGGGCGCTGACGGGCATGATGGGGCTCTCGCGGCGGCAGGCGGCTGAGATCGAGGCGCAGGAGCGCGCACAAATTCCGCTCAAACGCCGTGGCAAGCCGGGCGACGTCGCCCGCTGGATCGTGCAGTTCGCTGATCCCGGCGCCGACTGGGTGACGGGGCAGGTAATCGCCATCGATGGCGGCCTGGCAGTCACCTAGGGCATCGTCTGCTCTGACGGGGCTGTCGGGCCGGGCCCGTTGCGGCGTTCTCGATGCGCCATCTCCGTCCTGCTGGCCGGCGACGGGCAAGCACGCGCTGCTTGCCGCGATCATGTCCCTCATATACCCTAAGGGGGTATCTGCCAAGGCCCCTGAGGATATAGAGAAGCCATGAACCCGACAGCCAAGAAATCCACGCTCGGCCGCCTCGGCCGAATCGAGGGCCAGGTGCGCGGCATCACCCGGATGATCGAGGAAGACCGCTACTGCATCGACGTCATTACCCAGCTCCAGGCGGTCAAGGCCGCGCTCAACCGGGTCGAGGATGAAGTCCTGCGCGATCATGTCGGTCATTGCGTCGCCCACGCGATCGAGAACGGCGACGAGGACGAGCGCCGCCGGAAGATCGACGAACTCATGGCCGTCGTGTCCCGTTCCCGTTAGCCGCCGGCCGAGCCGGCCTGGTTCTTGACCAGAGGCGGAAAGATGTCGGCGAATTCATCGGTGCTGTTGGTCCGGGGAAACGGCTCGTCGGGAATATCGGCGCCGAGAAACGAGCATAGCGGCTCCCAGCCATCGGCAACCTCGAACACCAGCAGACGATCGGGCGGGATGGTGCTTTTCACCGTCTTGATGTGATCGTTGAACACGGCGATCGCGTGATCGCGGTCCGCGAACCGGCCCCCGAACGTGTCTCCCAGGATCTTTTTCATCATGCCGGCGCGGTTTTCGTCGGGCGGCGACTCGGCGGCCCGCTTCATCATCTCCGGCGAGAAGATGGTGTTCTGGGTGCTTTCATACCAGCGGTCCGGATCGCGCACGCTGAGGACCACCTTGGCCGCCGGATAGGCAATCGCCAGTTCCTTCCAGTAGGAACAGCCCGGCCAATCGACCGTCGCGCGGTAGCCGGCGAAAACCTCGTCCCAGTCCACCGGCTCGTTGAACGCGGCCTTCTTCCAAAAGGCCGTGAAGTGCGGGTTCTTGAGCACTTCCATCATGTGATAGCAGGGTCCGAAGCCGATTTTCTCGAGCGCCAGCTTGAGAGACAGCGTGCCCGTGCGCCCGAAGCCCGCGCCGATGACGTCCAGTGCCATTCAGATTCCCCCCGTTCAAGTTTGACCGATGATGACGCCGCCGAGCTTAAGCGAAATTCCGGAGATGGCCTAAAGGGAACAACCACGGTGCAACGACCGGTCTGGTCCGGCCCCTGCACGGCCGGATCGCCTATCTCTCGCGCTCCGGCGTCAATCTGAGGGATGGCACAAGGCCCGGTTCGGTGCGGCCCGCATCGTCCAGCGGCGACGTAAGGATGAAATCGATCGGCGTGCCGTTCTCGGCGCTGCGGAAGATGATGGGCACGCCGCGGTCGTTCAGCCATGTCTCCTGCAATTGTTCGCCCTGGGCCGTAAAATGGCGGGTTGTCACCGCGACGCCCTGAACCGACACCGTCGCCGCCTCGCCGCCGGTGACCTGCGTGGGGATGATCTGCCCATTCTTCATCGACACGACCGACACCGTGCCGCGCTTGTTCAGTATCCAGGGATCGGATGGAGCGACACCAAGGGGCGCGTTTACGGCACCTGCGGGCGAGGTCACGACGAAATGATCGCCCTGCACTTCGCCGCTGACATCGGCACGCTTGCCGTTGACCACGGTTGTCGCCTGGAATGCCAGCAGCCGGCCACCGCGAAAGGTGACCGTGTAGTCACCCTCCTCCCGATGAACGACGATGCCGAGAATCCGCACGGCGACGCGCAAGCGGCTCTCGAGGCGCAGCGTTTCACCCGCCAGCGCAGCGCTCTTGGCATAGGTGCCGATCGCGCCATAGAGCGGATGGACGACGCGGTAGGTATAGACCCGCTCCTGCGCCAGCGCGGGACCGCCGCCGATCATCACGGCAAGAGCCGCAACCAGCATGAAAGACCATCGGCGCATCGGCTGTCCCTGTTCGAGCATGTCCTGCAGCGCGCTTGGGCGTAAGGTCCGGTAGAAGCAGCCAATGGCGCTACCGGTCCCGCCATTCGGTGGAAGCCCCCGCTGCCCCATGCTCGCCCCGCACGTCCGGAATGCCAAGGTGGTTTTACCGGCGTGGATGGGTGCCGGCGAGCCGCAGGTTCCGGACCGGCATCCTGCGCCTCATTCCCGATGCGCTTGGCATCCAGGCACTCGCCAGCGTTGCGCGGGTAACCCGCTCGCCCTTCAGGCGCATCGTTGACCGGGAATTCTGGGAATGAAAATGGCGGAGAGGGTGGGATTCGAACCCACGGTACGCTTGCACGCACAACGGTTTTCGAGACCGCCCCGATCGACCACTCCGGCACCTCTCCGCTGGGGTAGGCTGGTCTCGATGCGGCGGGAAACTAGCGACACGCAGAAGGAAAGTAAATGCCCGCGTTGGCCTGCCGCTCGTATTGACTTGAAAAGCCGAATCGCTATAGTGCGCGCTCTTCCGAGGGGGTCCGCCCCACCGGACACGGAATCCATGCACGGGGCCCGCCCCGCGGAAAGAGACGAGAAATGTTCGCAGTAATCAAGACGGGCGGCAAGCAGTACCGGGTCGCAGCCGGCGACGTGATCAAGGTCGAGAAGCTGGAAGGCGACGCGGGCGCCACCCTGAACTTTGGCGATGTGCTGGCCGTCGGCGAGGGTGACAACGTCACGCTCGGCGCCCCGATGGTCGAGGGCGCGTCGGTCACCGCCGAGGTGCTGGAGCAGTCCCGCGCCAAGAAGATCATCATCTTCAAGAAGAAGCGCCGCCAGAATTATCGCCGCAAGAACGGCCATCGCCAGCACCAGACCGTGCTGCGCATCACCGGCATTTCGGCCAGCTAAGCCCCAAGGAGCAGCACCCATGGCACATAAGAAAGCAGGCGGCAGCTCGCGCAACGGTCGCGATACCGCCGGTCGCCGTCTCGGCGTCAAGAAGTTCGGCGACGAGGCCGTCGTTGCCGGCAACATCATCATCCGCCAGCGCGGCACCAAGTGGCACCCGGGCGAGAACGTGGGCATGGGCAAGGACCACACCCTGTTCGCGCTGACGCCGGGCAAGGTGAAGTTTTACGTCGCCCGCGACGACCGTCAGTATGTGAGGGTCGAGCCGGCGAACTGACTATCGACACATGGTTGTCCGACCGAAGGGGGATGGATAACCATTCCCCTTTTTTCGTATTGGCCCCAGGCCCATCTAGCGACGCATGAAATTCCTCGACGAATGCAAGATCTACCTGCGCAGCGGCAACGGCGGTAACGGCGCCGTCGCCTTCCGGCGCGAGAAGTACATCGAGTTCGGCGGCCCCAATGGCGGCGACGGCGGCCGCGGCGGCGGCGTCTGGGTCGAGGCGGTCGACGGCCTCAACACCCTTATCGACTATCGCTACAAACAGCATTTCAAGGCCCAGGCCGGCGCACCCGGCGCCGGACAGGACCGTACCGGCCGCAACGGCAACGACGCGGTGCTGTACGTGCCGGTCGGCACCCAGGTGTTCGAGGACGACAAGGAAACGTTGCTGGCCGACATGACCGTGGTGGGCCAGCGCATCAAGCTGCTTACCGGCGGCAATGGCGGCTTCGGCAACGCCTATTTCAAAAGCTCGACCAACCGCGCCCCCCGGCACGCCAATCCCGGCCAGGACGGCACGGAGATGTGGGTGTGGCTGCGCCTCAAGCTGATCGCCGATGCCGGCCTCGTCGGCCTGCCCAACGCGGGCAAATCGTCGTTCCTCGCCGCCGTCTCGAGCGCCCGCCCCAAGATCGCAGATTATCCATTCACCACGCTGACGCCCAACCTGGGCGTGGTCGGCATCGATGCCAAGGAATTCGTCATGGCCGACATTCCCGGCCTGATCGCGGGCGCTTCGGAAGGGCATGGCCTGGGCACCCGGTTCCTTGGCCATGTGGAGCGTTGCGGCGTGCTGCTGCATCTGGTCGACGGCACGCAGGATGATGTGGCCGGCGCCTACAGAACCATCCGGCGCGAGCTGAAGCGCTACGACGAGGTGCTGGGCGACAAGAAGGAAATCGTCGGTCTCAACAAGATCGACGCGCTCACGCCCGAGCAGGTCGAGGAGAAGCTGGCGGCGCTGAAGAAAGTCAGCCGCAAGACTGTCTATCCCCTCTCGACGGCCAGCGGCGAAGGCGTGCAGACCGTACTCCGTGCGCTGTGGAAAGTGATCGAGAACCGCCGCAAGAGCGAAGCCGCGGCGGCCAACGCCCACGAAGAACCTTGGCGGCCCATCTAGGATCGCGGCCATGCAATACGATTTCAGCCGCGCACGGCGCATCGTCATCAAGATCGGCTCGGCAACACTCGTCGACCGGCGAACCGGCCTGCGCCGCGGCTGGCTTGCATCGCTGGCGGAGGACATCGTGGCGCTTCGGGCGCGCGGGACCCAGGTGGTCATCGTCTCTTCCGGCGCGGTGGCGCTGGGCTCGCCCCATCTGGGCCCCGAATTCAACCGGGCCCGGCTCGCCGACAGCCAGGCCGCCGCCGCCGTTGGCCAGATCAAGCTGGCGCACGCCTATCAGGAAACCATGCTGCGCCACGACATTACCGTGGCGCAGATCCTGCTGACCCTGGACGATACCGAGGTCCGCCGCCGCTATCTGAACGCCCGCGACACCATCGAGGCGCTGGTGCATCTGGGCGCCCTGCCCGTCATCAACGAAAACGACACCGTCGCCACCCACGAATTGCGCTACGGCGACAATGACCGCCTGGCCGCGCGCGTGGCGCAGATGATCTCGGCCGATTGCCTGGTCATCCTGTCGGATGTGGACGGGCTGTATTCCGCCGATCCCGGCCTCGATCCCGCCGCCACCCTGTTCCGCCACATTCCCCGCATCACACCCGAGATCGAGGAAATGGCGGGCGACACCAAGGCCGACGGCGTTGGCAGGGGCGGCATGGTGACCAAGATGGCCGCCGCCAGGATCGCGGTGCCCTCGGGGTGCCACGTGCTGATCGTCAATGGCGGGCCCGACCATCCCATCGGCCGCTACCGCGACACCGGCATCGGCACCTGGTTCGAGGCCCACGAGGCGCCGCTGACCGTGCGCAAGCAGTGGATCGCAGGCACCCTGCGGCCCACCTCCGTGCTGACGGTTGATTCGGGGGCCCAGGAGGCGCTGCGCCAGGGCAAGAGCCTGCTGGCGGCGGGTGTCTCCGACATCAGGGGCACGTTCGAACGCGGCGACACGGTGACCGTGCAGGACGCCGAAGGCCGCGATCTGGCGCGCGGGCTTGTCGCCTATTCAAGCGACGAGGCCCGCCGTATCATGGGCCGCCGGAGCGACGCCATCGAGGACGTACTGGGCTACAAGGGACGCGGGCCGCTGATCCACCGGGACCATCTGGTGCTGCTGCAGGAGACAAGACCATGACCGTCGCCGAAATGCGCACGCGCGACAGCGAGATCGATAGCGTCATGCAGACGCTGGGCACGGCGGCCAAGGATGCCGCCCGCCGGCTCGCCACCGTTCCGGCCGAACAGAAGAACGCGGCGCTGCGCTTTGCCGCCGAGGCGGTGCGCGCCCGCGCGGGCGAGCTGCTGGCGGCCAACGTCCGGGATCTGGCCTCGGCGAAGGAGCGGGGCCTGGGCAAGGCGCTGCTCGACCGCCTCACTCTGAACGAGGACCGCATCGAGGGCATGGCCAAGGGCCTGGACGAGGTGGCGGCACTCGCCGATCCGGTCGGCGAGACCATCGCCGAGTGGGACCGGCCCAACGGCCTGCATATCGCCCGCGTGCGCCAGCCGCTTGGCGTCATCGGCATCATCTATGAATCCCGTCCCAACGTGACCGCCGATGCTGGCGCGCTGGCGCTGAAGGCAGGCAACGCGGCCATCCTGCGCGGCGGCAGCGAAGCGGTGAACTCCAACCGGGCCATCATGGCATGCCTCGCCGAAGGCCTGGCCAAGGCCGGCCTGCCCGCCGCGTCTATCCAGCTGGTGCCCACCCAGGACCGCGCGGCCGTGGGCATCATGCTGGGCATGGCAGGCGTCATCGACGTCATCGTGCCCCGCGGTGGCCGCTCGCTGGTCGAGCGGGTGCAGAACGAGGCCAGGGTGCCGGTTTTCGCCCATCTCGACGGCATCTGCCACACCTATGTCCATTCGGCCGCCGACCTGGACATGGCCCGCAGGATCGTGCTCAACGCCAAGATGCGCCGTACCGGCATCTGCGGCGCCACCGAGTGCCTGCTGATCGACCGGGCGGTGCTCGGCACCCACCTCAAGCCCATCGTCGACGGGTTGATCGCCGCGGGCTGCGAGGTCCGGGGCGACGCCGAAGCGCGCAATGCCGATCCGCGCCTGGTGGCCGCCACCGAGGCCGATTGGGGCGTGGAGTTCCTTGATGCCATCATCGCCGTGCGCACTGTCGGCGGCATCGACGAGGCCATGGACCACATCGCCCGCTACGGCTCGAGCCACACCGAGGCGATCATTACCGAGGACAACGCCGCAGCCGCCCGTTTCCTGAACGAGGTCGGCTCCGCCATTCTGCTGCACAACGCCTCGACCCAGTTCGCGGATGGCGGTGAGTTCGGCATGGGCGCCGAGATGGGGATTTCCACGGGCAAGATGCACGCGCGCGGTCCGGTCGGCGTGGAACAGCTCACCACCTTCAAATATGTGGTTCGGGGTGACGGCCAGACACGTCCCTGAACCGCGCCCGATCAACCCGCTGTCGCCAATCTGGCGCGAGCGGCGTGTCGGCTTGCTGGGCGGCTCGTTCAACCCGGCCCACCGGGCGCATCTGCTTGTCAGCCAGACAGCGCTCGTCCGGCTGGGGCTCGACGAAGTGTGGTGGCTGGTGTCGCCGCAGAACCCGCTGAAATCCACCGACGACATGGCGCCGCAAGCCGACCGTCTTGCCGAGGCGCGGCGTGTCGCGGCCGGGCGGCGCATCAGGCCCACCGACATCGAATCGGCGCTCGGCACCCGTTTCACCGTCGATACCCTCGCCGCCTTGCGCCGGCGCTTCCCGCTGACTCGCTTCGTCTGGTTGATGGGAGCCGATAATTTACAGCAGGTTAGCCGCTGGAAGCGCTGGCCCGATATCTTCCAGCTCGCCCCAGTTGCGATTTTCGGCCGGCCAAACTATTCTTTGACGGCAATGTCCAGCACGGCGGCGAAAAGATTCGGCACGCGGCGCATCCCGGTGGAGCGTGCGCGCGACTTGGCGGGGATGGCTCCCCCGGCATGGACCTTCATCCATTTAGGGCATGAACCCACCTCGGCGACCGCCATCCGCGCGGCCCGGCGTGCCCACAACAGGAGCAGTGTAGATTAGTACACAGCAGCGACCGGCTTCCAGCGACCCGCTATTGTCGCTGATACAGAAGTCACTTGATGACGATCAGGCATCCGAAATCGTCACCATCGACCTCCGAGGCAAGACCAGTCTGGCCGACTACATGCTGATCGCCTCGGGGCGTTCGGCCCGTCATGTCACGGCTGTCGCCGAGCATCTGGGCGAGAATTTACGCTCCAGCGGCCATCGGCATTTCCAGATCGAAGGCCTGCCGGCCGCCGACTGGGTGCTGATCGACGCCGGCGACGTGATCGTCCATCTGTTCCGCCCGGAAGTGCGCTCGTTCTACAATCTGGAAAAGATGTGGTCGCCCGCGCTGATCGACGAGCTCGAAACCGCGTCCTAAGCCTTCCATGAACCTGGCAATGCTTGCGGTCGGCCGCGCCAAACACGGCGCGGAGCGCGATCTTTTCGAGGATTACCGCAAGCGGCTGCCCTGGAAACTCGACCTGATCGAGGTCGAGGAGAAGCGGCCGCTGGACGCCGCAACCCTGCGCCAACGCGAGGCCGAGCTTCTGCTGGGCAAGGTGCCCGATGGCGCGCTTGTCGTCGCCCTCGACCAGCGCGGACAGGTCATCACCAGCGAGCGGCTGTCGCAGCGGTTGATCGCCTGGCGAGATGCCGGAAAATCCCGCGTCTGCTTCCTTATCGGCGGCGCCACCGGACATGGTGACGCGGTGCGCGAACGGGCGGATTTCCTGTTTTCATTGGGCAATTTGACATGGCCGCATATGCTGGTACGCGCTATGTTGGCCGAGCAATTGTACCGGGCGTGGAGCATATCGGCGAACCACCCCTACCACCGGGCCGGCTGACGCCTATCTTCGGTAACGAACGATCCTTGAAAGAATGATGACCAAAACGACCCCTTCTGCGATCCGGCAGCCGCGTCCCGCCGTTCTGTGCATCCTGGACGGCTGGGGGCATCGGACCGAGCGCGAAAACAACGCCTTCCTGCTGGCGCGCACGCCCAACCTGACCCGGCTGCTCGAGACCGAGCCCCACGCCCTGCTCGACACGTCCGGCGAGGCGGTCGGCCTGCCGGAGGGTCAGATGGGCAATTCGGAAGTGGGCCACATGAATCTGGGTGGCGGCCGCGTGCTGGTGCAGGATCTGCCCAGGATCGATGTGGCCATCACCAACGGCTCGCTGGCATGCAATGCGCTGCTGTGCGGCGGCATCGCACGGGTGAAGCAGTCGGGCGGCACGTTCCATGTCATGGGCCTGCTGTCGCCGGGCGGCGTACATTCCCATCAGGACCATCTGATTGCGCTGGCCAGAATCATCAGCGCCGCGGGCGTGCCGGTGATGTTGCACGGCTTCATGGACGGCCGCGATACCCCGCCCTCGAGCGGCCGGGAGTTCGCCGCCGAAGTCGAGGCCGCCATTGCACCGCTGGACAATGTGCGCTTTGGCACCGTGAGCGGCCGATTCTACGCCATGGACCGCGACAAGCGCTGGGACCGGGTCGAGAAGGCCTATGCGGCACTGGTGCGCGGCGAGGGCGAACGCGCGGCCACGGTGGACGCGGCCATTGCCGCCAGCTACGAGGCCGGCGTGACCGACGAATTCATGCTGCCTGCCGCGATCGGCGATTATCAGGGCATGAAGGAAGGCGACGGGCTGATCATGGCGAATTTCCGCGCCGACCGGGCACGCGAAATCCTCACCGCCCTTGTCGACCCCGCCTTCGATGGCTTCGACCGGCACCCGCTGGTTGGGTTCGCGTCGATTCTTGGCATGGTGGAATATTCCTCGGCACTCAGCCCGTTCGTGCCGGCCCTGTTCCCGGCACAGAAGGTATCGAACACGCTGGGCGAGGTCGTGTCGAAGGCCGGGCTGCACCAGCTGCGCATCGCCGAAACCGAGAAATACGCCCACGTCACGTTCTTCTTCAACGGCGGCGAAGAGGCGGTGTTCGAAAATGAAGACCGCATCCTGGTGCCCTCGCCCAAGGTCGCCACCTACGACCTCAAGCCAGAAATGTCCGCTGAAGAGGTGACCGATCGCCTCGTCGAGGCCATCGCCGGCGGCCGCTATGACCTGATCGTGGTCAACTTCGCCAATCCCGACATGGTCGGTCACACCGGCATCCTGTCTGCCGCCATCAAGGCCATGGAAGCCGTCGATACCGCGGTCGGCAGACTCGACGCAGCGGTCCGCGCCAGCGGCGGCGTGCTGCTGATCACCGCCGACCACGGCAATCTGGAAATGATGTCCGATCCGGAATCAGGCGAAGCCTTTACCCAGCACACCACCTTCCAGGTCCCCGTGGTGCTGTCCAATGCCGGCCATGTGGCCCTGCATGACGGCGTCCTCGCCGATGTGGCGCCCACCATGCTGGCGTTGATGGGCCTGGAGCAGCCCGCCGAAATGACCGGTCGCCCGCTCATCGACATGCCGCGGGAGGCCCGTGCGCGCGCCTGACATTGCCCGCGCCGCCGGCCTCGCGGCCGCCATGACGCTCGCCGCGTCGACGGCGACCTATGCGGCCAGGGACAAGGACGGTGCGCAGGACCAGCTCAAGTCCATCCGCCAGGAACTGGACGAGGCCGCGACCAAGAAAAAGCAGCTCGAAAAGCAGGCCGACTCGCTCCGGCGGGAGGAGCGCAAGTTGTCGGTCGCCCTGGTCGAGGCCGCCGCCCGGACCCGGGCGCATGAAGCCCGCATCCAGGGCCTCGAGGACGAGCTCGCCAGCCTGAAGGTGCAGGAAGAAGACGCGGCGCAAACCCTGCGCCGGAAATCGACCGACCTGGCATCGTCGCTGGCCGCCATGCAGCGCCTGTCGCGCCAGCCCACAGCAGCGCTGGTGCTGCGCCCGGCCAGCGTGGAAGACACCGCCCGCACCGCCATCGTGCTCGACCGGGTGCGGGACGCGTTGCTCGATCAGGCCGCCGACCTGCGCCTCCGGATGGGCGAGCTGCAGGCATTGCGCGGCGACATCGAGGTCCAGCAGGCCGCGCTGAAAACCGAACTGGAGGAGTTATCCGCGCGCCAGATGGACGTGGACCGCCTGCTTGCAGAGAAAAAGGCCAATCGAAGCGCCACCGAAAGCCAGGCCCGCAAGGAAGCCGACCGGGCGCGCAAGCTGGCCAAGGACGCCAAGTCCATCGAAGCCCTGTTGAAGAAGCTGGAAGACGAAGCCCGCAAGGAGCGCGAGCGGCAGAAGGCGCTCAAACGGAAGCCGCCGGAAGGCCCGTCCTTCTCTGGCGCCGAGGGCAAGCTGCCGCTGCCGGTGCAGGGCAGGATTATTCGCCGCTTCCAGGAAAAGGACGATCTTACCAGCCGGGAATCGAACGGCATCTATGTGGAATCGCGCGCCACCGCGCAGGTGATCGCGCCCCATGACGGCAAGGTGGTTTTCGCAGGGCCATTCCGCGACTATGGGCAGCTATTGATCATCGATCACGGCGAAGGATATCATACGCTTCTCGCGGGTATGGGCCACATCGACGCCACCGTGTCGCAGTGGGTGCTCGCCGGAGAGCCCGTTGGGCAGATGGGATCCGAACGCGCGGGATCTGCGCGTGACTCCAAACCACGACTATATATTGAATTGCGGCGCAACGGCCGCTCGATCAATCCGCTGCCATGGCTGGCGGGCCGGTGACTAGAAAGGTGTGTGGATGAACTCCAAGCTGCTTACCCGGATCGGCCTGACGGCCATTGCCGGCGTCGTGATCGCGACCGCCGGGCTGTCGTCCACGCACGCCGCGGACCGGTCGGAAACTTACCGTCAGCTCAACCTGTTCAGCGATGTCTTCACCCGTATCCGCGCCAATTACGTAGAAGAGGTCGACGACAAGAACATGATCGAGTCGGCCATCAACGGCATGCTCACCTCGCTCGATCCGCATTCCAGCTACATGAATGCCGAGAGCTTCGAGGACATGCAGGTCCAGACCAAGGGCGAATTCGGCGGCCTCGGCATCGAGGTCACCATGGAGAACGGCCTGGTCAAGGTGATCTCGCCGATCGACGGCACGCCCGCCGACAAGGCCGGAGTCCAGGCCGGCGACTATATCACCGCACTCGATGGCGAGCAGGTCATGGGCCTGACCCTGTCCGAGGCCGTCGACAAGATGCGCGGCGCGCCCGGCGCGAAGATCGTCGTGTCCATTGCCCGGCGCGGCGAGCAGGCACAGTTCGACCTGGAGATCATCCGCGACATCATCAAGATCAAGTCGGTGAAGTCACGGGTCGAGGGTGACAGCGGCTATATCCGTATTTCGAGTTTCAACGAGCAGACCGAACCCGGCCTGAAGAAGGCGCTGGGCGAGATCAAGAAGGAACTGGGTCCCAAGCTCAACGGCCTGGTGCTCGACCTGCGCAACAATCCCGGCGGCTTGCTCGACCAGGCCGTCGCCGTCGGCGATGCCTTCCTCGACCACGGCGAGGTGGTGCAGACCCGCGGCCGCGATGCGCAGGACGTGCAGCGCTATCACGCCCATCGCGGCGACAGCCTGAATGGCCTGCCGATGATCGTTCTGATCAATGGCGGCTCGGCGTCCGCGTCGGAGATTGTCGCCGGCGCGCTGCAGGACTATCACCGCGCCATCATCGTCGGCACCAAGTCGTTCGGCAAAGGCTCGGTCCAGACCATCATCCCGCTGGGCCAGGGGAACGGCGCCATGCGGCTGACCACGGCGCGCTATTTCACCCCGTCGGGCCGGTCGATCCAGGCCGAGGGCATCGAACCTGACATCCTGATCGAGCAGGCCAGGATCGAGAAGGTCGCCACGTCGGCGCGGAGCGGCCCGACCCGCACCGAGGCCTCGCTGCGCGGTCACCTGGAAAACCCGAACGGCAAAAAGGACGACAAGAAGGACGGGGCCAAGAAGGACGAGAAGAAGGCCCCGCCCAAGCCTGTGGCGCCAGTGGTCGAGGAGGAAGAGGAGGCACCGCTGCCGCCCATGGACATCAAGGACAAGGACGGCAAGAAAAGCGACGCCGACGAGGCCGAGGACGACTATCAGCTGGCCTATGCGCTGGACCTGATCAAGGGCCTGGCGCTGACCCAGAAGAAGCCTGCAGCCGCTGCCGAGTAATCCCATGGCCGCGCCCACAGCCTATCGTCCCAATGTGGGCGTGATCCTGGTCAACCGGGACGGCCTGGTGTTCGTGGCCGCGCGCCTCGACAACCCGGCGGATGCCTGGCAGATGCCGCAAGGCGGCATCGACAAGGACGAGGACCCGCGCGTGGCCGCGCTGCGCGAGCTGGAAGAGGAGATCGGCACCGGCAAGGCCGAGATCGTCGCCGAAAGCGAGGGCTGGCACGAATACGACCTGCCGCCCGAACTGGTCGGCAGGATGTGGGGCGGCAAGTACCGGGGCCAGAAGCAGAAATGGTTCGTGATGCGGTTCCTTGGCAAGGACAAGGACATCGACATCCACACCAAGCATCCCGAGTTCCGCGACTGGAAATGGGTGCCGTTCGAGCAGGTTCCCGACCTGATCGTACCGTTCAAGCGCGACCTCTATCAGGAACTGCTGGCAACCTTCGGAGAGGTTGTGAAGGGGATAGGAACCGGGGCTTAAGCGGGCGCCAGCCGGCCCAGCTTCTTCTGCTTGCGGCGCATCAGGTGCCAGGCGACAGGAAGGCTGACCTTCACCACCGGGCTGGCGGTGTTGAAGCCGACGGCGCGCAGCATCATCCGGACGCCCTTCTCCACATGCGCGCGGCTGTAGAGGCCATATGCGCCGGTTTCATAGGCAGCGGCGCAACGGTCCCGGTCATAGGGCTCGCGGCTCACCGGGGCGATATTGGCCGCATAATAGGCATAGCCGAATTCGTCGTCGCCGACCTCGGCGATGCGCTCGCCCAGAATCTTCAGCCGCGCCATGCGGGTAATGCTGTCACCGCGTGCGTCATAGGCATCGAGATAGCTGCGGAACAGCTTGTAGTGGCGCACCTCGTCGGCGGCGATGTTGCGGGCGATCTGCTTCAGCACCGGCTCGCTGGCCGTGTCGTGCATGGCGGAATAGAACGATGTGGTCCCGCTTTCGACGATACAGCGCGCGAACAGCTCACCGGGCCTGGAGCCGCGGGTCGACTGGGCGCTGTCGAGCGGCACCTGCTGGTAGCCGGCGCGGAAGGTCGCCAGCGCCGCGTCGAGGTCATAGTCCGGATCGGCGAGCGATGCCCAACGGGCAAGCGCCCTGCCGTGCTGGACTTCCTCATCGCCCCACAGGCGCACCGCATCGCACAGCGCAGTGTCGCCGTGGAACACGTTACAGAGATAGGTGACGTAATCGGGCGCGTTGGCCTCGACCAGCGAGGCGGCCTTGATGGTCGCGACCAGCTGCCGGTCCACCAGATCCGGGCGAAACGCACGCCAGTCGATATCGTCGAGCGTCCAATACCGGCTCATGCCACCCCGTTTCGCTGATGCTGGCGGAATTGCAGGCTATTCTACGGCGCTGAGCAATTCGTTCAAGCTGTCATGCACCTGCTGGGCGTTGGCGCGCTCCAGATCGGTCTTGGCCAGGGTGATATCCTCGGCAGCGTCGCGCACCTGCTGGGCCAGATCGGCGCGATCCACCTCGGCGAGGTTGGTCGCATGCTCGGCCAGCAGGGTCACCCGCTCCGCCGTGACGTCGACGAAGCCGCCGCGCACGAAGATACGGGTAGTGGGCGCGGCGCCCCAGGTTTCATAGACATCGACGACGGCCGGACGCACGGTGGAGATCACCGGCATGTGGCCGGGCATCACCGTGAAGTCGCCTTCACCGCCGGGCACCATCACTGCCTCGACGTCCGCCGACATCAGCAGGCGGTCGGGTGAGACCAGTTCGAATGCAATTCTGTCTGCCATGGTGCTCTCCGGCGCCTGTTATCAGGCCGCTTCCGCCGCCATGCGTTCGGCCTTGGCAACCGCTTCCTCGATGGCGCCGACCATGTAGAAGGCGGCCTCGGGAAGATGATCGTACTCGCCGGAAACCAGCGCCTTGAAACCCTTGATGGTGTCTTCGATGGACACCAGCTTGCCCGGCGAACCGGTGAAGATCTCGGCCACGTGGAACGGCTGGCTAAGGAAACGCTGGATCTTGCGGGCGCGGGTAACGGTCAGCTTGTCGTCTTCCGACAGCTCGTCCATGCCCAGGATGGCGATGATGTCCTGCAGGTTCTTGTAGCGCTGCAGGGTTTCCTGGACGCGGCGGGCGACCTGGTAATGCTCGTCGCCGACGACGCGCGGATCGAGAATGCGCGAGGTGGAATCGAGCGGATCCACGGCCGGGTAGATGCCCAGCTCGGCGATCGAGCGCGACAGCACGGTGGTCGCGTCAAGATGGGCGAACGAAGCGGCCGGCGCCGGATCGGTCAGATCGTCGGCGGGAACGTAAATGGCCTGCACCGAGGTGATCGAGCCCTTGTCGGTGGTGGTGATGCGCTCCTGCATGGAGCCCATGTCCGTCGCCAGGGTCGGCTGATAACCCACGGCCGACGGGATGCGGCCCAGCAGGGCCGACACTTCCGAACCCGCCTGGGTAAAGCGGAAGATGTTGTCGACGAAGAACAGCACGTCCTGGCCTTCGACATCGCGGAAATATTCGGCGATGGTCAGGCCCGACAGGGCAACACGGGCACGGGCGCCCGGCGGCTCGTTCATCTGGCCGAACACCAGGGCCACCTTGGAGCCTTCCGGCGTCGCATTGCCGTCGGCATCCTTGGCGATGACGCCGGCTTCGAGGAATTCGTGATAGAGATCGTTGCCTTCGCGGGTGCGCTCGCCGACGCCGGCGAACACCGACGTGCCGCCATGCGCCTTGGCGATGTTGTTGATCAGCTCCTGGATGAGCACGGTCTTGCCCACGCCGGCGCCGCCGAACAGGCCGATCTTGCCGCCCTTGGCGTAGGGTGCCAGAAGATCGACGACCTTGATGCCGGTCACGAGGATTTCGGTTTCGGTCGACTGGTTGACGAAGGCCGGCGCCTGGGCGTGGATCGGCGACCGCGTGACCGCGTTGATCGGGCCGCGCTCGTCCACCGGCTCGCCGATGACGTTCATGATGCGCCCCAGGGTCTGCGGACCGACGGGCACCGAGATCGGCGCGCCGGTGCTGGCAACGGCCTGGCCGCGGACCAGACCGTCCGTGGTGTCCATGGCGATGGTGCGGACCGTCGATTCACCCAGATGCTGGGCGACCTCGAGAACCACGCGATTGCCATGGTTGTCCGTCTCCAGCGCGCTCAGGATGGCGGGCAGTTCGCCCTCGAACTGAACGTCGACGACGGCGCCGATAACCTGGGTAATCTTGCCGGTGGTATTGATAGTCATGGTCTAGCTCCCATAGACGGGGTCTAAAGCGCTTCGGCGCCCGAGATGATTTCGATCAGTTCCGTCGTAATGACGGCCTGCCTGGTCCGGTTGTAGGTCAACGTCAATCCGTTGATCAGGTCCCCGGCGTTGCGTGTGGCGTTGTCCATGGCCGACATGCGCGCGCCCTGTTCGGACGCGGCATTCTCAAGCAAGGCACGGAGCACCTGGACGGCGAGATTGCGCGGCAGCAATTCGCGCAGAATGGTCTCTTCGTCCGGCTCGAACTCGTAGACGGCAAGGCCAAGTCCCTCGTTCAGCGACGCCGCGCCATCGGCGAGAACCGGAATTTGCGCGGGAATGAGCTGAACCTCGGTAACGATCTGCTCGATCACCGACTGGAAGCGGTTGTAGAACAGCGAGCAAACGTCGAATTCACCGGCATCGAACATGGCCAGGATGCGCTCGGCAACCGGCAGCGCCTGGGCGAAACCGATCTGGCGCAGCCCCGGGAATTCAAAGCCTTCGACGAACAACTTGCCGTAGTTGCGGCGCAGCTGGACCGCACCCTTGCGGCCGACGGGGAGGATCTTCACCGTCTTGCCCTGCCGCTTCAGTGCCTCGATCTTCACGATCGCCGCCCGAACGATGGACGAGTTGAAGGCGCCGCACAGGCCGCGCTCGGCGGTGGCGACCACGATCAGGTGCACTTCGTCGCGGCCGTTGCCGACGAGAAGCTGCGGCGCACCCGGCTGGTTCATCAGCGAACCGGCCAGCGAGGCAAGCACCTTTTCCATGCGCTGGGCATAGGGGCGTCCCGCTTCCACCGCTTCCTGGGCGCGGCGCAGCTTGGATGCCGCCACCATCTGCATGGCGCGTGTGATCTTCTGCGTCGACTTGACGCTGTTGATCCTGTTCCTCAGGTCCTTGAGGCTAGCCATTCATTCAGTCCCGCTGTTTGCGTGCCAGGCCTAAACGAACGTCTTGGCGTAGCTGTCGAGCAACCCGCGCAGCTTGCTCCGGACGTCGTCCGTGATCTCACGCTTTTCGCGAATCAGCGCCAGAATGTCGGCGTGCTCGCCGCGCAGTTCGCCAAGGAAGCCCTTCTCGAACCGGCCGATATCGGAAACGGCGATGCCGTCCAGATAACCGTTCACACCGGCGAAGATGACCGCCACCTGCTCCTCGACCGGCATCGGCTGGAACTGGCCCTGCTTCAGCAGTTCGGTCAGACGGGCGCCGCGGTTCAGCAGGCGCTGGGTAGAGGCGTCGAGATCCGAGCCGAACTGGGCGAAGGCGGCCATTTCGCGGTACTGGGCGAGTTCCAGCTTGATGGAACCGGCAACCTGCTTCATGGCCTTGATCTGCGCCGCCGAACCCACGCGGGACACCGACAGACCCACATTGATGGCCGGGCGGATGCCGCGATAGAACAGTTCGGTTTCCAGGAAGATCTGGCCATCGGTGATCGAGATCACGTTGGTCGGAATGTAGGCGGACACGTCGCCGGCCTGGGTCTCGATGATCGGCAGCGCGGTCAATGAGCCGTTGCCATTGGCATCGTTCATCTTGGCGGCGCGCTCGAGCAGGCGGGAGTGAAGATAGAACACGTCGCCCGGATAGGCTTCGCGGCCCGGCGGGCGGCGCAACAGCAGCGACATCTGGCGGTAGGACACGGCCTGCTTGGACAGATCGTCATAGATCATCAGGGCGTGCATGCCGTTGTCGCGGAAATACTCGCCCATGGCGCAGCCGGCATAGGGCGCCAGGAACTGCAGCGGGGCCGGCTCGGACGCCGTGGCGGCGACAACGATTGTGTATTCCAGCGCGCCTGCATCCTGCAGCGTCTTCACGATCTGGGCCACCGTCGACCGCTTCTGGCCGATGGCGACATAGACGCAGTAGAGCTTCTTGGACTCGTCGCCGCTGTCGTTGATCGCCTTCTGGTTCAGAATGGTGTCGATGGCGACGGCGGTCTTGCCGGTCTGACGATCGCCGATGATCAGCTCGCGCTGGCCACGCCCGATCGGCACCAGGCTGTCGATGGCCTTCAGGCCGGTCTGCATGGGCTCGTTCACCGACTTGCGCGGGATGATGCCCGGCGCCTTAACGTCGGCAAGGCGGCGCTCGGTGGTCTCGATCGGGCCCTTGCCGTCGATCGGATTGCCAAGCGCGTCGACCACGCGGCCCAGCAGGGCCTTGCCGACGGGGACGTCGACGATGTCGCCGGTCCGCTTGACGGTATCGCCTTCCTTGATGTCCTGGTCGGTGCCGAAAATCACGACGCCGACATTGTCGACTTCCAGGTTCAGCGCCATGCCCTTGATGCCGCCGGGAAATTCCACCAGCTCGCCGGCCTGCACGTTGTCGAGACCGTAGACGCGGGCGATGCCGTCACCAACCGACAGCACGCGGCCGATCTCGGAAACCTCGGCACCGGCGCCGAAATTGTTGATCTGTTCCTTGAGGATATCGGAGATTTCTGCGGCACGGATGTCCATCAGCCAATCCCTTTCATGGCAAGCTGCATATTGGAGAGCTTCGTACGAAGCGAATTATCGATCATGCGCGACCCGACGCGGACCACGAGGCCACCAAGCAGACCGGCGTCGACGCTGGTCTCGAGCTGGATCTTACGGCTCAACTGGGCGGACAGGGTCTCGCGCAGCTCTTCGGTCTGGCCCGCGGTCAGCGGATGCGCCGAGACAACCTGGGCGGTCACTTCGCCGCGGAAGTCGGCAAGCAGCGCGGCGAAGGCATCGATCATGCCTCGCACGGCGAACAGGCGGCGGTTCTTTGCCACCACGCCCAGGAAACGCTTGGTCAGGTCACTGGCGCCGGCTTTCTCAAGCACGGCGGCGATGGAACGGGTCTGCTCGTCGCGGGAAAGCAGCGGGCTGCGAACCATCTCCGCCAGGTCGGCACTCTCGCCGAGCATGCGCTTCAGGTCGGTCAGATCCTGCTGGACCGCATCCAGCGTCCCGGCATCCTTTGCCAGGTCGAACAGCGCGGCGGCATAACGCCCCGCCACACCCGATGTCATGGAACTATTGGCTGCCAAGTGGCGACTCTTCTTTGAGACGTTCTTCGGGGTCGGAATATCCGCGAGAGTGGCGGAATTCCTCAAGGTCTGGCTTGTTCACAGGCATTCGCACCCGCGAGACGGCCGGAGTGTTAACACAGCGGTATGCTCCATGCAACCGAGTCAGGGCGGCATTTTCGTAGAGCTGACCAGCGTTCAGAGAAAGCTGTAGGGGTCGATGTCCACCGCCACGCGAACGCTACTTTTTTCAGGCACTTGCGCCAGCCAGCCGCGTATCAGGCCCTGCAGGTCGACGCTCCTTCTGGCCCGCACCAGAAAGCGGTGGCGGAAGCGCCCGCGCAACCGTGCATAGGGAGCCGGCGCCGGTCCCATGACGGTGAAATCGGCGCCTCTGGGCGCCCTCGACGCCAGGGCACGGGCATGGGCCGCCACATCTGCTTCGTTGACCCCCGAAAGAATCAGCGCCGCCAGCCGGCCATAGGGCGGCCAGCCCGCCATCTCCCGCTCGGCCGCCTCGTTGCGGTAGAACGCCGGACCGTCGCCGCCGATCAGCGCCTGCATCACCGGATGTTCCGGCATATAGGTCTGCACCAGCACCCGGCCCGGCCGTTCGGCGCGGCCGGCGCGGCCGGCCACCTGCCAGAGCTGCTGGTAGGTGCGCTCGCCCGCCCGCAGGTCGCCGCCCGACAGGCCGAGATCCGCATCAATGATGCCGACCAGGGTCAGCATGGGAAAATGATGGCCCTTGGTGACGAGCTGGGTGCCGATGACGATGTCGATCTGGTGCTTCTCGATCCGCTCGACAAAGGCCTGCGCCTCGCTGGCGGTGCGCACCGTGTCGCTGGCCATGATGGCGATCCTCGCCTCGGGGAACAGCGCCTCCACCTCCTCGGCGAGCCGTTCCACGCCGGGGCCGTAGGGAACGATCGTGCCTTCGGCGCCGCATTTCGGGCATTGCCGGGGCATGGGCATGGTGAAGTCGCAGTGGTGGCACTGCAGCCGGTTGCCGAAACGGTGGACGACCAGCGGCGCCGAGCAGTTCTCGCGCATCACCCGGTTGCCGCAGGCCCTGCAGATGGCGGCGGGCGCATAGCCGCGCCGGTTGAGGAACAACAGGGACTGCTCGCCCGCCTCGAGGTTGGCACGCAGGTCCGCTTCCAGCCGGGGCGATATCCAGCGGCCGCGCGGCGTGTCCTCGCGCCGCATGTCCACCGGTTCGATGATCGGCAGCGTGGCGCCGCCGTGGCGCGTCGGCAGAAGAACCCGCTGATACTTGCCGCTCCAGCAATTGACCATGGTCTCCAGCGACGGCGTCGCCGACACCAGCACGATCGGGCACTTCATCAGCGACGCGCGCACGACCGCCATGTCGCGGGCATGATAGATGACCTGCTCTTCCTGCTTGTAGGCAGGGTCGTGCTCCTCGTCGACGACGATGAGGGACAGCGCCTTGAAGGGCAGGAACAGGGCCGAGCGGGCGCCGACCACGACCCGGGCCTCGCCCGAGGCCGCGCCCAGCCAGGTGGCCCGCCTAGCGCGGCCGGTCAGGTGCGAATGCCAGACCATGGGCCGTGCGCCGAATCGGGTCTCGAACCGGTCGAGCAACTGGTTGGTCAGCGCGATCTCGGGCACCAGCACCAGCACCTGCCCGTCGGCACCCTGGCGCAGCGCCTCGGCGATGGCCTCGAAATAGACCTCGGTCTTGCCCGAGCCGGTGACGCCCTCCAGCGCCAGCGCCGCGAATCCACCGCCGATCCTGGCCATGAGTGCCCCGGCCGCAGCGTGCTGTTCCGCCGACAGGACGGGGCCGGGGGTTTCGGGATCGGGCGGCGGCTCCATATACCCGGCATCCGGATCGCTCTCGATGGCCTCCAGCACGCCTTGTCCGGCCAGCCCGCGCACCACGCCGTCGCTGACGGCGGCGGCCTCGGCAATATCGGATATGGTGCGCGGCGGCCCGTCACGCAGCAGGTCCATAACCCGCTGGCGCGCGGCGGTGAGACGTTCAGGCTCGGCATCGGTCAGCGCATAGGTAAGGACCGGCCGCGGCGCCTGAAACAGGCCCGGCGTGGCGATCGCCATGCGCAGCACCGAGCCCAGCGGCGCCATGGTGTAGCGCGAGACCCATTCGATGAACCGCCTGGTGGATTCGGGCAGGGGCGGCAGCGCGATCCGGTCATGCACCGTGCGCAGCTTGGCCGGATCGGCAGCCGGCGCGTCCGCGTCGTCGTCCCACACCACCCCGATTCGGCGTTTGGTGCCCAGCGGCACCTCGACGAAATCGCCCGGCCGCAGGTTCGTCTCTGGCGGAGGCCGGTAGTCATATGCTAGGTCGAGCCCAAGGGGCAGCAATACGCGCACGGTCGCGGTGGCGCCCGATCGTCCCGCCGCCGGCGAACTGCTTTTGATGGTATGCTGCCTTGGCAGTGTCCCGCGCCTCTCTTAGAATCGCCCCAACGGGCCCAACAACCGAACCGAGGAATACCCTTCATGAAGTTTTTCGTCGACACCGCCGACATCGCGGAAATTCGCGACCTGGCGGAAAGCGGTCTGCTTGACGGTGTGACGACCAACCCGTCGCTGGTCGCCAAGGCCGGCCGCGACTTCAACGACATCCTGCGCGACATCTGCGCCGTGGTCGACGGCCCGGTAAGCGCCGAGGTCACCGCCACCGATGCGAAAGGCATGATCAGCGAAGGCGAGAAGCTCGCCCTTGTCGCCGACAACATCACGGTAAAGGTGCCGCTGACCATCGACGGGCTGAAAGCCTGCCGCCACCTGACGTCGAACGGCACCATGGTGAATGTCACGCTGTGCTTCTCGGCGGTCCAGGCGCTGATGGCCGCCAAGGCGGGCGCCACCTTCATCTCGCCCTTCGTCGGCCGGCTCGATGACATCTCGCAGGACGGCATGGCGCTGATCCAGGACATCCGCCAGATTTACGACAATTACGATTCGTTCAGCACCGAGATCCTGGTGGCGAGCGTGCGCAACCCGACGCATGTGCTGCGGGCGGCGCTGATCGGCGCCGACGTCTGCACGATCCCGCCGGCGACCTTGCGCCAGCTGGTCAAACATCCGCTGACCGACGCGGGCCTGCAGGCGTTTCTTGCCGACTGGGCCAAGACCGGCCAGAAGATCGGCTGACCATGGCCGGCGGCAAACTCACCAAGGACCAGGTTCTCGCCTGGCTCGACAAGCACCCGGATGTGCTCGCCGGCCTGCTGCCGGGCGGACCGGAAAACGACCAGGGCGTCGTCGACTTCCAGCGCCACCTGATCGATCGCCTGCGCGGCAGCCTGTCGCAGCGCACCGCCGACCGGGACGCGCTGGTCGAGACGTCGCGCGGCAATCTGGCCAGTCAGCACCAGGTGCACGAGGCCACGCTGGGCGTGATCCGCGCCGGCTGCTTCGACGAACTGGCCTGGTTCATCAGCCGCGAGTTGCACGGCTACCTCCATGTGGATGTGGCGGTGCTGTGCCTCGATCACCGTTCGGTCTGGCCCGAGCGAAAGATGGATTCCGTCCTGCTGCTGCCGGCCATGCTGCTGGAGAGCCAGTTCGCACCCGGCCAGACCGTCACGCTCGGCCCGCTACGCAACGAATCGGAAGAGTTTTTCGGCCCCGCCACCAGCCTGATCAAGTCCCAGGCCATGGTGAAGCTGGAACTGGGCGCCACGATGTTTGGCGTGCTGGCCCTGGGCGACCGCGACGCGGCGACCTTCGAACCGGGCCACGCCACCCAGCTCGTGCGATATATGGGCGATGTGCTGGCGCTGCGCCTGCAGCAGCTGTTGCCCCAGAGCCAGGCCCCGGAGGCGGCACGGTGGTCGCGGCCGGAGAACTGACCGTCAACCAATTGGTGGGGCGACTGCTCGCCTCCCTCGCCGCCGATGACACGGCTGCACCACTGGCCCGCGACTGGGTCCGGCACATGGCCAGCGAACGGCGACTCGCTGCCAACACCCTGACATCCTATCTGCGCGACATGCAGGATTTCTTCGCCTTCCTGCAGCGCCATCATGGCGGCGCGGTCAGCAAGACCATGCTGGAGAGCCTCGCGGTACCCGACTTCCGCGCCTGGCTGGCGACCCGGCGGAAAGACGGCCAGTCGTCGCGCTCGTCGGCCCGGGCGCTGTCGGCGGTGCGCAGCTTCTATCGTTTCCTCGGCCGCGCCGGCATCCTGACCAACGGCGCGGTGCAGGCGGTGTCGACTCCCAAAATTCCCCATTCGGTGCCGCGTCCGCTGTCGGTCGACGGGGCGCGGGCGGTTGTCGACGAGGTCGGCTCGCTGAGCGAGGAGCCATGGGTCGCCGACCGGGACACCGCCGTCATCACCCTGCTGTATGGCTGCGGCCTGCGCATCTCGGAGGCGCTGGGCCTGAAGCGGCGCGAGGCGCCCACGGGCCAGTCCATGGTGGTGCTGGGCAAGGGCGGCAAGCAGCGGCTCGTGCCCGTGCTGCCGGTGGTGCGCGATGCGGTCGCCGCCTATGTGGCCGCCTGCCCCTTCGCGCTGGAGCCGGATGGCCCGCTGTTCATCGGCGTCCGCGGCAAGCAGCTCAATCCCGGCATCATCCAGCAGCGCATCCGCATGCTGCGCGGCGCACTGGGTCTGCCCGATTCGGCCACGCCCCACGCCCTGCGCCATTCGTTCGCCACCCACCTGCTGGCGTCGGGCGGCGATTTGCGCACCATCCAGGAATTGCTGGGCCATGCCTCCCTGTCGACCACCCAGCACTACACCGAGGTGGATACGGCGCGATTGCTGTCCATATACGATTCGGCGCATCCCCGCGCCGGCTGAGGAACGGGCATGACACATATTCTGGCACCATCGAGCAGGCTTTGCATCGCCCCGTCGCGCCTCGGCGGGCGCGGGCTGTTTGCCGGAACGGACATCGCGGAAGGCGATCTGGTCACCTCGGCCAGCGTGCTGGTGCTTCCCCCGGAGCAGACGCGCAACGTGGACGAGGGCATGTTGCGCCACTACGTGTTCGACTGGACGCCCAATTCCGACATTGTCCAGTATGCGGTGGCGTTTGGCGAAATTTCATTCTGCAACCACAGCGCCCAGCCCAACTGCCACTTCGAGCTGGACTGCGAGCGCCTGTGCGTGTGCCTCTATGCGGCCCGCGACCTGAAGGCCGGCGAGGAACTGACCATCGACTACGCCTACGAGACCTTCCCGTTCGACATTGTCGAGGGCTGAGCCCCTGAATACAGAAACGCCGCCATTCCGGTATCCGGGATGACGGCGCCTGGTACGTGGTTGAACGCGTCCTAGAAGTTCAGCGTCCGGCCCGAGACGGCAAGCGCCGCTTCCTTCATGGATTCGGAAAGGGTCGGATGCGCGTGACAGGTCATGGCGATATCCTCGGCCGAGGCATCGAACTCCATGGCGAGCACCGCCTCGGCGATCAGGTTGCCGGCATCGGCGCCGATGATATGCACGCCCAGCACCCGGTCGGTCTTGGCATCGGCAAGGATCTTGACGAACCCTTCCGTGTGCAGGCCGACCTTGGCCTTGGCATTGGCCATGAACGGGAACTTGCCCGCCTTGTACTCGACGCCCGCCTTCTTCAGCTCTTCCTCGGTCTTGCCCACCGAGGCCACCTCGGGCGAGGTATAGATCACGTTGGGAATGGCGTCGTAGTTCACGTGGCCGACCTTGCCGGCGATCACATCGGCGACCGCGGCGCCTTCTTCCTCGGACTTGTGGGCCAGCATGGGGCCGGCGATCACGTCGCCGATGGCATAGATGCCGTCCACGTTGGTGCGCCAGTGATCGTCGGTGACAACCAGGCCCCGGTCGGTCGCCTTGACGCCCACCTTGTCCAGGCCCAGGCCTTCGGTGTAGGCCTTGCGCCCCACCGAAACGAGCACGTAGTCGGCTTCCAGCACCTCGGCGTCGCCGCCCTTGGCGGGTTCGACGCTGATCTTCAGGCCGGCCTTGGCCGATTCAACCTTGGTCACCTTGGTGCCGGTCTTCATGGTGAAGCCCTGCTTGCGCAGGATCTTGTCGAATTCCTTCGCCACTTCGTCGTCCACGCCAGGCACGATCCGGTCGAGGAACTCGACCACAGTGACCTTGGCGCCGAGGCGCGCCCAGACCGACCCGAGTTCCAGGCCGATCACGCCGCCGCCGATGACGACCAGATGCTTGGGCACTTCGGGCAGCGCAAGGGCGCCGGTCGAGGATACGATGCGCTTTTCGTCGATGGTGACGCCCGGAATCGACGCCGGCTCCGAGCCGGTGGCGATGATGATGCTCTTGCCGGTGACCGTCGAGGTCGAGCCGTCTTCGCCCTTCACCTCGATGGTATTCTTGTCCTTGAAGCTGCCCCAGCCCTTCACGTAATCGATCTTGTTCTTCTTGAACAGGAACTCGATGCCGCGGGTCAGGCCTTTTACCGTGTCGTCCTTGTAGGCCATCATGGCGGGCAGATCGAGCTCGAGCGAGCCAACCTTCACGCCGATCTTGCCATAGGAATGGCCGGCTTCCTCGAACACTTCCGAGGCGTGCAGCAGCGCCTTGGAGGGAATGCAGCCAACATTGGTGCAGGTTCCGCCCAGCGCGCCGCGACCCTCGATGCAGGCTACTTTCAGCCCGTTCTGCGCCGCACGGATCGCGGCGATGTAGCCGCCCGGGCCACCACCGATGACCACAACATCATAATCGCTCATCATTTCCCTCGTTTATCAGGTGCCCGCTGGCCGGCGCTACAGATCGAGCAGCATCCGGTGCGGGTCTTCGAGACATTCCTTGACGCGGACCAGGAAGGTAACCGCCTCGCGTCCATCGACAATACGGTGATCATACGACAGGGCAAGGTACATCATGGGCCGCGCCACGATCTGGCCATCCACCACCACGGGCCGGTCCTGGACCTTGTGCATGCCAAGAATGCCGGACTGTGGCGGGTTGAGGATCGGCGTCGACATCAAGGAACCAAATACGCCGCCATTGGAGATCGTGAAGGTCCCGCCCTGCAGATCAGCCAAGGCAAGTTTGCCGTCCCTGGCCTTCACCGCCATCTCGCCGATGGCCTTTTCGATGCCGGCGAGGCCGAGCGCGTCCACGTCGCGGATCACCGGCACGACCAGGCCATGCGGCGCCGACACGGCGATGCCGATGTCGTAGTGGTCCTTGTAGATGATGGTGTCGCCGTCCACTTCGGCGTTGACCGACGGAATTTCGTGCAGCGCCATCACGCAGGCCCTGGCGAAGAACGACATGAAGCCCAGGCGTACGCCGTGCTTCTTCTCGAACAGGTCGCGGTATTCGTTGCGCATGGCGATCAGCGCGGTCATGTCGACCTCGTTGAACGTGGTCAGCATGGCGGCGGTGTTCTGCGCCTCCTTCAGCCGGGTCGCGATGGTCTTGCGCAGGCGGGACATCTGCACCCGCTCCTCGCGCTCGCCCGGCTCCCGCGGCGGCGCGGCCGGCTTCGCGGCCTGGGACGCGGGCGCGGCGGGCGCCGCGTCTGCCTTGGGCGCTTCCATGGCCTTCAGCACGTCGGCTTTGGTGATGCGGCCGCCCCGGCCGGTGCCATCGATGGTGCTGGGATCGAGCTTGGCTTCTTCGACAAGGCGCGCGGCGGACGGGGCCATCGAGGCGGCCTCGCGCGCCAATTCCTCGGACTCGGGCGCAGCGGCCGGTGGCTCCGGCGCGGGTGACGCCTTGGCCGCGGGCTTGGCCACCGACTTGGCCTCGGGCTTGGCCGCAGGTTTGGCCTCGGCCTTCGGGGCAGGCTTCGTGCCGTCGCCGGCGCCGATCGAGCCGATGACCGAGCCGACAGCGACGGTGTCGCCTTCCTTGACCTGCAGGTCGCCGAGCACGCCGGATGTGGGCGCATTGACCTCGACGGCGACCTTGTCGGTCTCAAGCTCCACGAGCGGCTCGTCTTGCTCCACGGCGTCGCCGGGCTTCTTGTACCATTTGGCGACGGTCGCCTCGGTGATGGACTCACCCAGAGCGGGGACGACGATGTCGGTGGGCATTCGGCCTGTCCTTTCCAGTCTAACCAATCAGGGCGTCATGAACGATCCGCGCCTGCTGTTCCTTGTGGCGGGACAACAGCCCGGTCGCCGGAGACGCGGCCGCCGGTCTCCCCACATAGACGGGCCGCTTCACGAAATGATCCAGATCCTCGAGCGTTTTTTCGATAAACGGCTCGACGAACGTCCACGCGCCCATGTTCTGAGGTTCCTCCTGGCACCAGATGACCTTGGCGTGCGGGAAACGCTCGAGTTCCTCCTGAAGCGAATCGCCCGGGAACGGATAGAGCTGCTCGATGCGCATCAGATAGACGTCGGAAAGCTTGCGCGCCTCGCGCTCTTCCAGCAGGTCGTAATAGACCTTGCCCGAACAGATCACGACGCGGGTGATCTGATCGTCGGGCTTCAGCTTGCCGTAGCCTTCCTTCTCGGTCTGCGCATGATCCCACATGATGCGGTGGAACGAGGTGCCGCGCGCCATGTCCGACAGATGCGATACGCACAGCTTGTGCCGCAGCAGGCTCTTGGGCGTCATCAGCACCAGCGGCTTGCGGAACTCGCGGTGCATCTGGCGCCGCAGGATATGGAAATAATTGGCCGGCGTGGTGCAGTTGGCGACCTGCCAATTGTCCTCGGCGCACATCTGCAGGTAGCGCTCGAGGCGCGCGGACGAATGCTCGGGCCCCTGACCCTCGAAGCCATGCGGCAGCAGCAGTACCAGGCCGCTCATGCGCAGCCACTTCAGCTCGCCGGCGGCGACGAACTGGTCGATGATCACCTGGGCGCCGTTGGCGAAATCGCCGAACTGGGCCTCCCACAATACCAGCGTGTTCGGCTCGGCCAGGGTAAAGCCGTATTCGAACCCCATCACCGCCGCCTCGGACAGCATGGAATCGATGACCTCGAACTTGGCGTCATCGCGCACATGATCGAGCGGCGTGTAGCGGTCGCCGGTCACCTGGTCGGTGAACACCGCGTGGCGCTGGGAAAAGGTGCCCCGGCCGGAATCCTGGCCCGAAAGGCGCACGCCGAATCCTTCATCGAGCAGCGAGCCGAATGCCAGCGCCTCGGCCGTGGCCCAGTCGATGCCGGTGCCGCTTTCCAGCGTCTCACGCTTGCGGTCCAGCTGCCGCTGCAGCGTCCTGTGGACGTTGAAATCCTCGGGCGCGGTGGTCAGCACCTCGATCAGCCGGCGCAGCGTGTCCTCGTCCTCGGCGGTACGGCCGCGCCGCACGGTGCCGCGGGCACGCTTCAGGCCGGCCCAGCGGCCTTCCAGCCAATCGGCCTTGTTGGGCTTGAACGATTCCGCCACCTCGAACTCGGTTTCCAGCGTGGCGCGGAATTCATCGCGCATATGCTTGAACTCGTCGGCACTGACCAGTCCCTGCTCGGCCAGACGGCTGGCATAAAGCTGCGTCACCGTCGGCTGATCCTTGATGCGCTGATACATCAACGGCTGGGTGAACATGGGCTCGTCGGTTTCGTTGTGGCCGAACCGGCGATAGCAGAACATGTCGATGACCACGTCCTTCTTGAACCGCTGGCGAAATTCGACGGCCAGCTTGGCCACATGCACCACGGCTTCCGGATCGTCGCCATTGACGTGGAAGATCGGCGCCTGGATGCCTTTGGCGATGTCGGACGGATAAGGCGACGAGCGCGAATACATCGGCGAGGTGGTGAAGCCGATCTGATTGTTGACGATGAAATGGATCACGCCGCCGATGCGGTAGCCCTTCAACTGGCTCAGGCCCAGGCATTCCGGCACCAGGCCCTGTCCTGCAAAGGCTGCGTCGCCGTGCAGCAGCAGGCCGACAACCTCGCTGCGTTCCTTGTCGCCGCGCTGGTCCTGCTTGGCGCGCACCTTGCCCATGACCACCGGGTCCACGGCCTCGAGATGGGATGGATTGGCCGACAACGACAAATGCACATTGTTGCCGTCGAACTCGCGGTCTGACGAACTGCCCAGATGATATTTCACGTCGCCCGAGCCTTCTACCTCGTCAGGCGTCGATGAACCGCCGTGGAACTCGTTGAAGATCGCCCGGAACGGCTTCGACATCACGTTGGCCAGCACGTTGAGCCGGCCGCGATGCGGCATGCCGATGGCGATCTCCTGCACGCCCAGCGCGCCGGCTTTCTTGATGATGGCCTCGAGCGCCGGAATCGTGGCTTCGGCGCCGTCCAGGCCAAACCGCTTCGTGCCCGTATACTTGACGTTGAGGAACTGCTCGAAGGTTTCCGCCTCGATCACTTTCTGCAGGATCGCCTGCTTGCCCATGTCGGTAAACGACACGTACTGGTCGTGTCCTTCGATGCGCTCCTGTATCCAGACGCGCTCCTGCAGCTCGGAAATGTGCATATACTCGACGCCGATGGGGCCGCAATAGGCCCGCTCGAGTATCTCGACGATCTCCCGCACCGTGGCGGTCTTCAGACCCAGCGCATCGATGAAGATGGGCCGGTCCAGATCCTTTTCGCTGAAGCCATAGGCCTCGGGATCGAGCTCAGGATGATCGGGCGAGACCGCCAGTCCGAGCGGGTCGAGCTTGGCGTGCAGGTGACCGCGCACCCGGTAGGATCGGATCAGTGCAAGTGCACGGATCGAGTCCATGGCGGCAGCGTGAAGCTGTTCCTGGCTGACGCCCTTGCCCTTGTCCTTGGGCTTGGCGGCGGTTGGAGCAGGCGCGCCGGGATCGAGCGCGGCCGTCAGGTCGCCATTGTTCAGCGGCGGCCAGTCCGTGCGCTGCCAGGTCGGGCCGCCATGGGCGCCGGCCGTCCGGGCGGCGCCGTCGCGGAGCGCTTCGAACCAGCCGCGCCACTCGGGATCGACGGAGTTCGGATCGCGCTCGTAGCGCTGGTACAGGCTTTCCAGAAACGAGGCGTTGGCCCCGTTCAGGATGGCGGACAGTCCGGGATCCAGATCCATGCTCGTGCCTGGCGCCGGCTTTTCACCAGCGCCCCTTTTCAAACTCAGGCCGCCGGACCGCCTCCGGATCAGCCCTTCAGAACTTCCATCAAGGTCGTCCCCAGTGCCGCCGGGGATTCGGACACGTGAATGCCCGCCGACCGCATGGCGTCGATCTTGTCTTCGGCACCGCCACGTCCACCGGAAATGATGGCGCCCGCGTGGCCCATGCGGCGGCCTGGAGGCGCGGTGCGTCCGGCAATGAAGCCTACCACGGGTTTCTTGGTCTTGGACGACTTGAGGAAGTCGGCCGCTTCTTCCTCGGCCGAGCCGCCGATCTCACCGATCATGATGATCGATTCGGTCTGCGGGTCATCAAGGAACAGTTCCAGCACATCGATGAAGTTGGTGCCGTTGATCGGATCGCCGCCGATGCCCACGCACGAGCTCTGGCCCAGGCCGACTGCCGTGGTCTGCGCGACCGCTTCATAGGTCAGCGTGCCTGACCGGGAGACGACGCCCACCGAGCCCGGCTTGTGGATGTGGCCCGGCATGATGCCGATCTTGCACTGGTTGGGGGTGATGACGCCCGGGCAGTTCGGGCCGACCAGGCGCGTGCCGCTGTTCTTCAGCGCACGCTTTACCTTGATCATGTCCTGCACCGGGATGCCCTCGGTAATGCAGACCGCGAGGCGGATGCCGGCGTCGATGGCTTCCAGGATGGCGTCGGCCGCGAAGGGCGGCGGCACGTAGATCACCGAGGCGTCGGCGCCGGTCCGCTCGACCGCTTCAGCGACCGTGTCGAACACGGGCAGGTCGAGGTGAAGCGTGCCGCCCTTGCCGGGGGTGACGCCGCCGACCATCTTGGTCCCGTAGGCAATGGCCTGTTCAGAGTGGAAGGTGCCCTGCGAGCCGGTGAAGCCCTGGCAGATGACCTTGGTGTTGCTGTCGACCAGAATGGCCATGATTACTGCTCCTCCCGCACGGCTTTCGCCACTTTGGCCGCCGCATCGGCCAGATCCTCGGCCGACGTGATGGCGAGGCCCGATTCGGCCAGGATCTGCTTGCCCAGATCCACGTTGGTGCCGGCGAGGCGCACGACCAGCGGCACGTCGAGGCTGACTTCCTTGGCCGCCGACACAATGCCCTCGGCAATGATGTCGCAGCGCATGATGCCGCCGAAGATATTGACCAGGATGGCTTCCACGTTCGGATCGGACAGGATGATCTTGAACGCTTCGGTGACGCGCTCCTTGGTGGCGCCGCCGCCCACGTCGAGGAAGTTGGCGGGCGCTTCGCCATAGAGCTTGATGATGTCCATGGTCGCCATGGCCAGACCGGCGCCGTTGACCATGCAGCCGATGTTGCCGTCGAGCTTGATGTAGTTCAGCTCGTGCTTGGCCGCTTCCAGCTCCATCGGATCCTCTTCATCGGGATCGCGCAGGGCGGCCACGTTCTTGTGACGGAACAGGGCGTTGTCGTCGAAGTTCATCTTCGCGTCGAGCGGGATGACCGTGTCCGTGGCGGTCACGACCAGCGGATTGATCTCGAGCATGCTGGCATCGAGATCGACGAAGGCCTTGTACAGCTGCTGCAGCAGCTTGCCGGCTTCGCCGATCTGCTTGCCCTGGAGGCCCAGGCCGAAAGCAACCTGGCGGGCGTGGAACGGCATCAGGCCGGTGACCGGATCGATATAGATGGTCTGGATCTTCTCGGGGGTGGCATGGGCCACTTCCTCGATGTCCATGCCGCCTTCGGTCGAGGCCATGATGGCGACGCGCGAGGTGCCGCGGTCGACCAGCAGCGCCAGATACAGCTCGCGGCGGATGTCGCAGCCGTCCTCGATATAGACGCGCTTGACTTCCTTGCCCTCGGGGCCGGTCTGGTGGGTCACCAGGGTCATGCCGATGAGGTTCTGGGCGGCTTCCTTGACCGCGTCGGTGGACTTCACCACCTTGACGCCGCCGCCTTTGCCGCGGCCGCCGGCGTGAATCTGGGCCTTCACCACCCAGACCGGGCCGCCGAGTTCCTTGGCGCGCGCTTCGGCTTCTTCGGGTGTGTAGGCGACGCCGCCGGCAAGTACCGGTACGCCATATTCCTTCAGGAGGGCTTTAGCCTGGTATTCGTGGATATTCATGCTGCTCTCTGCGTTTCCTCGCGACCCGGTTACGGACCCGGCGGTGCGTTATAGCATTGTGCGAATGAGTGACAACCGCGATCAGGCCAAGGCCGTATCGATTTGCTTGCAGGCCGCGACAAGCCCCTTCACGGAGTCGACCGATTTGTCGAAACCGGTCTTTTCCTCGCCCTGCAGCGAGATTTCGACGATGCGCTCGACGCCGCCCGAGCCGATGATCACGGGCACGCCGACATAGAGGTCGTCGACGCCGTACTGGCCGGTCAGGTGTGCCGCGCAGGGCAGCAGGCGCTTCTTGTCCTTGATGAAGCTTTCGGCCATGGCGACCGCAGCGGTTGCCGGCGCGTAGAACGCCGAGCCGGTCTTCAGCAGGCCGACGATCTCGGCGCCGCCGTCACGGGTGCGCTGGACGATCTGGTCGATCTTTTCCTGACTGGTCCAGCCCATCTTGATGAGATCGGGCACCGGGATGCCGGCGACAGTCGAATAGCGCACCAGCGGCACCATGGTGTCGCCGTGGCCGCCGAGCACGAAGGTGGTGATGTCTTCCACCGAGACCTTGAACTCTTCCGCCAGGAAATAGGTGAATCGCGCCGAGTCCAGCACGCCGGCCATGCCGACCACCATGTTGTGGGGCAGGCCGCTGAATTCACGCAGCGCCCAGACCATGGCATCGAGCGGGTTGGTGATGCAGACGACGAAGGCGTTCGGGCAGTTGTTCTTGATGCCCTCGCCCACGGCCCGCATGACCTTCAGGTTGATGCCGAGCAGATCGTCGCGGCTCATGCCCGGCTTGCGTGGCACGCCGGCGGTCACGATGACCACGTCGGAGCCCGCGAGATCCTTGTAGTCCTGGGTGCCGGTCAGGTGGCTGTCGAAGCCCTCGATGGGGCTGGACTGGTTGAGATCGAGCGCCTTGCCCTGGGGCAGGCCTTCGGCGATGTCGAAGATAACGACGTCGCCCAGTTCCTTGAGGCCGATAAGGTGGGCGAGCGTGCCGCCGATCTGGCCGCCGCCGATCAGCGCAATCTTCTTGCGAGCCATGAAGGTCTCCGGTGTGGTGAGCGGGAGTGGTCGGGGATCGGGTGTAACGCGAATTATCATACGCCGCAAGACCCAGGTTTAGACATATCTGTATAATATGCAGACCTGTTAGTCTAGTTCGACGTTCCGGCTGGCGGCGCTTCGAAATATTCATGGCTCTGCATCTCCAGCAGACGCGAAACCGTGCGTTCGAACTCGAAGCTGCCGTCGCCGGATACATAAAGCTCTTCCGGCCGCGCCGCCGCCGAGCAGACCAGTTTGACCCGTTGATCGTAGAGCGTGTCGATCAGGGTAACGAAGCGCTTCGCCTCGTTGCGCTTGTCCGGCCCCATGCAGGGAATGTCCGACAGCACCAGGGTGTGGAACCGGCTGGCAATGGCGAGATAGTCCGCCGCCCCGAGCGGCCGGGCGCACAGGTCCGGAAAGCTGAACCGCGCCACGCCCTTGGCGGCATCGGGCACGGTGAGCGTGCGCCCCTGCATGACATCGAGCGTCACCGGCTCGCCATGCTTCACGTCGGTCAGCGCCTCGAAGCTCTCGTCCAGTTCCCGGTCCGACTGGGGGCCGAGCGGCACATGATAGACCGGCATGTCGTGAATGCGCTTCATGCGGTAGTCGGTGGGCGACGCCAGGTGCAGTACGTCGAGCTCGGTCTTGAGCATCTCGATGGACGGCAGAAAGAGCTGTCGGTTCAGGCCGTTCTTGTAGAGTTCTCCGGGCGCCCGGTTGGATGTGATGACGATGACGACGCCCAGATCGAACAGGGCGCGAAACAGCCGGCCCAAAATCATGGCGTCGGCCACGTCGGTCACCTGGAACTCGTCGAAGCATAGCAGCATTGCTTCGCGCGCAACCTTGGCGGCGACCGGCGCGATCGGGTCGTCGGCCTCGAAGCCTTCGGCGCGGCGCTCGGCGGCCGACAGCTTGCGCCAGCGATGGACGGATTCGTGGACTTCCAGCATGAAGCCGTGGAAATGGACCCGGCGCTTGGGCGCGAAGCTGGTCGAGGCAAAGAACAGGTCCATCAGCATGGACTTGCCGCGGCCCACACCGCCGAACATGTAGAGGCCTTGCGGCGCGTCCTGCTTTTCGCGGCGGAACAGGCTGCGCCAGCCGCCGTTGCGCCCCGGCTCGTAGGTCTTCAGCCGGCTGTGCAGGATCTCCAGCTTCTCGACCGCCAGCTCTTGCGCCGGGTCGTGGGTCAGCGATCCGTCACGCACGAGCGCCCGGTAACCGTCGAGCGGGCTGGCAAACTTCAGCGTTGCGGGGACGTGTGGTTTCATCAGGCCCATATAACGAAACGGCGGCACCACCGGAGCCGCCGTCCGCTATCTACAGGCGCGGCCGAAGCCGCGCAACCGGTCGTGGCGCAGATCAGGCGCGCCGCTCGACCATCAGCTTCTTGATCTCGGCGATCGCCTTGGCCGGGTTCAGCCCCTTCGGGCAGGCATGGGCGCAGTTCATGATGGTGTGGCAGCGATACAGCCGGAACGGGTCCTCGAGGTCATCGAGGCGCTCGCCGGTATGCTCGTCGCGGCTGTCGGCAATCCAGCGATAGGCCTGCAGCAGGATGGCCGGGCCAAGGTAGCGGTCCTGGTTCCACCAATAGGACGGGCACGACGTGGAGCAGCAGGCGCACAGGATGCACTCGTAGAGACCGTCCAGCTGGCGCCGGTCATCCTCGGTCTGCAACCGCTCGCGGTCGGGCGCCGGGCTTTCGGTCTTCATCCACGGCTCGATCGAGGCGTACTGGGCATAGAAGTTGGTCAGGTCGGGCACCAGGTCCTTGACCACTTCCAAATGCGGCAGCGGCGTGACCTTCACGTCGCCCTTCACCTCGTCCATGCCGGTGGTGCAGGCAAGGCCGTTCTTGCCGTTGATGTTCATGGCGCACGACCCGCAGATGCCCTCGCGGCACGACCGCCGGAAGGTAAGGGTCGAGTCCATCTCGTTCTTGATCTTGATCAGGGCGTCCAGAACCATCGGGCCGCACGTGTCCAGATCCACCTCATAGGTGTCCGTGCGCGGGTTCTGCCCGTCATCCGGGTTCCAGCGGTACACCTCGAACTTGCGCACCCGCTTGGCGCCTTCAGGCGCCTTGTAGGTCTTGCCGTTCTTGCTGACCTTGGAGTTCTTCGGCAGGGTGAATTCAACCATCCCGGCGTTCCTTATCCTGGGCCTTAGCCTTAGTAGACGCGAGCCTTGGGCTCGATGTAGTTCACGTCCTCGGTGAGCGTGTAGGTGTGCACCGGCCGGTAATCGATCGTGACCTTGCCGCTGTCATCGAGCCACGACAGGGTGTGCTTCATCCAGTTGGCGTCATCCCGGTCCGGGAAGTCCTCGCGGGCATGGGCGCCGCGGCTTTCCTTGCGGTTCTCGGCCGAATACATGGTGACCATGGCCTGGCGGATCAGGTTGTCGAGCTCGATGGTCTCGATCAGGTCGCTGTTCCAGACCAGCGAGCGGTCGGTGACCCGGATGTCGGCCATCTGGTCCCACACCTGCTTGATCAGATCCTTGCCTTCGGTCAGCACCTCGCCGGTGCGGAACACCGCGCAATTGTTCTGCATGGTGCGCTGCATGTTGGCGCGGACCTGCGCGGTCGGCGTGCCGCCCTTGGCGTTGCGGTAATGATCGAGCAGCGAAATGGAGTTTTCGCCGGCGTCCTTGCCCAGATCCTTGTGCTTGGCGCCCGGCTTGACGACTTCGGCAGCCCGGTGCGCCGCGGCGCGGCCGAACACCACCAGATCGATCAGCGAGTTCGAGCCCAGACGGTTGGCGCCGTGGACCGACACGCAGGCGGCCTCGCCCACGGCCATCAGGCCCGGCACGACCGTATCCGGCTCGCCGTTCTTCAAGGTCACGACCTCGCCGTGATAGTTGGTCTGCAACCCGCCCATATTGTAGTGCACGGTCGGCAGCACCGGGATCGGCTGCTTGGTGACATCGACGCCCGAGAAGATACGCGCCGATTCGGAAATACCAGGCAGGCGCTCATGCAGCACGGCAGGGTCCAGATGATCCAGGTGCAGGTAGATGTGATCCTTGCCCGGCCCGACGCCGCGGCCTTCGCGAATCTCGATGGTCATGGAACGGCTGACCACGTCGCGTGACGCCAGGTCCTTTGCCGACGGCGCATAGCGCTCCATGAAGCGCTCGCCTTCCGAATTCACCAGATAGCCGCCCTCGCCGCGGGCGCCTTCGGTAATCAGGCAGCCGGCGCCGTAGATTCCGGTCGGGTGGAACTGCACGAATTCCATGTCCTGCAGCGGCAGGCCCGCGCGCAACGCCATGCCGCCGCCGTCGCCGGTGCAGGTATGCGCCGAGGTGGCCGAGAAATAGGCGCGGCCGTAACCGCCGGTCGCCAGCACCACCATGTGAGCACGGAAGCGATGCAATTCGCCGGTCGCCATGTCGAGGGCGATGACGCCGCGGCACACGCCGTCGTCCATGATCAGGTCGAGGGCGAAATATTCGATGAAGAACTCGGCGTCATGCTTCAGCGATTGCTGGTACAGCGTGTGCAGCATGGCATGGCCGGTACGGTCGGCCGCCGCGCAAGTGCGCTGTGCCGCCGGCCCCTGGCCGAAATTGGTGGTCATGCCGCCAAAGGCGCGCTGGTAGATCTTGCCTTCCTCGGTGCGCGAGAACGGCACGCCGAAATGCTCCAGCTCGATCACCGCGGCCGGCGCCTCACGCACCATGTATTCGATGGCATCCTGGTCACCCAGCCAGTCCGACCCCTTGACGGTGTCGTACATGTGCCAGCGCCAGTTGTCCTCGCCCATATTGCCCAGGGAGGCGGCGATGCCGCCCTGCGCCGCGACAGTATGCGAGCGGGTCGGAAAGACCTTGGTCAGGCACGCAGTGCGAAGGCCCTGTTCGGCCATGCCCATGGTGGCCCGCAGGCCGGAGCCGCCGGCGCCGACGACGACGACGTCATATTCATGGTCAATGAGCGGATAAGCCTGGCTCATGAGGGATCAGCCTCCAAACGCGATCTTGAGGACGGCGAACACCGAGACGGCGCCGCCGGCGAAACAGACGAACGTGTTCAGCAGGCTGGTCGCCAGCTTGGCGCCCTCGCTGTGCACGTAGTCTTCGAGAATGACCTGGATACCCAGCTTCAGATGATAGAAACCGGCGATCACCAGCAGCAGCATCAGGATGGCGTTCCACGGGCGGGCCAGGAAATCCAGCACATCGTCGCGGCCGGCGCCGGTCAGGCAGACCAGCTGGGCGACCAGCCAGATCATGAGCGGGATGAGCGCCACGGCGGTCACCCGCTGTACCCAGAAATGCTGGGTGCCTTCCTTGGCCGAACCGAGGCCGCGAACCTTGCCGAGCGGTGTGCGCAGGCTCATCGGTAAGCTCCCATCATGCTCAGGCCGATGCCCCAGGCGGCGACCGTCAGCAGCACCGACAGCACGATCACCGTCCAGCCGGAGGTCGTGGCCGTCTTCACCTCGAAGCCGTGACCCATGTCCCAGACCAGGTGGCGGATACCGTTAAGCAGGTGAAACATCAGCGCCTGGGTGACGCCGAACAGCAGAACCATGCCGACGATCGAGGTGCTGAAGCTCTGCACGCAGGCAAAGGCCTCGTAACCCGTCGCGGCAGCCAGCAGCCACCATGCCAGCCACAGCGCACCAGCGCCAAGCGCCACGCCGGACATGCGATGCAGGATCGAACCCGCCATGGTGACGGTCCAGCGATAGACCCCCAGATGTGGCGAGAGAGGGCGTTTTACTTGCGCCATGAGCAGTTCCCCGTAGACGATCCCCGTTTGGAATGGCGGGCCATCTTAGTCGTGCGACTAGTCAGGTCAACGCCAGACTCCCATTAATGGCCGCTTATACTCCGTTCACCGGGGCTGGTCAGCGCATAACGGCTATGCACTGCTGCATCCGCCCTATCCTGTTGCGAGTCATTTGCGTTTTTCGCGATTGGGGCTATCGTTGCAGGCGGAGGGCACGTCCCGTGATTACCCAGTCAGGCATCCTGATCCGGCAAGGCATCCGCGGCGACGCCGAGGGTATCGCCCAGGTCCATGTGGAAAGCTGGCGCGATGCCTATGACGGCATCCTGCCTCCGCGCGTCCTGTCGGCCCAGACCTATGCAAGACGCCTCGCTCTCTGGCGCCAGACGCTGGCGCGCGACACCGACCGGCTGGTGCTGGTCGCCGAGGCCGGCAGCCAGATCGTCGGCTTCGCCACCAGCGGCCGCAACCGCAATGCCGCCATTCCCTTCACGGCCGAGATCTACACGCTCTACGTGCTGCCCGACTGGCAGGGCGAGGGCATCGGCCAGGCGCTGTTCCGGCAATCCGCCCGCCAGATCTCCGCCGACGGACACGGCAACCTGATCACCTGGGTCCTTGCCGACAATCCGGCGGTGGGGTTCTACGAGTGGCTGGGCGGAATCCCCGTCGCCGAACGGGACGAGCGCTTCGGCATGGCCGTGCTCCGGCAGCGCGCCTATGGATGGTGGATCTAGAAGCGGCCAGGCCGCCGGAAGCGACGCAATCAGCTACCCGCGCGGCATCAGCGCCCAATAGTCCAGGTCGAGGACAACGGCGGCGTGATCCTTGCCGTCCTCGCCCTTGTCGGGGAAGTCGGTGGCGGGCTGGTTCTTGACGCCCACGGTGCGCAGGCGCAGCGCGCCCACATCGGTGCGGCCGGGAATCTCGGCTTTCTCGAGCACCTCGGACCAGGCGAAGATGGTGTCGCCCGCGAAGCTGGGCGCCACGTGGCGGCCGCCGTTCAGCGCCGCGATGAAGCAGGCGTTGCCCAGGCCGTTGAAGCTGATGGCGCGGGCCAGCGAGATGATATGCCCGCCATAGATCAGCCGCTTGCCGAACCGGCTTTGCGCCTGCATGACCTGATTGAAGTGGACGCGCGCCGTGTTCTGGTAAAGGCGCGTCGCCAGCATGTGCTCGGCCTCCTCCATGGTGATGCCGTCCACGTGGTCGATCTTCTCGCCCGTCTCGTAATCGTCCCAAAGGTGCGCCGCGCCGGCCAGCACCGTGTCATAGGCGGAGAAATCCAGTTCGTCCGGCAACACAAGGTCGCGGGCCGCGACGGCGGCCGGCAGGTCCGGAATGACTTCCTTCGGCGCGGGCGCCGAGACGTCACCCTTGTTGACCATGACCCAGCGGACGTAATCGAGCACGACCTCGTCGGCCTGGTTGGTGCCGGTCGAGCGCACATAGACCACGCCCGCCTTGCCATTGGACAGCTCGCGCAGTCCGATGACCTGCGAAACGGCGGTCAGCGTGTCGCCTGGATAGACCGGCTGCAGGAAACGGCCGTCCGCGTATCCCAGATTGGCGACCGCGTTGAGCGAGATGTCCGGCACCGTCTTGCCGAACACGAAATGGAAGGTCAGGAAGTCGTCGAGCGGCGCGGCGGCAAGGCCCACATCCATGGCGAACGGATCCGAGCAATTGACCGCGAAGCGCGAGCCGTAAAGCGCCGTGTACAGCGCCACATCGCCCTCGGTCACCGTCCGCGGCGTGGCGTGGACCAGTTCCTGGCCCAGCTTGAAATCCTCGAAGAAATTGCCGCGCGCTGTCTTGGTCATCTCAGGCGCCCTGCAGATGGTTGATGGCCTCGGCCAGCGCCACCAGGCGCCTGGCGTTCTCCACATGCAGGTTCTCGACCAGCTTGCCATCGACAACGACAACGCCCTTGCCTTCCTTCTCGGCGGCGGCGAACGCCTCGATGATGCGGCGCGACAGGTCGACTTCGGCAGCGTCGGGGGCGAAGACCGCGTTGCACGGATCGACCTGGCTGGGATGGATCAGGGTCTTGCCGTCGAAGCCGAATTCAAGGCCCTGGACGCAGGCGTTGCGGAAGCCGTCGGTATCCTGCAGGTCGAGATAGACGCCGTCGAGAATGGCCAGTCCTTCAGCGCGCGCCGCCAGGATGCACAGCGACAGGCTGGTCAGCATGGGCAGGCGCATCGGCGTGTGATGGGCATGGACGTCCTTCACCAGATCGGACGTACCCATGACCAGCGCGCCGAGGCGCGTGGATGCCGAGGCGATCTCCTCGACCCGCAAGACGCCGCGCGGCGTCTCGATCATGCACCAGATGGCGGTGGTGGCGAGGGCGCCCGAGGCGTCCATCAGGCTTTCCACCTTGTTGACCATGTCGGCCGATTCGACCTTGGGCACCAGGATCGCATCCGGCTGCACCGACACGGCGGCCTGCAGATCCTCGACGCCCCAGGGCGTATCGAGGCTGTTGATGCGGATGATCATTTCGCGGCCGCCATAGCCGCCGCCCTGCACCGAGTTGCACACGGTCTCGCGGGCCGCGCTCTTGGCGTCGGGCGCCACGGCGTCCTCGAGGTCGAGGATGATCGCGTCGGCAGAAATCGTCTTGGCCTTTTCCTGCGCCCGGGCGTTGGACCCCGGCATGTAGAGCACGCTGCGGCGTGGGCGGAAGGTGGCGGCCATTGCTATCCCCTAGTGTGGTGTGTTTCGCGCCAACCTAGAGGCGGTTCGTGGCGGCGGTAAAGTTCAATTTCCGCGCAGGTGGTCCCATTCCCAGGCACCAACTCCCGTCACTGCGGGAAGCGAGGCGACGCCGCAACCCGGAAACGGTCCCGGGGTTGCGTCGCCGCGCGCGCCATGGCCCGTGCGGCCGGGTTACGACGCCTTCTTCAGATGGCGGCGGCCCAGCAATTCGGCGATCTGCACGGCGTTGAGGGCCGCACCCTTGCGGAGATTGTCGGACACGCACCACAGGTTAAGACCGTGCTCGACGGTCGGGTCCTTGCGGATGCGGCTGATGAAGGTGGCGTAATCGCCGACGCACTCGACCGGGGTCATGTAGCCCTCGTCCTCGCGCTGGTCGACGACCATGATGCCGGGCGATTCGCGCAGGATGTCGCGGGCGCGCTTCTCGTCCAGCGGACGCTCGAACTCGATGTTGATGGCTTCCGAATGGCCGACGAACACCGGCACGCGCACGCAGGTGGCGGTCAGCTTGATGTCGGGGTCGAGAATCTTGTTGGTCTCGGCCGCCATCTTCCATTCTTCCTTGGTCGAGCCGTCGTCCATGAAGACATCGATGTGCGGAATCACGTTGAACGCGATCTGCTTGGTGAACCTGTCCTTCTTGATCGGGTCGTTGACAAAGATGGCGCGGGTCTGGGTGAACAGCTCGTCCATGGCCTCGTTGCCTGCGCCCGACACCGACTGGTAGGTCGAGACGACGACGCGCTTGATCTTCGCCACGTCGTGCAGCGGCTTCAGGGCAACGACCAGCTGTGCTGTCGAGCAGTTCGGGTTGGCGATGATGTTGCGCCTGGTATAGCCGTCAATGGCGTCGGCGTTCACTTCCGGCACGATCAGCGGCACATCCGGATCCATCCGGAAGTACGAGCTGTTGTCGATGACGGTGCAGCCGGCGGCGGCGACCTTCGGGCCCCATTCCTTCGATACGGTCGAGCCGGCCGAGAACAGCGCGATGTCGGTGCCGTTGAAGTCGTAGTTCTCAAGCGACTGGCATTTGAGAATCTTCGTGTCGCCGAACGAGACTTCCTTGCCCTGCGAGCGGCGCGAGGCGATGGCAACCACTTCGGTAACCGGAAACTGGCGCTCGGCCAGAATCTGGAGTATCTCGCGGCCAACCACGCCGGTCGCGCCGACTACGGCAACCTTGTACCCCATGTTCTTCTCCAACGCCTATGCGGCGCGCTTGTCCAGGGCGGCCAGGATGGCATCGCCCATGCCGGTGGTGGACGTCTTGGTCATTCCCGGCTGCATGATGTCGCCGGTCCGGTAGCCGGCGGCCAGCACGTCCTGCACGGCCTTCTCGACCAGGTCCGCATCGGCGCCCAGATCGAAGGAATAGCGCAGCGCCATGGCGAAACTGAGGATCGTGGCGATAGGATTCGCCAGGTTCTGGCCGGCAATGTCCGGCGCGCTGCCGTGCACCGGCTCGTACATGGCGCGCCGCTTGCCGTTCGCGTCGGCGGCGCCCAGCGACGCCGAGGGCAGCATGCCCAGCGAACCGGTCAGCATGGCGGCGATGTCCGACAGCACGTCGCCGAACAGATTGTCGGTGACGATGACGTCGAACTGCTTGGGATTGCGCACCAGCTGCATGGCGCAATTGTCGGCATACATGTGCGAAATCGGAATGTCGGCGTATTCGTTGTCGTGCACCCACTGCGCTTCCTCGCGCCACAGGATGCCGGATTCCATCACATTGGCCTTTTCCGAACTGGTCACCTTGCCGTTCGGGCGCGCCCGGGCAATGTCGAAGGCGACCCGGACCACGCGGCGGATTTCCTCGGTGTCGTAGACCTGGGTGTTGACGCCGCGGCGCTGGCCGTTGGGCAGGTTGGTGATGCCGCGCGGCTCGCCGAAATAGACGCCGCCGGTCAACTCACGCACGATCAGGATGTCGAGGCCGGCAACCACATCGCGCTTGAGGGACGAGGCATCCGCGAGGGCGTCGAAGCAGACGGCGGGACGCAGATTGGCGAACAGTTCCAGATCCTTGCGCAGGCGCAGCAGGCCGCGCTCGGGCTTGATCGAAAAGTCGATGTCGTCCCATTTGGGGCCGCCGACCGCGCCCAGCAGCACCGCGTCGGCCTTGAACGCCTTGTCCATCACCGCGTCGGTGACGGGCACGCCGTGGGCGTCGATGCTGCAGCCGCCGACCAGATCCTCGTCGAGATCGAAGGACAGGGACCGGTTTTTCTCCAGCCAGGCGATGATACGGCGTACCTGCGCCATGGCTTCGGCGCCGATGCCGTCGCCCGGCAGGATCAGAAGGCTGCGATTGATGGCCATGTTACGTGCTCTCCTTAGACGGCGGCGTTGTACAGCCAGGGCTGCGAGGCGCTCTGCTTCGCTTCGAAGCTGTCGATGCTGGCTTTCTTCTCCAGCGTCAGGCCGATGTCGTCGAGGCCGTTGAGCAGGCAATGCTTGCGGAACGGATCGATCTCGAACTTGATCTTGCCGCCGTCCGGGCCGGTAATTTCCTGGGCGTCCAGGTCCACCGACACGATGGCGTTGGCGCCGCGCTCGGCATCGTCCATCAGCTTGTCCACGTCCGCCTGGGGCAGCACGATGGGCAGGATGCCGTTCTTGAAACAATTATTGTAGAAGATGTCGGCGAAGCTGGGCGCGATGACGCAGGTGATGCCGAAATCGAGGATCGCCCAGGGCGCATGCTCGCGCGACGAACCGCAGCCGAAATTCGCGCCGGTCACCAGGATCTTGGCGTCGCGATAGGCCGGCTGGTTCAGCACGAATTCGGGAATCTCGCTGCCGTCCTGCTTGAAGCGCATCTCGTCGAACAGGCCGCGGCCAAGACCGTCGCGGGAGATGACCTTCAGGAACTGCTTCGGGATGATCATGTCGGTGTCGACATTGATCATGGGCAGCGGGGCCGCCACGCCGGTCAGCTTGGTGAACTTTTCCATCGGTCTCTCCTCAATACCGAAGAGGGCCGGGTGACCGGCCCCCTTTAGGTGGTCTCATTCGCATCCGGCCGGAGCCGAATCATCAGGCTATTTCGTAACCTTGATGATGCCGAACTCGCCCTTGGTGCCGTCGAAATCGTCGGCGATGCCGAGGACATGCAGCTTTTCCATGCGGGGCTTTTCCTCGGCCGACGCATGCTCCTTCGCCAGTTCGATCGCGCGGCGAATGGTTGCAGCCCAGAGTTCGTCACTGATCAGCGCCATGGTGTTCTTCTCCCCTTTATCACCGGTGCAAAAATTTACCCGAAGTCGCGCACATCAACCAGATGGCCAGCGATGGCGGCGGCAGCGGCCATGGCAGGGCTCATCAGATGCGTACGTCCGCCGCGACCCTGGCGGCCCTCGAAATTGCGGTTCGAGGTCGAGGCGCAGCGCTCGCCCGGCTCAAGCCGGTCGGCGTTCATGGCCAGGCACATGGAACAGCCCGGCTCGCGCCATTCGAAACCCGCCTCGACGAAGATCTTGTCGAGCCCTTCGGCCTCGGCCTGTTCCTTCACCAGTCCGGAGCCCGGCACGACCATGGCGCTGGTCACGTTGCCGGCCACCTTGCGGCCCTTGGCGATGACGGCGGCGGCGCGCAGATCCTCGATCCGGCCATTGGTGCACGAGCCGATGAACACCCGGTCTACCGGCACGTCGCTCAGCCTGGTCCGCGGCGTGAGGCCCATATAGTCCAGCGCGCGTTGGGTCGCCTGCCGGCGGCTCTCATCGGTGAAATCCTCCGGCGCGGGGACGCTGCCGGTGATCGGCAGCACGTCCTGCGGGCTGGTGCCCCAGGTCACCTGCGGTACGATCTCATTGCCGTCGATGGTCAGTTCGACATCGAACATGGCCCCCGGATCGGTTTTCAGATCGCTCCAGGCCGCGACGGCCTGTTCCCAGGCCGCGCCCTTCGGCGACTGTGGCCGGCCCTTGAAATAGTCGAAGGTCTTCTGGTCGGCGGCGATCAGGCCGGCGCGGGCGCCCGCTTCGATGGTCATGTTGCAGACCGTCATGCGGCCTTCCATGGACAGCGCCTCGATCACCGGGCCGGCAAACTCGACCACGTAGCCGGTGCCGCCCGCAGTGCCAAGCCTGCCGATGATGGCCAGCACCACGTCCTTGGCGGTGACGCCGACCGGCAAGCTGCCGGTGACGGTGACCCGCATGTTCTTCGAGCGCTTCTGGATCAGCGTCTGGGTGGCCAGCACGTGCTCGACTTCCGACGTGCCGATGCCGAACGCCAGCGCGCCGAACGCGCCATGCGTCGCCGTGTGCGAATCACCGCAGACGATGGTGGTGCCCGGCAGGGTGAACCCCTGTTCCGGCCCGATCACATGAACGATGCCCTGACGGACGTCGTCCATGCCCAGATAGGTCACGCCGAACTCGCGGGCGTTGTTCTCGAGCGTCTGGACCTGCGTCGCTGATTCGGGATCGGCGATGCCGTTGGCGCGGCCGAGCGTGGGCACGTTGTGGTCCGGCACCGCAAGCGTGGCGTCAGGACGATGCACCGTGCGGCCGGCCATGCGCAGGCCCTCGAAGGCCTGCGGGCTCGTCACCTCGTGAACCAGGTGGCGATCGATATAGAGGACACAGGTGCCGTCCTCTGCCTGATGCACCAGATGGCTGTCCCAGATCTTGTCGTAGAGCGTCTTAGGTCCGCTCATCAGCAGGTCTCCTGTAGGCTATTCCTGGGGAGCTGCAGCCGTCTTCTTGGTACGGGTGAAGTCCTTCTTCTCGACGATACGCGCCGATTTACCCGTGCGGCCGCGCAGATAGTACAGCTTCGCGCGGCGAACCTGGCCGCGGCGCACCAGCTCGATGCTGTCGAGGCGGGGCGAGTACAGCGGGAACACGCGTTCCACGCCTTCGCCGTAGGAAAGCTTGCGCACCGTGAACGACGAATGCAGGCCGTCGTTCTTACGGCCGATGCAGACGCCTTCGAAGGCCTGCACACGCTCGCGGTTGCCTTCGACCACGCGCACGTTGACGCGGACCGTGTCGCCGGGGCCGAACTTCGGAATGGTCTTGCCTTCCGTCAGCTTGGCAACCTGTTCCTGGTCGATCTGTTCAATAATGTTCATTGCACCTGTCCTTAGCCGCTCTTGTTGTTCTTCTCGGCCACGTACCGCGCCCACAGATCGGGCCGGCGTGACCGCGTTATATCCTCAGCCCTGCTTTTCCGCCAAGACGCAATTTCAGCGTGATGGCCGGATTGCAAGACCGCGGGGATCTTTCGTCCTTCCCAGCTCTGCGGTCTGGTGTACTGGGGGTATTCCAGCAACCCGTCCGCAAAACTCTCCTCGTTCAATACCGCCTCGTCGCCGACGACGCCGGGGAGCAAGCGCACCACCGCGTCGATCATGACGATGGCCGCCGGCTCGCCGCCGGACAGCACGAAATCGCCGAGGCTCACCTCTTCAACCTGCCGCGCCTCGAGCACCCGCTCGTCGACACCTTCAAACCTGCCGCACACCAGCGTCACGCCGCCCGCTTCGGCCCATCGCCGCGCCATGGCCTGGTCGAAGACCTTGCCGCGCGGCGACAGATAGGCCAGCGGCCTGCCCGCCTGTGCCGGGTCCGCCAGCGCCGCGTCGATCGCGGCAGCCAGCACATCCGGCCGCATCACCATGCCGGGACCACCGCCGGCCGGCGTATCGTCCACGGTCCGATGCTTCCCCAGCCCGTGTTCGCGGATGTCGCGCACATCGAGCGACCACGTACCCCGGTCAAGAGCCTTGCCCGCCAGCGAAACGCCCAGCGGGCCGGGAAACATCTCGGGAAAGAGCGTCAGCACCGTCGCCGCGAACGCAGGCACTATGCCGAATCTCCTTCCGCTTCCTCGTCTTCGTCATCCAGACGGACCACGATTCGGCCGCCCTTCAGGTCCACCACCGGCACCATCTCCCGCCGGAACGGGACCAGCACCGACTTTCCCGTCTCGTCCAGGCGGACATCCAGCATGTCGCCCGCCCCGAACGCGTGGACAGCGATTACCGTCCCCAGCTTCGTCCCGGCCTCGTCTTCGGCCGTCAGGCCGATGAGGTCCACGTGGAAGAAGCTGTCTTCCTCCTCTGGCTCACCCAGCGCCGCGCGGCTCACGCACAGCCTGGTGCCCTTCAGCGCCTCGGCGGCTTCCCGGTCCTCGACACCGTCGAGCCGGACAACCGCGCCGTCCTTCACCGCCCTGAGCCCCTTGACCCGGAAGACCCTGCCGCCCGGATCGCCGGTCAGCGGTCCGTAGGCGGCGATGGTCTCGGGTGCCTCGGTAAAGGTCTTCACCTTCACCTCGCCGCGCACCCCATGCGCGCCGGCGATGGCTCCCAGGACAACCAGACCCTCGGCCTGGCCGGCCAAGACTTACTCCGACGCTTCGGCGGCGGCTTCAGCCGGGGCCTCGGCCGGGGCTTCCGCTGCCTTGGCGGCGGCGGCTTCGGCGGCTTCAGCGGCGGCGGCGAGCGCGCGGATGCGCTCCTGCGCCTTCGCCTTCGGCTTGCCCTGGATCGGGTTGTTGCGCTGCGCCGGCTTGGCGATCAGATCGGCGGCAGCCAGGAACTTGGCAACGCGGTCGGTCGGCTGGGCGCCCTGCTTCAGCCAGTACTGCATGCGTTCGGTGTCGAACTTCAGGCGCTGCTCGCTGTCCTTGGGGACCAGCGGATTGAAGCTGCCGATGCGCTCGATGAAACCGCCGTCACGCGCGGCGCGGCTGTCGGCCACGACGATGCGGTAATAGGGACGCTTCTTCGCGCCGCCGCGCGCCAGTCTGATCTTCAGTGCCATGAGGCTTTCCTTCGCTACTTGTTCTTGATCTTGTGATTCGTCATGCGGTTATCGGGGCAGCATGCCGTCGAAACCCGGCGGCAGCTGGGGCATGCCTTTGCCGCCCTTGCCCATTTTCTTCATCATCTCGGCCATCTGCTGATGCTGTTTCAGCAGCTTGTTGACCTCCTGCACCGAGGTGCCGGATCCTGCCGCGATGCGCTTCTTGCGCGACGCGGCGATGATTTTCGTGTGCTCGCGCTCCTTCGGCGTCATCGAGTTGATGATCGCGTCCTGGCGCACCAGCATGCTCTCGTCGATATTCGCGCCGGCCAGCGCCTTCTTCAGCTTGCCGACACCCGGCAGCAGGCCGAGGATGCCCGTCATGCCGCCCATCTTGCGCATCTGCTCCAGCTGCTTCTGGTAGTCGACGAGCGTGAACTGGCCCTTCTTCAGGCGCTTCATCAGCGCCTCGGCGTCCTGCTCGCTGACCATCTCCTGGGCTTTTTCGACCAGGGAGACAACGTCGCCCATGCCCAGGATGCGCGAGGCGACCCGCGACGGGTGGAAATTGTCGATCTCGTCCAGCTTCTCGCCGGTACCCACCAGCTTGATCGGTCGGCCGGTGACGGCGCGCATGCTCAGGGCGGCGCCGCCGCGGCCATCGCCGTCCATCCGGGTCAGCACGATGCCGGTGACGCTCAGGCGGTCATTGAACTGCTTGGCGACGTTGACCGCGTCCTGACCGGTCAGCGCATCGGCGACCAGCAGGATTTCAACCGGCATGGTCGAGAACTTGACCGAATCCAGCTCGGCCATCAGGCCTTCGTCCACATGCAGGCGGCCGGCGGTGTCGAGCATGACCACGTCGTAGCCACCGAGGCGCGCCGCCTCCATGGCCCGCTTGGCGATGTCCAGCGGCATCTGGCCCGGGATGATCGGCAGGGTCGGCACATTGATCTGGGTGCCGAGAATCTTCAGCTGCTCCTGGGCGGCCGGACGCCGGGTATCCAGCGAGGCCATCAGCACGCGCTTGCGGTCGCGGGTGGCCAGCCGCTTGGCGATCTTGGCGGTCGAGGTCGTCTTGCCCGAGCCCTGCAGGCCAACCATCATGATGGCGGCCGGCGGCGCAGCCGCCAGGCTCAGGTCCTCGCTCTCGCCGCCCAGCATGGCGACCAGCTCGTCATTGACGATCTTGACGACCATCTGGCCGGGCGTGACCGAGCGCAACACTTCCTGGCCAACGGCCCGGGCGCGCACCTTCTCGACGAAATCCTTGACCACCGACAACGCCACGTCAGCCTCGAGCAGCGCCACGCGCACCTCGCGCATGGCCGCGCCCACGTCGGATTCATTCAGAACCCCGCGGCCCCGCAGCTTGTCGAAGATGTCGCCTAAACGGCCTGACAGCGTCTCGAACATTTTTCCAAACACCAACGCCACCCGCGGGCGAATCTTCGCTGACGGGTGGGTATCCTTGGACACGAAAACACAGCGCTTTCGTAGAGCGGCGGGAAATTAGGCGCGGCGGGCCGCAGAGTCAAGGGCCGAGGGCAACCGGCACCGCCGCCCGTGAACGGTTGCGCCGCGTCCGTCGCCGGGTGCTCACGGCCGCAAGCGCCCGATACACATCGTTTCCCAATGTCTCGACCTGCACGCCGCCATGCTAGGGTGGGCGACTGTTCCAGCCCGCGAGCGCCGTTCATGCAGCATCTGAACACCCTGGCCGACATCATACGGCATCCGTCGAACGCGGCGCGGCCGGTGCGCAGCGTGCTCCGGTATGTCGCATGGAACCTGGCGCGGCGGCTGATCGACACGCAGTTCGTGACCGAACTGCCCGGCGGCGCGCGCATCCTCTATTCCAACCGGGAGAACTACGCGACGCTGATCTACAACAACGTCCTGTTCGATTTCGAAACCATGCTGTTCGTCCTTCACTATCTCGCCGCGGACGACCTGTTCGTGGATGTGGGCGCGAATATCGGCATGTATTCGATCCTGGCGAGCGCAACCGCCGGCGCCCGGTCCATTGCGATCGAACCCGTGCCCGTCACCTTCGCCGACCTGACCAGCAATATCCGTCTCAACGGGATCGACGACCGGGTGGAGGCGCGAAACCTGGGAGTCGGCGACAAACCGGGCGTTTTGCGGTTCAGCGCCGACAAGGGCGGCATGAACCACGTCCTGACGGCGGACACTGCCGGCGACGGACTCGCATTGCCGGTGGTTACCATCGACAGCCTGATGGCAGGCCGGGACTGCACCATGATGAAGATGGATATCGAAGGCTACGAACTGCCGGCGCTTCGCGGCGCCACCGCGACCCTGGAAAACCCGTCCCTGAAGGCGCTGATCGTCGAGATGAACGAGTCCGGGCTGCGCTACGGCAATCCGGACCGCGATGTCCATGCCTTCATCCTCGGGTTCGGCTTCAGGCCCTGCCAGTACGATCCTGCAACCCGCACGCTCACCCCGATCGAAGGTCTGTCCCGCCACGGACTGAACGCCCTCTATGTCCGCGATCCGTCCGCCTCGTCGACGCTCGCCGCGGGACGGCGCATCACGGTCGCCGGCAAGCCGTGGTGAACCGGTCCGGGCCACGCGGGCGTTGCCGCGCGCCCCCCGACGGCCATATGCTCGACCCATGACCAAGTACGCTCCGCCGCCCGCATCACCGGCCAGCCACCGCGACGAAAAGTTCCGCGCCCTCGCCGCGATGGGCGCCGGCGACTTCGCCCATATCAACGGCTCGCTGGAAGAGCATTTCACCGGCGTGCACGATATGCTGGTGGAATGGGGTGCGCGCCCGGTGCTGTGCGACGCCGGGCTGTTCCACGCCGCCTACGGCACCGCCCATTTCGCCGACGCGATGCTGACCCTGGACAAGCGCGCGCTGGTCGCGGACATCATCGGCGCCGAGGCCGAGGCGATCGTCTATCGCTACTGCTCGTGCGACCGGGCAACCGTATGGCCCCGGATCGGCACGGCGGCGCCGCTGCCGTTCGACGACCGGTTCACCGGCGAGACCATCCTGATGCCGCTGGAGGAACTCAAGGAATTCTGCGAACTGACCGCCGCGAACGAGCTGCAGATTGCCGCAGGCGATCCCGGATTCCGCGAGCAGCACCGGGAAGGCTTCACCAGCCTGTTCAGCCGCATGCGGCCCTGGCTCAGCGAGCCCGGCAACCGCTTCGCCCGCTCGCTCTTCGATATCGGCCAATAGCGCCCATCGACCGTTATCTGCGGCGGTAACCGGGCGGTTGCGCGGCGGCAGGTTCTTCCGTTGCGGCGGGCAGCGGCTTTTCCCTATGCTGCCGCCATGAATCCGGGAACACAGGACAAGCCATTCCTTCCCTACGGGCCATGGGTGACGCTGGCGCTCACCGGCGCGGTGCTTGTGATATCGGGTATGATGTCACAGATGCTGATGCTGGCGGTGGGCGCCGAATTGGACCCCAGCACGGCCAACGACCCGATGCTGGCCTATGGCATCATCGCCAACCTGCTGGGCATCGCCGCCATCATGAAGCTGGCCGATTGGCGCGCCCCGGGACGGGCGACATCCTATCTGGCTATTCAACCATTCGACCGCGACATGCTGTGGCGCTGGATCGCCATCGCCGGCGCGCTGTTCGCCACCGAATGGATCGTCGAGGCCGTGGTCCGGCCCGCCTTCGACATCCCGCCGCCGCAGACCTGGCTGGACGGCGTCCCGTTCGGCGCGCTGCTCGTGCTGACGGTGATCATCACCGGACCCGTGCTCGAGGAGCTGCTGTTCAGGGGCTTCCTGCTCGAGGGATTGCTTCCCACCCGGCTCGGCCAGGCCGGGGCGCTGACCCTGTCGGCGCTTGCCTGGACGTTGCTGCACTTCCAGTACGACCTGCTCTCGTTGCTGTTCGTGTTCGCCCTCGGCATCATTTTCGGACTGGCGCGGCTGGCGACCGGTTCGCTGCTGCCGGCAATCCTGCTGCATGTCGCCTGGAACGCCCTGTGGATGCTGCTGACCTACGTCTAGCACCGCCGCCGAAATGGTCATCTTCGCCGCCGCGCGCATCCGCAAGTGGTCCACGGCGGGCTTGAGCGCTCCTGTGGACTGCGCCGAATCCGGCGCTTCCGCCGGCCGGCGCCATGAACCGGAAACGGCGGCGACCAGCATTTCGCTTGAGTCGCAAAGGGCGCGGCCCATATAACCGCGCCATGAACGCACTGGGCACGGTACGCAACTTCGTGAAGATGCACGGGCTGGGCAACGATTTCGTTGTCTTCGACGCCCGCATGGCGCCGCTTGCCCTGACGCCGGAGCAGGCTCGCTTCGTCGCCGACCGGCACCGGGGCATCGGCTGCGACCAGATCATCACCATCCTGCCATCCGAGAAGGCCGACGCCTTCATGCGGATCCAGAACGCCGACGGTTCGGAAGTGTCGGCCTGCGGCAACGCCACCCGCTGCGTCGCCAGCCTGCTGATGGGCGAGAGCGGCCGCGACCGGGCGACCATTGAAACCAGGGCCGACCTGCTGCGCTGCGAACTGGAAGCGGTGCAGGAAGAGCTGGTGTCCGTCGACATGGGCGAGCCGCGCTTCGGCTGGCGCGAGATTCCGCTGGCGCGCGAGGCCGACACCCTGTCGCTGGTGTTCGCCAAGGGCCCTCTGGAAGACCCGGCCTGCGTCAATGTGGGCAATCCCCATGTAGTGTTCTTCGTCGACAACGCGACGAAGATCGACCTGGCCACCTGGGGACCGCGCATCGAAACCGATCCCATGTTCCCCGAACGAATCAATGTCGGCATCGCCCAGGTAATCTCGACCGACGAGATTCGCCTGCGGGTGTGGGAGCGGGGCGTGGGCATCACCCAGGCCTGTGGCACCGCCGCCTGCGCCGCCGCCGTCGCCGCTATGCGGCGCGGCCTGACCGACCGGGAAATCATGGTGCAGCTCGACGGTGGGCCGCTGGAGATCACCTGGACCGCCGAAAACCGCATCATCATGCGCGGCCCCGTCGCCACCAGCTTCAGCGGGCAGGTGATGCTGTGAACGCCCCTGACATCATCACCTTCGGCTGCCGGCTGAACACGCTGGAATCGGAAGTGATCCGCCGCAACGCCATGGAGGCGGGCCTCGGCGACGCGGTCATCGTCAACACCTGCGCCGTCACCAACGAGGCGGTGCGCCAGGCCCGCCAGGCGATCCGCCGCGCCCGCCGCGACCGGCCCGAGGCGCGCATCATCGTGACGGGCTGTGCCGCCCAGACCGATCCCGCCGCTTTCGCCGCCATGCCCGAGGTGGACCGGGTGCTGGGCAACGAGGAAAAGCTGCAGCCCCAGGGTTTCGATTTCGGCGTTGGCGCTTCCGAACGGGTACAGGTCAACGACATCATGTCGGTGCGCGAGACCGCCGGCCATCTGGTCAACGGCATCGACGGCCGCACCCGCGCCTTCGTGCAGGTCCAGAACGGCTGTGACCACCGCTGCACCTTCTGCATCATCCCCTACGGCCGCGGCAATTCGCGCAGCGTGCCCATGGGCGCGGTGGTCGATCAGGTGAAGCTGCTGGTGGACGGCGGCTACCGCGAAGTGGTGGTGACCGGCGTCGACATCACCTCCTACGGCGCCGATCTGCCCGGCGCGCCCGGCCTTGGCACGCTGTGCGCCAAGATCCTGAAGGCCGTACCCGATTTGCCGCGGCTGCGGCTGTCGTCGATCGATTCGGTCGAGGTCGATCCGGTGCTGATGGACCTGATCGCCGGCGAGCCCCGGCTGATGCCTCACCTGCATCTGAGCCTGCAGGCGGGCGACGACATGATCCTGAAGCGTATGAAGCGCCGCCATACCCGGCAGCAATCCATCGACTTCTGCCACGACGTTCGCGCCCGTCGTCCCGACGTCGTGTTCGGCGCCGACCTCATTGCCGGTTTCCCGACCGAGACCGAGGCCATGTTCGCCAACACCCTGGCCTGCGTCGACGAGGCGGCCATCACCTTCCTGCACGTCTTCCCCTATTCGTCCCGTCCCGGCACGCCGGCCGCGCGCATGCCGCAGCTGCGCGGCGACGTGATCCGCGAGCGCGCCGCCATCCTGCGCCTGCGCGGCGAACAGCGGCGGGACGCGTTCTTCGCCCGACAGCAGGGCCGTGAGGCCGATGTGCTGGTGGAAAAGATCGAAGGCGGCGACAGCATCGGCCACACCCAGCATTTCGCGCCGATCGTCATCGCAGGCGCGGCCGAAGGCATCGTCCGCGCCCACATCACCGGACGCGATCACCATTCCCTGACCGGACGGCTGGCCGCTTGAGCGAACCCGAGAAAAAAGGCTGGTTCACCCGTCTCAAGGACGGTCTGAAGAAAAGCACCACCTCCGTTTCCGACGGCATCACCGGCCTGTTCACCAGCGGCGTGCTCAGCGGCAAGCGCAAGCTGGACGCCGCCACCCTCGATGAGCTCGAGGATGTGCTGATCATGGCGGATTTCGGCGTGGCAACCGCCGCGCGGGTGACCCGCGAGCTGGCCCAGACCCGCCTGGACAAGGAGGTCACCGACGAGGAAGTCCGCCGGACCCTGGCCAGCGTGGTGGCACAGACCCTGATTCCGGTTGCCCGTCCCCTGGCGATCGACCCGGCCAACCGGCCTCATGTGATCCTGGTCGTCGGCGTCAACGGCAGCGGCAAGACCACCACCATCGGCAAGCTTGCGCGCCAGTTCCGCAGCCAGGGCAAAAGCGTGATGCTGGCCGCAGGCGACACGTTCCGCGCCGCCGCCATCGAGCAGCTCGCGGTATGGGGCGAGCGCAACAATGTGCCGGTGATCGCCAAGCCCGTCGGCTCGGACGCCGCCGCCGTGGCCTTCGAGGGTCTCGAGCAGGCCCGCGCCCAGAATATCGACGTGCTGATGATCGACACCGCCGGGCGGCTGCAGAACAAGCAGGGCCTGATGGAAGAACTGGCCAAGGTCATCCGGGTGATTCGCAAGGCCGATCCCGCCTCGCCGCATGATACCCTGCTGGTGCTCGACGCCACCACCGGCCAGAACGCCGTGCAGCAGGTCGAGGTGTTCCGCAGCGTGGCCCAGATCACCGGACTGATCATGACCAAACTGGACGGCACCGCCCGCGGCGGTGTCCTCGTCGCCTGCGCTGAAAGGTTCGGGCTGCCGATCCATGCCATCGGCGTCGGCGAGAGCATCGAGGATCTGCAGCCCTTCGACGCCCGCGAGTTCGCAGACGCCATCGCCGGAGTGGCCGCATGAGTAAAGACCGTGTCATGGGTACCGGGCTGAAGCTGTTGCTCGACATGGGCCCGCTGGTGGTGTTCTTCGCCGCCTACTTCAAGGGCAACATCTACATCGCCACCGGCACCTTCATGGCCGCGACCGTGGCCGCCATCATCGTCTACTGGCTGAAGGTCCGGCACGTGCCCATGAGCCAGATCATCACCCTGGTGATCGTGCTGGTATTCGGCGGGCTGACTCTCGCGCTCGACGATCCACGCTTCATCAAGATGAAGCCCACCATGATCTATGTGATGTTCTCGGCGATCCTGTTTGGCGGGCTGGCGACCGGCCGCTCGCTGCTCAAGGTGGTTTTCGAGGCCGCATTCCCACCGCTGACCGAAACCGGCTGGCGCATCCTGACCGTGCGCTGGGCCATCTTCTTTGCCGTCCTGGCGGTCCTGAACGAGGCCATCTGGCGCAATTTCTCGGAAGAGTTCTGGGTCAGCTTCAAGCTGTTCGGCTTCCTGCCGCTGACGATGGTATTCGCCATGGCGCAGTTGAGCGTGATGAACCGCCACGCGATCACCAAGGAACCTGAAGAAACCCCCTCGGCGTAACGCCAGCATTCCGGGACGTTGCGAGCGCTACCGGCTTACGGTCTCACCGGCCGGGTTGGTGAACGGGCTGAACGGACCTTTGCCGTCGACCTCGCGGAACTGGTTGAGTCCCCAGACCACGCTGGGGAACGCCAATTCATCCCACGGAATTTCGTCCCACGAGAACAGCGCCACTTCGAGACTTTCGATTCCGGGTGAGAACACCGGCTCGGCAAGGTGCGCCTTGTAGATCAGCTGCACCTGGCTGATGCGTGGCACGTTGTAGACCGCCAGCAACTGCTCGATGACGATATGCGCGGTTGCCTCCTCGTACGCCTCGCGCCGTGCGCCGTCCTCGGTGGTCTCGTGCTCTTCGAGGAAACCGGCGGGCAGCGTCCAGAAGCCTTTCCTCGGATGAATCGCCCGGCGGCACAGCAGGAACTTGCCGCCATAAGTGACGACGGCGCCGACGACGACCTTGGGATTGTCGTAGTGGATCAGGCCGCAATCGTCGCAGACCAGACGTTCACGGTTGTCCCCGTCAGGGACCCGGCGCTTGAAATTCTCATGCTGGGCAGGATGGTGTGCCATTCCGACAGTCTGGCACGGGCTCAGCCGCCCTTCAACGCCGCCAGAGCCTCCCTGGCCGCGGCATTGGCAGGATCGATCCGCTGCGCCTGTCCATAGGCGCTGATGGCGTCGTCCGTCCGGCCCAGCACCGCATAGGCCTTGCCCAGCCGCAGCCAACCGTCCAGGTCGTCCGGGTTCTGCTTCAGTCGGTCGGCGAGCCGCTGGACCATCCCCTCGATCATGGCGCCGCGATCGCCCTCGGACATGTCCCGGGCGGCCTCCACTTGCGCTGCGCTGGGGCCGGGCGCAGATGGCGCGGCGTCCGTGTCCGGCGCGGATATGCCCATGCGGCGCGCGGCGCGGTTCAGCCCGCGCGCCAGCAGGCCGGCATATTCCGCGTCCGGCGGTGTTTCGGCGGCAAGCGCCGCCCAGCGGTCGAACGCGGCACGGTCGTCGTGATCCTGGAACGAGGCCAGGCCCAGATAATAGCGCGCCACCGGATTCGCCGGATCGAGCACCAGGGCCTTGCCGAATGCATCGCGCGCACCGGCGTTGACCATGCCGGCGTCGCGGGCAACGCGGGCCAGGCCCAGCGACAGCCAGTGGCCGACCACGCCCGGCTCCAGCCGCACCGCGCCCTCATAGGCTTCGGTAGCCAGGTCGAAGCGGCCCACCGAGCTGGCCAGTTGGCCCTGCATCAGCCAGCCGCGCAGCTCGTCGGGGCGTTCGCGCATGGCGGCGGCCATGCGCACGGCCAGTTCGTCGGCGGTCGCTTCCCCAGCGGGCACATCGGCCTCGCGCACCGCCGGCCGGTCGGGCAGGTCCGGATGGCCCTGCGCGCCGTAGATCAGCGCCGCCAGCGCCACGACGCCCCCCGCGACACCCAGCGCGGCAAGCTTGCGGCTGCCCGGCGACAAATCCGGGCGGGAATCCGGCTCGGCCTGGTCGGCGGCCCGCAGCAGGCGCCGTTCCACCTCGATCCGCGCCGCCTCGGCCTCGGCCGGGCCGATGGCGCCCGCATCCCGCTCGGCCGAAAGCTCGGCGAGCTGGGCGCGGTAGATCGCCACGTCGTGACCGGCGCGCCCGACAGACGCCCCTCGCCGCTGGAGCACCGGCAGGGCGAGGACAGCGGCGGCCAGTGCTGCCAGCAGCGCGAACAGGGCATAGAGCATCAGGGCGCCTCGTCGAGCAGCGCCCGCAGCCGGGCTTGCTCGTCAGGATCGAGCGCCTCAGCCTGCCGGACCGGGCGCTGGCGGCGGATAAATGCCCAGGCGCCCAGGCCGCCCGCGATAATGAACAGCAGCGGAGCAAGCCACAGGATGGCGGTGCGGATATTGAACGGCGGCTTCATCAGGATCCAGTCGCCATAGCGATCGACCATATACTTGCGCACCTGGGCGTCGCTCTCGCCTTCAGCGACCCGTTCCCTGACGATCTCCCGCAGATCCCGGGCCAGATCGGCGTTGGAATCACTGATCGACTGGTTCTGGCAGACCAGGCAGCGCAAGTCCTCCATCAGCTGGCGGGCGCGAGTCTCCTGCGCCGGATCGGGCAGCATCTTCTCGTCGGCGCCCACTGCCAGCGCCGGGCCGGCCCACAGCAGCAGCGCGATGACGGCGAGCACCCTCATTTCAGCCCCTGCAGGGCCGGGAGCAGCGATTTCGTCACGACCGCCTCGTTGAGCGCGCCCTGAAAGCGCCAGACCACCTTGCCCGTCCGGTCGACGATGAAGGTCTCGGGCACGCCCGAGATGCCCCAGTCGATACCCACCCGGCCGTTGGCGTCGAAGCCGGTGCGGGAGAACGGATTGCCGTCGGCCGCCAGCCAGGCCCGCAGGTCGGCGGGCTTGTCCTTCCAGGCGATGCCGTACACCGGCACGCCGGTGCGAGTCTCCAGCCCCGCCAGAATCGGGTGTTCGGCCCGGCACGGTGCGCACCAGCTGGCGAAGAAATTGACGACGGCGACCTTCCCCTGCAGGTCGGCCGCCGACAGTCCGTCGCCGCCCTCGACGGCGGCGGGCAGATCGAAGGCGGGCACCGGCTTGCCCTCGATGGCGAAGGGCGTCTCCGTGGGATCGAAGTTCATGTAGAACGCCACGCCGAAGGCCACCGCGATGGTCAGGAATATGGCGAGCGGCAGGACGTGCTGCGGCTTCATTCCGCCGGCACTCCTTCAGCCGCCACCTGGGCCGGAACCTTCGCCGCGCGCGGCGCGCCCACCCGAAGGCGGCGGTCGGACAGCGAGACCAGACCGCCCAGCACCATGATCAGCGCACCCGCCCAGATCCACGACACCAGCGGCTTGTGGTAGAGCCGCACGCCCCAGCGGCCGTCGCTCTGTGCCTGGCCGATAACCGCATAGAGGTCGCCGGTGAACAGCGGATCGATCGCGGCTTCCGTGGTCTCTTGCGGCGGATCGGCGAAACGGCGGGTCTCGGGATAGAGCCGCACGATGAACTTGTCGTTCCTGTAGACCGAGAATGTGCCGCGGATCGCCGCGTAATTGGGGCCGCGCACCGGCCCGACCGCGTCGAGCACGAAGCGATAGCCGCCAACCCTTACGCTGTCGCCCGGCTCGATCACCGTGATCTCCTCGCGCTGCCAGGCGCTGGAGACGGCAATGCCGAAGATCATCACGGCGATGCCGAGATGGGCGAGAATCATGCCCCAGGCGCCGCGCGGCAATCCGGCGGCGCGGCGCAGCGCCTGGCCCGGGGCGCGGAACAGGCCCACCCGACCGGCCAGTTCGGTCAGCACCGCCGCCGTGAGCCAGACCCCGTAGGCAACGCCGATGCTGGCCCAGAACGGTCCCTTGGTGGCGATGGCCACCGCCAGCCCGGCAATCACCGCGAGCACCAGGGCCGGGCGCAGCCGCTTCAGCGCCTCGCGCAGATTGCCGCGTTTCCAGGCGAGCAGCGGGCCCAGCCCCATGAACGGGATCAGCAACGCCATCAGCGCCGGGAAGACAATGTTGAAGAACGGCGCGGCCACCGACACCTGATAGCCCGCCTCCTTGGCCAGCAGCGGATAGAGGGTGCCGAACAGGATCGCGAAGGCCGCCACCGCCAGGACCAGATTGTTCATGATCAGGCTGGTCTCGCGCGAGATGGGCGAGAACATGCCGGTTGCCTTCATGGACGGCGCGCGCACCGCGTAAAGCGTCAGCGAGCCGCCGACCACGACGATCAGGAAGGCCAGGATGAACACGCCGCGTGCCGGGTCGCTGGCAAAGGAATGCACCGAGGTCAGCACGCCCGAGCGCACCAGGAACGTGCCCAGCAGGCTGAGCGAGAATGCGAGGATCGCCAGCAGGATGGTCCAGCTTTTCAGCGTGTCGCGCTTTTCGACGACGATGGCGCTATGCAGCAGCGCGGTGGCGGCGAGCCAGGGCATGAACGAGGCATTCTCCACCGGGTCCCAGAACCACCAGCCGCCCCAGCCCAGCTCGTAATAGGCCCACCACGAACCGAGTGCGATGCCTGCGGTCAGGAACGACCAGGCGGCCAGCGTCCACGGCCGCACCCAGCGCGCCCAGGCGGGATCGACCCTGCCCTCGATCAGGGCCGCTATGGCAAAGGAGAAGGCGATCGAAAGGCCCACATAGCCCAGATAGAGCATGGGCGGATGGAACGCGAGACCGGGATCCTGCAGCAGCGGATTGAGCCCGTTGCCGTTGAGCGGCACCGGGTCGAGCCGCGCGTAGGGATTCGACGTGAACAGCGAGAAGGCGAGAAAGCCGACGGCGATCAGTGCCTGGATGGCCAGCACCCTGGCCCGGAACGCCTCGGGCAAACTCCGGCCGAAGGCGGCGACGCCGGCGCCGAACAGCGCCAGGATCAGGATCCACAGCAGGATCGAGCCCTCGTGATTCCCCCACACGCCGCTGATCTTGTAGAGCAGCGGCTTGTCGGTGTGGGAATTGAGCGCCACGTTCGCGACCGAGAAATCCGACACCACATAAGCCCAGGTCAGCGCCGCGAATGACAGGGTCACCAGGCCCAGTTGCAGGAAGGCCGCTGGCCGTGCGACGGCGATCAGCGCGGCGTATCCGCGCTGGGCGCCGATGAGCGGCACCGTGCCCTGTACCAGCGCGGCCAACAGCGCCAGGATCAACGCGAAATGGCCAAGCTCGACGATCATGGAGACTCGCCCCGCTGCCATTCGCCCGAGCGCTTCAGCGCGTCGGTGACCTCGGGCGGCATGTAGTTCTCGTCATGCTTGGCAAGCACGCGGGTGGCGACAAAGGTACCGTCGGCGCCCAGCCTGCCCTCGGCGACAGCGCCCTGTCCTTCGGCGAACAGGTCGGGAAGAAGGCCGTGCTCGGTCTGGTCGTACACCACCGGCACGTCGGACGCGCCGTCGGTCACCACGAAGCGCAGGACCATTTCGTTGTCCTTGTGCACGCTGCCGGGTTTCACCAGACCGCCCAGGTGAAACGCCGTCGACGGCGGCGCCGACATCTGACGCAGGTCGCCCGGGCTGTAGAAGAACCGCACATTGTCGCCAATGGCGAAGAACGCCAGCGCCCCGGCGAACGCCAGGATGCCGAGCCCGGCGCCGACATAGATCATGCGCTGGGTCTTACGCTTCATCGCGGCTCCGCATTTCCTCGAGTCTGGCCTCCAGCACGACCTGCAACCGCAGCGCCCGCCGCAGCCGCAGCGCGCTGGCAGCCGCGACAACCGGCAGGATCACCGCCGCCGCCGCGTAGGCCGACCAGATATAGGAGGCGTATTCCCAGTTCATCCTAGGCCTCGGCCTGCATCATCTGCAGCGCGCGCACCCGCCGCTCGGCAACCTCGGCGCGGATGCGCAGCAGCAGGACCGAGATGAAATAGGCCTTGAACGCGCCCAGCATGATGAACAGCGGCCACAGCATGGCCGAATCGATGGTCGGGCCGCCCCGGCGGAAAACGCTCGCCGGCTGATGCAGGGTGTTCCACCACTGCACCGAGAAATGAATGATCGGGATGTTGATCAGGCCCACCAGCGCCAGGATGGCCGCCGCCCGCGCCGCCTTCTCCGGGTCCTCGAACACCTGCCACAGCGCCATGTAGCCCAGATAGAGGAAGAACAGGATCAGGAACGAGGTCAGCCGCGCATCGCCCCATTCCCACCATGTCCCCCACATGGGCGCGCCCCACAGCGCGCCGGTAACCAGCGCCAGCAGGGTGAAGCCGGCGCCGATGGGCGCGCAGTTCTTCGCCGCGATGTCGGCCAACGGATGTTTCCAGATGAAGCCCATGCCGCTGAAGCTCGCCATCAGCACATAGGTGGCGAGCGCCATCCAGGCTGACGGCACATGGATATACATGATGCGGACGGTATCCTTCTGCCGCGCGTCAGGCGGCGAGCCGACGAGCGCGAGATACAATCCCAGGGCGAACAGGACGACGGTCAGCGCCAGCGCCCAGGGAAGGATCCTGGCGCTGAGGCGGGAAAAACGCGTCGGGTTCGCGAAGCGGTGCCAGCCGGACATGGGGAGTGATGTAGCGGTCCGCCCGATAAGGCGCAAGCGGAGTTGGACCGCCCGGGCGAACGGAAGCCGGCGAGGGCATCCTCCGGGAACAGCGAAAGGCTCCCCGGGCCGAACCCGGAGAGCCTTGCTGATGGTGCGCGGTTTACTTGCGGGCGTAGCTTTCGATGGTCACCCGGCGGTCGCCGATGGGACTGCACACCAGCTGAAGCTGGCGAACATTGCGCTCGTTGCCGGGCAGATCGATCCGGCGGAAGTCGCCCTCGCGCAGGCGGCCGCGATCGCCAATCTCCAGGTCACGGGTCTTGCCGTTGCCAAAGGTGACATAGACGCGGCTACACCGCGCATCGCCATTCACCGCCCGCAACGCCAGCGTGTCGACGCTGCGGCCCTTCCAGCCGGCGGATATGGCTTCCCGGTCGCGCCGGCCCTCGAAACTGTCGGCGCCGAGACGCACCCAGCCGTTCATGCGGTCGTCGCGGCGATCATCACGGCGGTCGTCGTGGCGGGCGTCATGCCTGCCGTCATGGCGGCCGTGCCCCCGGTCGGCAGTGACGCCGATACCGAACAGCTGCGCCCAGGCAGGATTCTTCCGCCAGATGTCGCTGTAGCCGCCCAGGTCTGCCGCGATGTCGATCCGGGCGTCGCGGCGGCCTTCAGAACGACAGCGGAAATCGAGCTTGCGAATCTGGCGCTCCTTGCCGGGAAGATCAACCGACGTGGCGCCGCCTTCACGGATCCGCCCCTCGAAGATCTGGCGCGTCTTGCCGTTGTTGAACGTGGCCGTGACGGTCCTGCAGATCACGTCGTTGCCCGATGCAGCCAGTCTCAGCCGCTCGACCGGTCCGCCGAAATTGCCGTATTGCCGTTCGTGATCGCCGCCTCTGTCAAAGTCGACGCTGCCGATGTCGCGCCATGCCGTCTGCGCCGCCGACGGCGACGCCGACAGGGCAACGAAAGTCAATGCCGCGAGGGCTCCCACTTTGATCATGTGTCCATCCAATCTTTGATTTGCGTTCGCTGGCCGCCATGGCCGGATTGCCCCGCGGGACCTTGGTTCAGAAGACAGACTGCCTCCGTGCTGCCCTAACGTCGTCATGGACGGGGCGGTTCCACGGCAGGGTGCCTCGCCATGGCGCGGTCTGCAGGATCGGCAGGGAGAGCGCCTTACTCCAGCGCCAGCCGAAGTGCCGCGGCCGAGGCGAGCGGCGCCAGTACCAGCGCCATCAGGCTGACCGCGCCCAACAGCATCAGCGGCTCGGTGGCCGAGGCCGGATCGGCGGTTGCGGCGACGCCGAATATCAGGGTCGGGATGTACAGCGGCAGCACCAGCAACGGCACCAGCACGCCGCCGCGCCTTATGCCGGCCGTCAGCGCCGCGCCGATGGCGCCGATCAGGCTGAGCGCGGGCGTGCCGATCAAGGCGGCGGCGACCAGCACCGGATATGCCGCGGCCGGCAGATTGAGCAGCAGGCCAACCAGCGGTGCGGCGATCACCAGCGGCAGGCCGACCACCAGCCAGTGGGCCAGCACCTTGGCCAGCACGGTGAAGAACAGCGGCTGCGGCGACAGGGCGAGAACATCGAGGCTGCCATCCTCGAAATCGGCCTGAAACAGCCGGTCGAGCGACAGCAGCGTCGCCAGCAGGGCCGACACCCAGATGACGCCCGGCGCCAGGCCGCGCAGCACCATCGGCTCGGCGCCGGCGGCAAAGGGAAACAGCGCGGCCACCACCACGAAGAACGCCACGGCAAGCAGCGAGCCGCCGCCCTGCCGGCGGGCGATCAGCAGGTCGCGGCGGACGATGGCGAGGAACGGGCTCACCGCGCGTGCACCCGCTGCCGCCCTGCCAACTCGAGCGTGTCCGCGCCAGGAAGGTTCATGTCGGTATGGGTGGCGATCACCGCCATGCCGCCGCCGTCACGGTGCTCGGCCAGCAGCGCCTCGAGTCGCCCGGTCGAGTCGGCATCGAGCGCTACCGTCGGTTCGTCGAGCAGCCACAGCGGGCGCGGCACCGCCACCAGACGGGCCAGCGCGAGGCGGCGGCGCTGGCCGGCCGACAGGAACCGCGCCGGCAGGTCGCGCAGATTGGCAAGGCCGAGACGCCCAAGCGCGGCGTCCACATCGGCCGTCTGGCCCAGCACAGCGGCCTGGGACAGGAGATTCTCGGCGGCGGTCAGCACAGGCTTCAGCGTGTCCAAGTGCCCCACATAGTGCAGCCTCGAGCAATGGGCCGGCGGATCGAGGCGGATTTCCTCGCCATTCCAGCCGACAGCGCCGTCGGCCGGGGCGATGAAACCGGCCAGGATTCGCAGCAGACTCGACTTTCCGGCGCCATTGGGACCGCGCAGATACAGCACCCCGCCGGGACGAAGGCCGCACGACAGACCTGTGAAAACTTCATGTTCTCCGCGCCGGCATGCGAGGTTGTCGACGGTCAGGCCGATGGTTCCGGCATTTGGCATTGGTGGGCTGCGGCTCCGCTGATCTCGCGCCGGACCTTAGCCCCCTTGCCCGGCGCGCGTCCAACTTTGCGGTTGGCAAGGGGGTGGAATTGGGGCAAAACCGGCACCATCAGCCGGAAACAACTTAAATCAGGAGCATCGTGACGTGAGCGTTGGGCACGACACCTTGAAGACGCGCGGTCAACTGACTGTTGGCGCCAGGACTTATGACTATTTCAGCATCGATGCGGCGGGCAAGGCTCTCGGCATCGACTTCAGCCGCCTTCCCTATTCCTTGAAGGTGCTGCTGGAAAATCTGCTCCGTTACGAGGATGGGGTCTCGGTCACCGTCGACGACATCAAGGCGATGGGCGACTGGCTGAACAACCAGACCTCGGAGCGCGAGATCGCGTACCGCCCCGCCCGCGTGCTGATGCAGGACTTCACCGGCGTTCCCGCCGTGGTCGATCTGGCCGCCATGCGCGCCGCCATGCTCGAGCTGGGCGGCGATCCCAAGAAGATCAACCCGCTCGCGCCGGTCGATCTGGTCATCGACCATTCGGTGTCGGTGGATCATTTCGGCGCCGGCCGCTCGTTCCAGGACAATGTGGACCTGGAGATGGAGCGCAACAAGGAGCGCTACGAGTTCCTGCGCTGGGGCCAGACCGCATTCGACAATTTCCGCGTGGTGCCGCCCGGCACCGGCATCTGCCACCAGGTAAACCTGGAATATCTGGCCCAGACCGTCTGGACCAACAAGGTGGACGGCGCCGAGATCGCCTATCCCGACACGCTCGTGGGCACCGACAGCCACACCACCATGGTGAATGGCCTGGCCGTGCTGGGCTGGGGCGTCGGCGGCATCGAGGCGGAGGCGGCCATGCTGGGCCAGCCCGTGTCCATGCTGATCCCCGAGGTCGTCGGCTTCAAGCTGACCGGCAAGCCCCGGGAAGGCACCACCGCCACCGATCTGGTGCTGACCGTCACCCAGATGCTGCGCAAGAAGGGCGTCGTCGGCAAGTTCGTGGAATTCTACGGCCCCGGCCTCGACCAGCTCTCGCTGGCCGACCAGGCGACCGTCGCCAACATGGCGCCGGAATATGGCGCCACCTGCGGCTTCTTCCCGATCTCCCGCGAAACGCTGAACTACCTGACCTTCACCGGCCGCGACCCCGAGCGCGTCGCGCTGGTCGAGGCCTACGCCAAGGCCCAGGGCATGTGGCGTGACGATGCGTCGCCCGAACCGGTGTTCACGGATACGCTGGAGTTGGACATTTCGACCGTCGTGCCGAGCCTTGCCGGCCCGAAGCGTCCGCAGGACCGCGTATTGCTCAGCGACGCGGCGACCGCCTTCGAGAAGGAACTGGCGACCAGTTTCGGCAAGGCCGACAGCAAGACTCTGAGGGTCGCCGTCGAAGGCACCAACTACGATATCGGCCATGGCGACGTGGTGATCGCCGCCATCACCTCGTGCACCAACACCTCGAATCCCAGCGTGATGATCGGCGCCGGCCTGCTGGCCCGCAACGCCATCGCCAAGGGCCTCAAGGTGAAGCCGTGGGTGAAGACCTCGCTCGCGCCGGGATCTCAGGTCGTGACCGAATATCTCGACCGCGCCGGCGTCAGCCAGTCGCTCGACATGCTGGGCTTCAACCTGGTCGGCTATGGCTGCACCACCTGCATCGGCAATTCGGGCCCGCTGCCCGAGCCGATCTCGAAGGCGATCAACACCAACGATCTGGTCGGCGTATCGGTGCTGTCGGGCAACCGCAACTTCGAGGGCCGTGTCAGCCAGGATGTGCGCGCCAACTATCTGGCGTCGCCGCCGCTGGTGGTGGCCTATGCCATCGCCGGCAGCATCCGCACCGACATCACCAAGGAACCGCTGGGCTATGACCAGATCGGCACGCCCATCTATCTGAAGGACATCTGGCCGTCCAATGCCGACATTGCCGCCGCCATGCGCGAGTCGGTAACGCCGCAGATGTTCAAGGAACGCTATGCCGACGTGTTCACCGGCACCAAGGCGTGGCAGGAGATCGAGGTGGCGACCGGCCTGACCTATGACTGGCAGCCCGACAGCACCTATGTGCGCCAGCCCACCTTCTTCCAGGGCCTGGCCGGCGACGCCGCGCCGGTGACGGATATCGTCAATGCCCGTCCGCTGGCCCTGTTGGGCGATTCCATCACCACCGACCACATCTCGCCTGCCGGATCGATCAAGAAGAACGGCCCCGCCGGCAAGTATCTGATGGATCACGGCGTCAATCCCGCCGACTTCAACTCCTACGGCTCGCGCCGCGGCAACCACGAAGTGATGATGCGCGGCACCTTCGCCAACATCCGTATCCGCAACGAGATGGCGCCGGGCACCGAAGGCGGCGTGACCACCTACATCCCGACCGGCGAAGTGATGAGCATCTACGACGCCTCCATGAAGTACCAGGAACAGGGCGTGCCGCTGGTCGTCGTCGCCGGCAAGGAATACGGCACCGGCTCGTCGCGCGACTGGGCCGCCAAGGGCACGCGGCTGCTGGGCATCAAGGCGGTCATCGCCGAGAGCTTCGAGCGTATCCACCGGTCGAACCTGGTGGGCATGGGCATCGTGCCGCTGGTGTTCAACGAGGGCGAGAGCCGCAAGACGCTCGGCCTGACCGGCCAGGAAGTGATCTCGCTGACCGGCCTCGCCGACGGCATCACCCCGCGCATGCCGGTGACCGCCACCATCCAGTACGCCGACGGCACCACGAGGGTCACCACCCTGGTCTGCCGCATCGATACGCTGGATGAAGTGTCCTACTACAAGCAGGGCGGCATCCTGCAATATGTGCTGAAGAATCTGGCCAAGGCCGCATAGGATTTCGCACAGAATTTGTCGTGAACGGGAGGCTTCAGCCTCCCGTTTTCATTTTAGAAGGGAAATTACGCGGATATCGTCCGGAAGTTGGCATTCTGCTTGTTTGATTGCCAGTAAGGCGTACATAGAGCGCACTCCCACCATAATCTGCCGGAAACTCCTCGGGAGCCGGTGCTATTCAACGCCAGGCTTCCTGGAATTTAAGGATATTGATCGATGAAGTTCAAACCGCTTCAGGATCGCGTCGTCGTTCGCCGCGTCCAGGAAGAAGAGAAGACCCCCGGCGGCATCATCATTCCGGACACGGCCAAGGAAAAGCCGTCCGAGGGTGAAGTGATCGCAGTGGGCCCCGGCGCGCGCAACGACAAGGGCGACATCGTCCCGGTCGAGGTGAAGGCCGGCGACCGCGTGCTGTTCGGCAAGTGGTCCGGCACCGAGGTCAAGATCGACGGCCAGGAGCTGTTGATCATGAAGGAGTCGGACATCATGGGCATCATCGAAGCCCCCACGGCCGCGAAAGCCGCCGCCTAATCAATTCTGGGAGATAAAACCATGGCTGCCAAGGAAGTCAAATTCGGCGCGGATGCGCGCCAGAGCATGTTGCGCGGCGTCGATATCCTCGCCAACGCGGTGAAGGTTACGCTGGGTCCCAAGGGCCGCAACGTCGTCATCGACAAGAGCTACGGCGCACCGCACATCACCAAGGACGGCGTCACCGTCGCCAAGGAAATCGAGCTCTCGGACAAGTTCGAGAACATGGGCGCCCAGATGGTGCGCGAAGTTGCCAGCAAGACCAACGACATCGCCGGTGACGGCACCACCACTGCCGCCGTGCTGGCCCAGGCCATCGTGCGCGAAGGCTCGAAGGCCGTCGCCGCCGGCTACAACCCGATGGACCTGAAGCGCGGCATCGACCTCGCCGTCACCGCCGTTGCCAATGAGCTGAAGTCCCGTTCGAAGAAGGTCTCGTCCAACTCGGAAATCGAGCAGGTCGGCACCATTTCCGCCAATGGCGACAGGGAAGTCGGCGAGATGCTGGCCCGCGCCATGGAAAAGGTCGGCAACGAGGGTGTCATCTCGGTCGAGGAAGCCAAGGGGATGGAAACCGAACTGGAAACCGTCGAAGGCATGCAGTTCGACCGTGGCTACCTGTCGCCGTACTTCATCACCAACGCCGAGAAGATGCTGGTCGATCTGGAAGAGCCCTACATCCTGCTGCACGAGAAGAAGCTGGCCAATCTGCAGGCCATGCTGCCGATCCTGGAGCGTATTGTGCAGTCGGGCCGTCCGCTGCTGGTCATTTCCGAGGACGTCGAGGGTGAAACCCTGGCAACCTTGGTGGTCAACAAGCTGCGCGGCGGCCTGAAGGTCGCGGCCGTGAAGGCGCCGGGCTTCGGTGATCGCCGCAAGGCCATGCTCGAGGACATCGCCATCCTGACCAAC